>NZ_JBICYT010000001.1:109581-449992 GCF_043201215.1 Streptomyces sp. NPDC048331 | reverse complement strand
CCCCGCCCGTCCCCGTTTCTTTACTTGTGGGGGCCCCCCCCCCCACCGTTCGGGTACCGCCCCCCCCCACCCACCCCCCCGGGGGGGGGGCCCCCCCCCCCCCGCCCCCCCCCCCTTCGGCATATCCGCTTGAGTTCTCCCGCGGCGGGTCGCCTGACCGAACGGCGACCGCCTGAACGGGAGATCGGGGGTGCCACTCGTGCGGATCGGACTGCTCACGGAAGGTGGTTATCCGTATGCGACGGGAGAGGCGAGGCTGTGGTGCGACCGGCTCGTGCGCGGGCTCCCGCAGCACGAGTTCGAGGTCTACGCACTGAGCCGCAGCGCCGAGCAGGAACGCGCCCGGGTGTCCCTGCCCGAGCACGTCACCCGGGTCCGGACGGCCCCCCTGTGGGCCCCCGCCGACGACGGGCGGACCTACTCCCGCCGGGAGCGCCGGCGGTTCGTGGACTGCTTCAAGGAGCTGGTCCAGGGGATCTGCGGCGGTGAGGCCCAGCCCTTCGCGGCCGGACTGTACGGGCTCGCCGGACTCGCCCGCGAACAGGGCGGGATGTACGCGGCCCTGCGCTCCGAGTCCGCGGTGCGCGCCCTGGAGTCCGCCTGCCGGGCGCCGGGCGCGGCGCGCACCGTACAGACCGCGCAGGTGGCCGACCTGCTGGAGTTCGTGGACGAACTGGAGGTCATGCTGCGGCCGTTGTCCCTCGACTGGTACGGGGAGGACGCCCAGGACGGGGGCAGCCTCGGCGAGGCCGACATCTGCCACGCGACCGCGGGCGGCGTGGCGGCGCTCCCCGGACTTCTGGCCAAACGCTTCTTCGGGGTCCCGCTGTTGGTCACCGAGTACGGGGTCCAGCTCCGGGCCCACTACCTGGCCCAGCTCGACACCCACGGCGAGCCGGAGACCCGCCCCGCCGTACGGGCCCTGCTCGCGGCCTTCCACCTGAGGCTGGCCACCGAGATCTACGCCCGCGCCGACTTCCTGACCCCCGGGAACGCGCACGCCCGGCGCTGGCAGGAGCGGTGCGGGGCCACCCGGGAACGGCTGCGGACCGTCTATCCGGGGATGGAGGCGGACCGATTCGCCACCGTCGGCGAGGCCGCGGACTGCGGGGACCCCGACACGCTGGTGTGGGTCGGCCGGATAGAGCCGGCCAAGGACCTCATCGCCCTGCTGCACGCCTTCGCCGAGGTCCGCCGGGCCGCGCCCGGCACCCGGCTGCGGATCTTCGCCACGGCCGCGACCCCCGACTACCTCGCCGACTGCCGTTCGCTGGCCGCCCAACTCTTCCCCGACGAGGCCGCCGACTCGGTCACGGTCGGGGAGAACCCGGTCACCTTCGAGGAGATCGGCGGACCCGACGCCCCCACCACGGCCGAGGCGTACGGCGCCGGGCGCGTCGTCGTCCTGTCCTCCGTGATCGAGGGCTTCCCGGTCACCCTCGCCGAGGCGATGTTCTGCGGGCGCGCCACCGTCTCCACCGACGTGGGCGCGGTCTGCGAGGTCATCGGCGGCACCGGGCTCGTCGTCCCACCGCGCAATCCCCGGGCGCTCGCCGAGGCCTGCCTGTCCCTGCTGCAGGACCCCGAGCGGGCGCAGCGGCTCGGCGCCGCCGCCCGGGCGCGGGCCCTGGAGCTCTTCACCGTCGAGCAGAACGTGGCCGCCTTCCAGCAGATCTACCTGCGGCTGCTGGCCAAGGGCTCCGTCCGGCCGGGCGGCGAGGTCCCCTTCGCCCGGCCCCCGGAAGCCCGGGTGCCGGGTCACTGGACCAGCCCGACGTGGGCCGGCGCTCCGGAGTCGTCCTCGGAGGCCGCCGTATGACCACCGCCGACCCCGAGATCGCGTCCCCGCCGAACCCGACTCCGCCGAACCCGACTCCACCGACCCCGCCGAATCCGGCCGCGCCGGCCCTGCCCCACCCAGCCTCGCCGGCGTTCGAGGCGCGGGGTCCGGGGCAGAGCCCCGGCAGCGGTGCCGCAGAGGTGGTGCGGGCTTCCGGTGCACGGTCCGCCGCGGCGCCGTTGCCCGGGGCCCTGCCCCCGGACCCCCGCGCCTCGAACGCCGGCGAGGCTGACATGCCCCCCGGCGAGGCCGACATCGCTCCCAGCGGGGTGGAAGGGGCGCGCGTCGGCTCGGCCGCCAGGCCGACTCGGCGGCGGGTCGCCGGGGATCCTGTCAAGGCGTTGTTGCACCGGCATCGGGAACTGTGCGAGCGCGCCGTGGATCCGCTGGAGATCGCCGCCGGGCTGGAGGCCCACGGCATCACCGACCGCACCGCCGCCCGCTTCCGGCACCGGGACGTCTTCTCGCTCGCCGAGGAGCTGTACGCGCGCAGCCCCCACGAGACGATCGCCGCCGCCGCGCCCGCCCTGGTCCCGGCCGGCCCCGCCGCGTTCCGCGGCTTCGGCTACGCGCTGCTGCCCGCCGCCCTCGCCTGCGCCGCGGCCGCCGCCGGTCAGGCGTGGGCCGGGGTCGCCGCCGTGGCCGCCGTCACCGCCGCCCTGGTGTGGCCCGGGCGGGCCACCGGGGGCCGATTCCCTTACCTGGCGCACCTGTTGACCGCGGCCGTCGCCGGCTGGGCCGTGTACCGCTACGGCACCGCCCTCGCCGTCGGCCTCGCGCTGGCCGTCGTCCCCGGGCACCTGGCCACCGTCGCCTTCGCCGCCGGGGCCCGGGCCCGGCTCGACGGCAGCCGCGCCCTGGAGGACTTCGCGGACCGGGCCCGTCCGCTGCTGCTGGCGGCCGTCGCCCTGTTCACCGGGGGCGCCGCCGCGGCCGCCGCGCTCGCGGGCACGCCGCTGTCCGTGGCCGTTCCGCTCGCGCTGCTGCTGTTCCTCACCCGGCTCCTGCTGCGGCACGGAGCACACCGCGCACCCCTCGGTGCGGCGCTCGCCCTCGCCCTGGTCCCCGTCCCCGCGGCGGCCCTCGCCGCCGCGGCCGGACTCCTCGTACACGCCGTACTCGCCCTGGCCCGCGCCTCCGCGCATGCGCGGCCCTGACGTCCCCGGACGTCCCCGGACCTTCGGAGCCGACGCCGAAGCGCTTTACCCGTACCCCGCCCCACCCATCCGTCCATCCGTCCGTCCACAAGGAGAAACAGACATGACCGGCCAGCCAACCAACCAAGGGGTCACGCGATGAGGGTGCTGCTGATCGGAGCCAACGGATACCTCGGCCGCTACGTCGCCGACCGGCTGCTCGCCGACCCCGCCGTCCAGCTCACCGCGCTCGGCCGCGGCGACGACGCCGACGTCCGTTTCGACCTCGCCACCGGCAGCCCCGGCGCGCTCACCCGCTTCCTCGACGCCGTCCACCCCGGCGTCGTCATCAACTGCGCCGGAGCCACCCGGGGCGGGGCCCGGGAACTCACCCGGCACAACACCGTCGCCGTCGCGACGATCTGCGAGTCGCTGCGCCGCAGCGGCTGCGGGGCCCGGTTGGTGCAGCTCGGCTGCGCCGCCGAGTACGGGCCCAGTCAGCCCGGATCGTCCACGGCCGAGGACGCCGTGCCGAGACCGGGTGGACCGTACGGCGTGAGCAAACTGGCCGCCACCGAGCTGGTCCTGGGCTCCGGGCTGGACGCCGTCGTCCTGCGGATCTTCTCGCCCGTCGGCCCCGGCACCCCCGCCGGCTCCCCGCTCGGCCGGCTCGCCGAGGCCATGCGCCGCGCGATGCAGGCGGGCGACGGGGAGCTCAAGCTCAGCGGGCTCGGCGTGCAGCGCGACTTCGTGGACGTACGGGACGTGGCGCGGGCCGTGCACGCCGCCTCGCTGTCGGCCGCCCAAGGCGTGGTCAACATCGGCACGGGCCGCGCGGTCCGGCTGCGCGACGCGGCCGCCGTCCTCGCCCGGGTCGCCGGATACGGCGGAGCCCTGCACGAGCTGGACGTCCCGCACGGCGGACCCCAGCAGGCGCACGGGCACCCCGGCCGACCGGCCGGACTCGCCACCATCGGCTCACCGCGCTCCGAGGCCACCGCCGAACAGATGGCCGCCGCGGCCCCCCAGCCGTACCCCTACCCGGACGGCTGCGGAGCCTGGCAGCAGGCGGACGTCCGTACCGCCCGGGACCGGCTGGGCTGGCGGCCCCGGATCAACCTGGAGGAATCCCTCGCGGACATCTGGATGGAGGCGGCGTGCCGCATCTGACGACGCCGCCGGGATCCATGACCGCCGCCGCGACCGAGGCCGGTCGCCTCGGTCTCGGCATCCCCGGATACGCGCACCCGCTGCTCGCCCCCGTCGAGTGGGCCGAGCTGACCCGCCCTGGCACCCCGCTGCACTGGGCCGTGCTCAACGTGGCGGACGGGCCGGGCGGGCGTCCCGATCCGCACTGCACGGAGGCGGCCGCCAAGCTGCGGCGCGCGGGCGGCACGGTCCTCGGTCATCTCGCGATGCGAGACGGAGCACGGTCCTTCGGGGAGTTGATCTCCGACGCCCACCGCTTCCGGGACTGGTACGGCGTCGGCGGTTTCTACCTCGCCGGAGCTCCGGCCGGCAAGGCGGAGCTGGCCTCGGTGTGCCGGGTCGTGGACACCCTGCGCAGCCTGGGCGTGGACCTGCGGATCGTGCTCGGACACGGCACGCACCCCTACGAGGGCTACGCGGACATCGCCGACCAACTGGTCACCTTCTCCGGGTCCTGGGCCGACTACCGCTGGTCGCAGGTGGCGGAGTGGACGGCGGACCACCCGGCGGAGCGCTTCTGCCACCTCGTCCACGGGGTGCCGCGCACGCATCTGGAGGAGGCGATGCGGGTCGCCCGCTGGCAGGGCGCCGGCACGATCTGGTTCACCGACCGGCGCGGTGTGCGCGGCAGCGACCCGTGGGCCTCCATGCCCGCGTACTGGGACGAAATCGTCTCACGGATCGGGACAGGTGTCTTGGAATGAAGACGGCCGTGGCAGTGTTACGGAGAGAACAACCATTCAGTTCGCTCCCTGCACCTGCGGGGATGCTCCCACCTCCGGAGTGCCCGTGTCGCTGCCACCGCTGGTCGAGCCAGCAGCTGAGCTCACCGTAGACGAGGTCCGCCGGTATTCGCGGCACCTGATCATCCCGGACGTCGGGATGGACGGCCAGAAGCGCCTGAAGAACGCCAAGGTGCTGGCCGTGGGTGCCGGCGGTCTCGGTTCGCCCGCCCTCATGTACCTCGCCGCGGCCGGTGTCGGCACGCTCGGCATCGTGGAGTTCGACGAGGTCGACGAGTCGAACCTGCAGCGCCAGATCATCCACAGCCAGGCGGACATCGGCCGTTCCAAGGCCGAGTCGGCCCGCGACAGCGTGCTGGGCATCAACCCGTACGTGAACGTGGTCCTTCACGAAGAGCGGCTCGAAGCCGAGAACGTGATGGAGATCTTCAGCCAGTACGACCTCATCGTCGACGGCACGGACAACTTCGCCACGCGCTACCTGGTGAACGACGCCTGCGTGCTGCTGAACAAGCCGTACGTGTGGGGCTCGATCTACCGCTTCGACGGCCAGGCCTCGGTCTTCTGGTCCGAGCACGGCCCGTGCTACCGCTGCCTCTACCCGGAGCCCCCGCCGCCGGGCATGGTCCCGAGCTGCGCCGAGGGCGGCGTGCTGGGCGTGCTCTGCGCGTCCATCGGGTCCATCCAGGTCACCGAGGCCATCAAGGTCCTCACGGGTGTCGGTGAGCCGCTGGTCGGCCGCCTGATGATCTACGACGCCCTGGAGATGCAGTACCGCCAGGTCAAGGTCCGCAAGGACCCCGACTGCGCGGTCTGCGGTCCGAACGCGACCGTCACCGAGCTCATCGACTACGAGGCCTTCTGCGGCGTCGTGTCGGAGGAGGCCCAGGAGGCGGCCGCCGGTTCGACGATCACTCCCAAGCAGCTCAAGGAGTGGATCGACACCGACGAGCCCATCGAGATCATCGACGTCCGCGAGATCAACGAGTACGAGATCGTCTCGATCCCCGGCGCGAAGCTGATCCCCAAGGGCGAGTTCCTGATGGGCACCGCCCTCCAGGACCTGCCGCAGGACAAGCGCATCGTCCTGCACTGCAAGACGGGTGTCCGCAGTGCGGAAGTCCTCGCGGTGCTGAAGTCCGCGGGCTTCGCGGACGCGGTGCACGTCGGCGGCGGCGTGATCGGCTGGGTCCACCAGATCGAGCCCGAGAAGCCGGTCTACTAGGCGGGACCCGGGCTCACCGGACGTGACCGAAGGGGCCGTACCTCGCGCGCGAGGTACGGCCCCTTCGGCATTCACGCCTGCGGACCCGGACGGACCCGGACGCGGACCCGGACCGGATCAGGCGGGTGTCGGCGGCTCCGGTGTCTCGGGCGGTGTCGGGTTCGGGGCGGCGGTGCAGACGGTGCCGCCCGCCGGCGGCGTGCCGTCCAACAGATAGGTGTTGACCGCCTTCTGCACGCACGGGTCGCCGCTGTTGTACGCGCCGTGCCCCTCGCCCTTGTAGGTGAGCTCCACGCCCACCCCCGGGCCCAGCCGCTCCACCATGTTGCGGGCGCCCTCGTACGGGGTGGCCGGGTCGCCGGTGTTGCCGATCACGAGGATCGGTTCGGAGCCCGGCGCCGAGACGTCGGGGGTCTCCCAGGTGCCGGCCACCGGCCAGCCGGTGCAGGACAGCATGGCCCAGCCGAGCAGGTCCCCGAAGACCGGTGAGGCGGCGCGGAACTCCGCCAGCTTGGCCTTCGTCTGCTCCAGCGTGTAACGCTCCTTGTCGTCCACGCAGTTGATGGCGGTGTTGGCCGCGCCGATGTTGCTGTAACGCCCCTGAGGGTCGCGGCCGTTGAGTGCGTCCGACAGGGCCATCAGCAACTGCCCCTGACCGCCCTCCGCCTCGTCGAGGCCCTGTTCCAGCAGCGGCCACAACTCCTGGGAGTACAGGGCCTGGGCGATGCCGTTCGTCGCCTGGGTCTCGGTGAGCATCCGGTCCCCGATGCCCGGGATGGGCTTGGCGGCCAACGCCTTCTGCAGCTTGATGATGTCGGCCTCGATCTCCTGGGGCGTGCTGCCCTGGAGCCGGCACTCGTCGCCGCGGTCCACGCAGTCCTGGGCGAAGTTGCCGAGCGCGAGCTGGAAGCCCTTGGCCTGGCCCAGGGCGCTCTGCTCGGCGGTCTTGGTCGGGTCCACGACGGCGTCGAAGACGGCCCGGCCGACGTTCTTGGGGAAGAGGTGGGCGTAGACCCCGCCCAGTTCGGTGCCGTAGGAGATGCCGAAGTAGTTCAGCTTCTCGTCGCCGAGGGCCTGCCGGATGCGGTCCAGGTCGCGGGCGGCGTTCTCGGTGCCCACGTGGGGCAGCAGCTCGGCGGAGTTCTTCTTGCAGGCTTCCTGGTACGCGCGGATGTTCTCGACGAAGGCCTTCTCCTCCTGCGGAGTCTCGGGGGAGGAGTCCTCACCGAAGTACTGGTCCAGCTGCTTGTCGTTCTCGCACAGGACCGGATCGCTGCCGCCGACCCCGCGCGGGTCGAAGCTCACCAGGTCGTACCGGGCGCGCAGGGCCTCGTACTCCTTCGCGGCGCCCGGCAGCGTACTGATCCCCGAGCCGCCGGGACCGCCGAAGTTGAAGACCAGCGAGCCCAGCCGGTTCTTCTGGTCCCTGGCCTTGGCCCGGATCAGGGCGATCGGGATGGTCTCGCCCTCGGGCTTCGCGTAGTCGAGCGGGACGTCGAGGGTGGCGCACTGCCAGTCCTTGGGCGGGGCCGGACCACCGCCCTGGGCGGCGGTCGGGGCCTCGCAGTCGCCCCATTTCAGGGGCTTGACCTCCGGGGTGCCGTCGGCCGTCGTCTTCTTCCCGTCGCCGTCGCCGGAACATGCGGCCGTGGCGAGCAGCCCGGCGGCTAGCGTGGCGGCGGCGGTGACCCGCCAGGCGTGTGTCGGCATGTCCCCATCCTGTGCGCCCCGCCGCGACCCCGCCCGCGCGCTGACCCGAACGGGGGGCGGGCCCGCCCGCACGTCAGTAGCCGTCCACGCTCAGCTCCGTGATCGCGGCGAACAGGTGCTCCCAGGTCTCGGCGGCGGGGGAGCCGTCGGCCGTCGCCTCGGGATCCAGGGCCTCCATCGCCCTGCGGAAGTCCCCGATGCCGTCCTCGGCCGGGTACGGGGACCAGCAGGCGCCCATGTACCGGCGCACGCCGTCGAGCATCCCGACGAAGGCCGCCACGTCCCGGGCCAGCGGGACGACGGACTCCTGGTACATGTGCACCGCCCCGGTGACGCGGTGGACGCCGACCAGGCCCGGGTCCGTGTACCCGAAGTCGAAGGTCCCGAGGTGCAGGAGGTCCTCGTCGCCCGCCTCCGGGACCCGCGCGGTCAACGGCAGCAGCGGCTCCGGGGCGACCTCGAACGAGCTGACGCCCGCGGCCCAGTGGCGCGGCAGCCCGATGCCGCTCAGGAACTCCCGCGTGCCCGGGTGCTCCAGCGCCGCCGGAAGCTCGTCGGCCGGGACGCGGGTGATCGAGGCGTCGCCGAAGGTGCGGGCGAGCCCGGCCGCGGTGAGCGGGCCGGAGCCGCGGGTGCCCGGGCGGAACCACGGGATGTCCTCGGCGGAGTCCCAGGAGCCGGAGTCGGCGGCGCCCCGGGGCCACCCGGCGAGCGCCGCGGGGTTCTCCTCCACCACCACGATCCCGCGGTCCTCGATGTACAGGTGGCGGCCGCCGCCGAGCGGGACGGGCTCCTCCCAGGTGCCGGGGCAGTGCAGTGCCCAGCCCTCCTCGTCGGCGTCGAACATCCAGGGGCCGTCCGGCTCCGCCACATCCCGCTCCACCGCCTCGCCGGCGGCCGGAGCGGGCAGTCGGCGTCCGGTGTCCAGGTCGAACCAGGCGTCCTGGCACCACAGGGCCCACACCTTCACGGCCGCACCGCCGCCGTCGAGGTCGTACACCTCGACGGCGTGGTCACCGCTGAGGTTCGGCTCCGCCACGTACGCGCCGACGGGCCGCCACCAGGCCCACACCGTCCGCCAGGGCAGCCCCGGTTCGGCCTCGGCGACGCGGGCGGCGTAGTCGTGGTGCCCGAGCACGGTCGCGGCGAACTGCAGCCAGGAGGCGAACTCGGCCCGCGTCACCTCGGCCCGCCCGAATACGGCCTCGGCCTGCGTGAACACCTCCCGCCCGAGGCCCCCGCCGGCGGCGGCCCCACCCCGCAGGACCGCCCGGTCGGCGCGCAGCACCGCGGCCGGATCGTCGAACGGGCAACGGCTGTCGCGATCTTCACTCATGGACGCATGGTGCCGGCCGCCTCCGACACACCGGCCCGCGCGGGGCACTGGATGGCCTCGGGGTTGAGAAGACGTGCCGGGTGATGGTGAAGCTCTACCCCGCCCACTTCGCGGTCGACTTCGGACGACCGGAGCCGGGGCCTCTCGAGACGCGGTTCGTCGAGGACGAGGACGGCAACGACTGACGCGCCCTGGTGCCGTGACCGGAAAGGTTCACCGGGTCGCGCTGCCCGGCACGGCACCTCGCCGCGTTGTCGGACCACGGCGGTACGTCCGGTACGAGCCGTGGCCCTCCGCCCGGGGGCCCCTCCCAGCGGTAGCTGGGGGAGATGCACCGCACCGGACAACGCGACCCGGCAAACCTTTCCGGTCACGGCACTAGATGGCTTCCTTGCGGGTCAGGAAGTTGAACGAGATCCACCCCGGCAGCACCGGCAGCCAGAAGGTCATCAGGCGGAACAGCAGGACCGCCGAGAAGGCGACCTCCTTCTCCAACCCCGCCGCGATCAGACCGAGCGTCAAGGTGGTCTCCACCGCGCCCATACCGCCCGGCGTCGGCGCCGCCGATCCCAGCGCGTTGCCCGCGAGGAACACCACGGCGATGCTCGCGTAGCTGATGGCCTCGCCGCCCCCGAAGGCGCGGATCGACGCGTCCAGGCACATCACGAAGCAGCCCGTCAGCAGCAGCATCCCGCCGATGCCCGTCAGCAGCTTCTTCGGCCGCTGGAGCACGTCCAGCATGCGCGGCACCACACCCGCGAACAGCGCCCGTACCCGGGTCACCACGAACTTCCGCAGGAACGGGACGGCCGTCACCACGAGCACCAGGACGGCCACCGTCAGCAGACCCGCGATCACGGCTCGGGACGGGGTCATCTCCGGGGTCTTCTCGGTCCCGGTCAGATAGCCGAAGGACAGCAGCAGCACGATGTGGCTGGCCAGTCCGAACAGCTGGGAGGCGCCCACGCTCGCGACGGCCAGCCCGGGCCGGACGCCCGCCCGTTGCAGGAACCGGGTGTTCAGCGCGACACCGCCGACGGCCGCCGGAGCCACCAGCTTCACGAACGACCCGGCCACCTGCGCGATCACGGTCCGCAGGAACGACACCCGCTCGGGCACGAAGCCCAGCAGGCTCATCGCCGCCGCGAAGTACGTCAGTGCCGAGAAGGCGAGCGCCGCCCCGACCCAGCCCCATTCCGCGTCGGCGATGATCGTCGCGAAGTCCACGTGGGCGAGCTGCGTGAGCAGGAAGTACAAACCGAAGGCGCCCGCGATGAACGAGACCAGCGTCCGCGGCCGGATCCGCTCCAGCCGGGCCGGCTCCACCGGCGCCTGCGGGCGGATCAGCAGCACCTGGTGGCGGATCTGGGTCAGCAGATCCTCCTCGCGGGCCCCGTCCAGCGCATCCTCCAGCGCCTTCTTCTCGGCCTTGCGGTCGGCGGCCGCCGAGGCGGACACCGGTGTCGCGGAGGCCGCGGACTCCGCCTCGCGCGCCGCCTTCGCCGCCCGCGAGGACTCCAGTACGGCCTCCCGCTGCCGCTCCGCCCGCTCCCGGGCCAGCTTGCGCAGCGTCGCCCGGGTGGAACGGCTCAGCGCGATCGGCTGGAGCAGCGGCAGGCAGTCCGCCACCGCGTCCGGGCCGAGCACCGACACGGCCGAGGCCACCGCGCGCTCGGCGCCGACCCGCAGGCCGATCGTGGTCAGGAGCTGGGCGATGTCCATGCGCAGGACCAGGTCGCCCGCGGCGATCTCGCCTCCGCGCAGGTCGGTGAGGATGACATTGCCGGAACGATCCACCACAAGGGCGTCGCCGGTCAGCCGCCGGTGGGCGATCCGCCGCGACTGCAGGGCCCGTACCTGCTTCCACGTGTGGTGGATCAGCTCGTCGGTGATCTCCTCGTCGGCCAGCGAGTCGAGGGTCCGGACGTCCAGGTGCTCGTACACGAGCATCACCGCGTCCGGACCGAGTTCGGAGGTGGCGATCAGCTTCGGCGCGTTCGCCCCGGCCGCGATGGCCGCGTACGCGAGGAGCGCCTCCTGCTCCAGCGCCTGGCGCAGCGACTGCAGGCTGCGCCCGGTGGTGATGCCGCGCAGGGTGAGCCGGCGCCAGACCCGGTAGAAGAAGCCGTGCGCCTGCTGCTCGCGGTCGACGATCGTGACGTCCAGCGGCGGCCCGTCCTCCAGCGTCACGTGGTAGCGGCGCCCCCGGTCGTTGGCCTCGGAGGGCTCGGGGCCCTCGGGCATCTCGGCGCGCATCGCGCTGACCGGCTGGAAGCCGACGCGGCGCAGTCCGGCGAGGAGGTGCTGCCCGGTGGGGCGCACGTTCGGCGAGCCGACGGCGTACAGGGTGCCGTAGGCGACGCTCCAGCCGATCAGCACGGTGAGGATGATCGAGAAGGGGGTGGTGTAGCCGTTGACCAGCATGGCGAAGGCGTTGAGCAGCAGGACCACCCACAGCGCGACGCGCCAGTGGGGCCTGCGGGTCATGCCGACCGCGGTCATGTACGCGATGACGGGCGCGAGGTAGCCGTGCACCGGGTCGGTGAGGGTGCCACCGGCCGCGGGACGGGTCAGGGCGTCCTGGATGGTGTCGGGCGCGGCCTGCGAGACCCACAGGTCGGTGGCGAGGGTGACGCCGTGCGCGAGGACGGCGGCGAGCACGCCGTCGGCGATGCGCAGCCCGTCACGTTTGATCAGCCGCTCGATGGCGAAGGCGACGGGCAGCAGCAGCACGGCGATGCTGGAGACCAGCGCGGCGACCTTGATCAGCAGGGCGGGCGCCTGGCCGGTGCCCTTGCTGATGTCCTCCTCCAGACCCACGGTGGTGCCGTGGGCGAAGGCGGCGATGGCGAGGAGGACGGCGATCCCGAGGATGCCGACGAGCAGGCGTACGAGGTCGGACGGCCGGTGCACGCGGGCGGCGAGCAGTGGTTCGTCGACCTCGACCCGGTCGGCGTCCGTGGCGGTGTGGCCGTGCGCGCCCTCGGGCGCGGCCGCGGCGGCGGCGCCCTGGGCTTCGGCCTTGGCCTTGGCCTCGGCCTTGGACTTGGCTCCTCCGGTGGCCTTGGCCCGGGTGGGCTCGGCCCCACCGGCCTTGGACCCGTCGGTCCGACCGTCGGGGCGCGGGGCCTCCGGACGGGGCTCGGGGACGGGTTCGGGGCGGGCGGCGCGGCCGTCGTCAGGGCGTGCGCCGTCGTCGGTCGCCGCGCCGTCCGGAGGGCTCACACCCTGCTCCTTCGTCGTCACATCCGTCTCTTCTTGATCACGTATCACCAGTCACCGCCCGGAAGATGGTGGCACGGACCGACGGGCCTGCGGGGCATCAGGGTGCGCGCCGGTGCGGAAGCGAGACCTCCGCCCGAGCGCGGCCGGGGTACTGCACCATGTGCTGAATGAGTGAGGAGCTGCCCGCGTACGCGGAGCGCGTACTGGAGGTGGCCGAGCGCATTCCGCCCGGCCGGGTGATGACGTACGGCGACGTCGCCGAATGGCTCGGCGAGGGAGGACCGCGCCAAGTCGGGCGTGTCATGGCCCTGTACGGGGGAGCCGTGCCCTGGTGGCGCGTGGTGCGGGCGGACGGCCTGCCGCTCCCCGGACACGAGGTGCGCGCCCTGGAGCACTACCGCGTCGAGGCCACCCCACTGCGCCTGACGGCGGGCGGCGAGCCACGCCTGGACATGCGCCGGGCGCGCTGGGACGGGTCCTCCGGGCAGGACGGACGGGACGACGGACGCGACGAGGCTCACATCTGACAGCTTCGGCCATGCGGGGCCCGGACGGGCGATCGGGCGACGCCCCGAACGTCCGTCCGGGGTACCCGGGGGGACTGCGCGGCGTCGGCCGGTTGCCGTAGCGTTGCCTCTTCGGCTTCCGCGGCGGCTTCCGCGCGAGCCGTCACGGCAGCACCGCCACGCCCCGCAGACCCACCAGGACCGGCACCCCACGTGATCACCTCTTCCTCCGACCGCTCCGAACGGCGGCGTACGCGGACCCCCGACGCGTACCGCCTCGTGCGCACCGGGCCGGAACGGGTGGATCCCCCTGTGCTGGACGCAGCGCAGCGGGCGGTGGTTGACCACACCGGCGGACCACTGCTGGTCCTCGCCGGACCGGGCACCGGGAAGACGACCACGCTGGTGGAAGCCGTCGCCGCCCGGGTGGAAGCGGGCACCGACCCCGCCCGGATCCTCATCCTCACCTTCAGCCGCAAGGCCGCGGTGGAACTGCGCGACCGGGCCGCCCTGCGCCTCGGCGGCGCGCGTGCCCCGCAGGCCACCACCTTCCACTCCTTCTGCTACGGACTCGTCCGCGCCCACCAGGACACCGACCTCTTCGCCGACCCGCTGCGGCTGCTGTCCGGCCCCGAGCAGGACGTCATGGTCCGCACCCTGCTGGAGGGCCAGCGTCGGATCCGCTCCATCCGCTGGCCGGACGACCTGCGGGCCGCGCTGACCACGCGCGGGTTCGCCGACGAGGTCCGGGCGGTGCTCGCCCGCGCCCGCGAGCTGGGCCTCGGGCCGCAGGCCCTCTCCTCGTTCGCCGACCTCATCGGCCGCCCGGACTGGAAGGCGGCGGCGGCCTTCCTCTCCGAGTACCTCGACGTCCTCGACATGCAGGGCACGCTGGACTACGCGGAGCTCCTGCACCGGGCGGTGCTCCTCGCGGAACGCACCCCGTCCCTCGCCTCCGCCTACGACGCGATCTTCGTCGACGAGTACCAGGACACGGACGCCTCGCAGCTGCGGCTGCTGCGCGCCCTGACCGGCCCGAGCGGCACCCTGGTCGCCTTCGGCGATCCCGACCAGTCGATCTACGCCTTCCGTGGCGCCGACATCAACAACATCCTGGACTTCGGGTCGGCCTTCCCCGGCGCGCGGGTCGAGGCACTCACCGTCGGCCGCCGCTCGGGCGCGGCCCTGCTGGCGGCCACCCGGCTGCTCACCACCCGGATGCCCGTCCCGAGGCTGCCGGCCGAGGCGGTCCGCGCCCATCGCGCTCTCGCGCCGGTGCGTGAGGGCGGGCGGGTGGAGGTGTGCACGTACCCGACGGCGGGCGCCGAGCTGGACAACATCGCCGACATCCTGCGGCGGGCCCACCTGGAGGACGGGGTGCCGTGGCAGGACATGGCCGTCCTGGTCCGCGCGGGCGGTCGCACCCTCCCGGCGATGCGGCGCGCCCTGATCTCCGCGGGAGTCCCGGTCGAAACGGACGGTGCGGACACCCCCCTGCGCCACGAGCCCGCGGTCTCCCCCCTCCTGACGGCCCTGCGCGTCGCAGCCGCCTCGGCCACCACCGACCCCGCCGAGGACGGCACGGCCGATCCCGCCGGCGCGGCCGAGGCCACGACCGCCGAGCCGGGCCGGCGGGACCGGGCCGACGGGATCGATCCAGGCTCCGCCGACCCGGCCGGAGCCGATACCGACGCGGCTGCGGACGGGCCCGCCGCTTCGGCCGCGGACGTCTCCGCGACCGATGCCCCGACCGGGTCCGCTGCCGATGCCCCGACCGCGGCAGAACCGGGCTCGGGTCCCGACCCCGAGGTCTCGACCGGCTCCGCCGGAGCCGAGCGGGCAGCCGGTCCGGGGACGGCCGGCGGCGTGGGCGAGCCGAGCCCCGGGGAGCCCGCCGAAGCCGAGCCCGACGCCGATGCGGACGCGGACGCGGACGCGGACGCGGACGAGCCGGAACCCGCCGACCCCGCCGGAGACGTCACGGTCGGAGGCGTCACGGTCGGAGGCGTCACCGTCGGGGGCGTGACCGTCGAGGCCGCCCTCACCCTGCTCGCCTCCCCGCTCGGCGGGATGGACGCCGCCGACCTGCGGCGACTCGGCCGTGCCCTGCGGGACGAGGAGCGCGCCGCCGGAGTCAAGGTGCCCGCGCCCTCCGACGTACTGCTCGCCCGCGCCCTCGCCGAGCCGGAGCGGCTCACCGCGCACGATCCCGCCTACGCCCGTGGCGCCCAGCGCCTCGGCCTGCTCCTGCGCAAGGCCCGGGAGCTGCTCCAAGGCGGCGGCACCGCCGAGGAGGCCCTCTGGGTCCTCTGGGACGGCACGCCCTGGCCGCAGCGGCTGGAACGCAGCGCCCGCCGCGGCGGCGCGGCCGGTCGTAACGCCGACCGCGACCTCGACGCTGTCTGCGCCCTTTTCGACACCGCCGCCCGCGCCGAGGAACGTACCGGCGGCAGTGGCGCGCTCAACTTCCTCGAACAGCTGGAGGCGGAGGACATCGCCGCCGACACGTTGACGGTCCGCGCCACGCGCTCCGACGCCGTGCGGCTGATGACGGCCCACCGCTCCAAGGGACTGGAGTGGGCCCTCGTCGTCGTCGCCGGCGTCCAGGAAGGCCTCTGGCCCGACCTGCGCCGCCGCGGCTCCCTGCTGGAGGCCGACCGCATCGGACGCGACGGCCTCGCCGAGCCCCTCACCCCCGGCGCCCTGCTCGCCGAGGAGCGCCGCCTGTTCTACGTCGCCGCCACCCGCGCCCGCGAACGCCTCGTCGTCACCGCCGTCAAGGCCCCCGCCGACGACGGCGACCAGCCCTCCCGCTTCCTCACCGAGCTCGGCGTCCCCCCGCGCGACGTCACCGGCCGTCCCCGCCGCCCGCTCGCCGTCGCCGCGCTCGTCGCCGAGCTGCGCGCCACCACCGTCGACCCCGAGGCCTCGCCCGCCCTGCGCGACGCGGCCGCCCGCCGCCTCGCCCGCCTCGCCTCGCTCACCGACGACGAGGACCGACCCCTGGTCCCCGCCGCGCACCCGCAGCGCTGGTGGGGCCTGTACGAGCCCACCCGCAGCAGCGTCCCGCTCCGCGACCGCGACCGGCCCGTCGCCCTGTCCGGCAGCGCCCTGGAGCAGCTCGCCAACACCTGCTCCCTCCAGTGGTTCCTCGGCCGCGAGGTCAAGGCCGACACCCCCTCCACCGCCGCCCAGGGCTTCGGCAACGTCGTGCACGTCCTCGCCGACGAGGTCGCCTCCGGCCGTACCCCCGCGGACCTGGCCGTCCTCATGGAACGCCTCGACTCGGTGTGGGACGCCCTCGCCTTCGACGCCCCCTGGAAGTCCCGCCAGGAGAAGGACAACGCCCGGGCCGCCCTGGAACGCTTCCTGCGCTGGCACACCACGGACCGCGGGGGCCGCGAGGCCGTGGCCACGGAGCACGAGTTCGACGTCACACTCGAAGCCGGTGAGGTCGCCGTCCGCATCCGCGGTTCCATGGACCGGGTCGAAACGGACCCGCAGGGACGTGCGTACGTCGTCGACTTCAAGACGGGCAGGTCCGCACCCACCAAGGACGACGTCGCCCGCCACCCGCAGCTCGCCGTCTACCAGCTCGCCGTGCGCGAGGGCGCCGTCGACGAGGTCTTCGACGGCCTGCGCCCCGCCGCCGGCGGCGCGGAGCTCGTCCAGCTCCGCCAGGGCGCCCCGATCCGCGAGGGCGGCGACGCCGTACCCAAGGTGCAGGCCCAGCAGCCGCTCGACGGGGAGTGGGTCGGCGACCTGCTGGCCACCGCCGCGGGCCGGGTCCTGGACGAACGGTTCGCACCCGCCGCGGGCCGCCACTGCGACCACTGCTCCTTCCGCAGCTCGTGCAGCGCCCGCCCGGAGGGCCGCCAGACCGTCGAGTGAGCTCGGCGGCCGGGACGGGCGGGACGGCCGGTGAGGGCTGTCGGCCGATGCCGTCGGTCGGGGCTGTCGGTGGAGGCGGCTAGCCTTTTTACGTGCCCGCGCGTCCGCCCGCCCTCTCCGACCCCGAGCAGCTCAAGGAGCTCCTCGGGATCCCTTTCACGCCCGAGCAGATGGCCTGTGTCACCGCCCCGCCCGCCCCACAGGTCGTCGTCGCGGGCGCCGGCTCCGGCAAGACCACCGTCATGGCCGCCCGCGTCGTCTGGCTCGTCGGCACCGGTGCGGTCGCACCCGAGCAGGTGCTCGGCCTGACCTTCACCAACAAGGCCGCCGGTGAGCTGTCCGAGCGCGTACGCAAGGCGCTGGCGCGGGCCGGCATCACCGACCCGGACCCCTCTCCGGCCGACGCGGACGCGGTCGGCGGCGAGCCCCGCATCTCCACCTACCACGCCTTCGCCGGGCAGCTCCTGAAGGACCACGGCCTGCGCATCGGCCTGGAGCCCAGCTCCCGCCTGCTCGCCGACGCCACCCGCTTCCAGCTCGCCGCGAAGGTGCTGCGCGAGGCCCCCGGCCCCTACCCCTCGCTCACCAAGTCGGTCCCCGACCTGGTCGGCGACCTCCTCGCGCTCGACGGGGAGCTCTCCGAGCACCTGGTCGAGCCGGAGCACCTGCGCCGGTACGACACCGAGCTGCTCGAGGTGCTCGCCGACACCAAGCTCACCAACGAGGACCTCCGCAAGGTCCCGGAGGCCGTGCGCGGCCGCCTCGAACTGCTGGAACTGGTCGCCCGTTACCGCGCCGCCAAACGCTCCCGCGACCTCTTCGACTTCAGCGACCAGATAGCCCTCTCCGCGCAGCTCGCCACCACCCGGCCCGAGGTGGGGGCGCTGCTGCGCGAGGAGTTCCGGGTGGTCCTGCTCGACGAGTACCAGGACACCTCCGTCGCCCAGCGGCTGCTGCTGTCCGGCCTCTTCGGCGCGGGCTCCGGCCACGCCGTGACCGCCGTCGGCGACCCCTGCCAGGCGATCTACGGCTGGCGCGGGGCCTCCGTCGCCAACCTCGACGACTTCCCGGAGCACTTCCCGCACGCCGACGGAAGCCCCGCCACCCGGCTCTCCCTCAGCGAGAACCGGCGCAGCGGCGGCCGCCTGCTCGACCTGGCCAACGGTCTCGCCGCCCCGCTGCGCGCCATGCACGAAGGCGTGGAGGCGCTGCGCCCGGCGCCGGGGGCGGAGGCCGCCGGGCAGGTCCGCTGCGCCCTGCTGGAGACCCACGCGCAGGAGCTCGACTGGCTCGGCGACTCCGTCGCCCACCTGGTCCGCACCGGGACGGAGCCGCGCGAGATCGCCGTACTGTGCCGGTCCGCCGGGGACTTCGCGCAGATCCAGGCGGTACTGGTGGACCGGGACGTGCCCGTGGAGGTCGTCGGGCTCTCCGGGCTGCTGCACCTGCCCGAGGTCGCCGACCTCGTCGCCGTCTGCGAGGTCCTCCAGGACCCGGGCGCCAACGCCTCCCTCGTCCGGCTCCTGATCGGTCCCCGCTGGCGGATCGGCGCGCGCGACCTGGCCCTGCTGGGTCGCCGGGCGCGGCTCCTGGTGGGCCGCGCGCCCGCCGGGTCCGACCCGGACGAACGGCTCGCGGCGGCCGTGGAGGGCGTGGACCCGGCGGAGATCGTGTCGCTGGCCGACGCCTTGGAGACCTTCCTCGACGGCGCCGGACAGGCCCCGGACGACCTCCCCTTCTCGGCGGAGGCCCGGGTCCGCTTCGCGCACCTCGCCCAGGAACTGCGCGACCTGCGGCGCTCGCTCGCGGACCCGCTGATGGACGTCCTGCACCGGGTGCTGACCGCCACCGGCCTGGAGGTGGAGCTGTCGGCCTCCCCGCACGCGCTGGCGGCCCGCCGCCGCGAGACGCTGTCGAACTTCATGGACGTCGCGGCCGGTTTCGCCGCGCTGGACGGCGAAGCCACGCTGCTGGCCTTCCTGGCGTTCCTGCGCACGGCCGCCCAGTACGAGAAGGGCCTGGACCACGCGCTGCCGGGCGGCGAGAACACGGTCAAGGTGCTCACCGCCCACAAGTCCAAGGGCCTGGAGTGGGACGTCGTGGTGGTCCCGGACCTGTGCGCGGGCGCCTTCCCGAAGGAGAAGCCGCCGGAGGCCTGGACCTCGTACGCGAAGGTGCTCCCGTACGCGCTGCGCGGTGACGCCCCCACCCTGCCCGGGGACCCGGCCTGGACCTCGGCGGGCCTGAAGGCCTTCAAGGCCGCGCTCAAGGACCACAAGTCGGTGGAGGAGCTCCGCCTCGGATACGTGACCTTCACCCGGCCGCGCTCCCTGCTGCTGGCCTCGGGCCACTGGTGGGGGCCGAGCCAGAAGAAGCGCCGAGGCCCGTCGCGGTTCCTCGAAGCCCTGTACGAGCACTGCGCGGCCGGGTTCGGCGAGATCGAGGCCTGGGCGGACGAGCCCGACCCCACCGACGAGAACCCGGCCCTGTCCGGCGAATCCACCCCGGACCACTCCTGGCCCCTCCCGCTCGACCCGTACTCCCTGACCCTGCGCCGCGCGGCGGCCGCCCTGGTGGAGTCCTACCTGGCGGCCCCGCCCCCGGAGGAGGACGAGGAGTACCTCTGGCCCCCGGACTGCGAGGAGCCGTGGCCGGCCGAGGACCCCTGGGAGCCGCCCCCGACCGACGACACCTGGCCCCAGGAGGTCCCGGCCGCCACCAGGCCCGCAGAGGCCACCGCCGACGCGGCGCGGGCGACGCCGACCGCGTCCGACGCACCCGACGGCGCCGGCCCGGACTTCGACGACCCCTGGGCGGCCGAGGCCTGGGCCGGGGCCCTCCCCGAGGGCGACGACCTGTGGGCCGGGGAGGCCACCACCGCCGCGAGCGCAACCGCGCCGACCCCCCGAGCGGGAGCCGGCGTACCCGCCGGGCGGCCGTCCGTACCCGTCGGCGACGACCCGTGGGCCGGCGAAGCCACCAGCGGCGCGGGCGCGGTCGTGCCGCGTCCGCGTCCCGTGGCGGCCGACCCCGCCGGAGGCGATCCCGCCGGAGGCGACCTCGTACCCGAAGAGGCGCGTGCCATCGCCTCCTGGGACCGCGACCTCGACGCCCTCGAGGGCGAGCTCCGCCGTGCCCGCGCGGCCGTCCGCGACGTCGAGCTGCCCGCCGCCCTGTCCGCCAGCCAGCTGCTCCGGCTCGCCGCCGACGAGCAGGGCTTCGTACGCGACCTCGCCCGCCCCATGCCGCGCCCCCCGCAGCCCGCCGCCCGCCAGGGCACCCGCTTCCACGCCTGGGTCGAGTCCCGCTTCGACGAGCTGCCGCTGCCCTTCCTCGACGCCCTCGACCCCGTCACCGACCTCCCCGGCGCCGGTTCCGACCAGGAGATCGCCGACGAGGCCGACCTCGACTCCCTCAAGGCCGCCTTCGAACGCAGCCCGTACGCCGACCGGCCGCCCCACCGCATGGAGGCTCCGGTCCAGCTCACCCTCGCCGGTCGGGTCGTGCGCGGCCGGATCGACGCCGTCTACAAGAACCCGGACGGCTCGTACGAGATCGTCGACTGGAAGACCGGCCGCACCACCGAGGCCGATCCGCTCCAGCTCGCCGTCTACCGCGTGGCCTGGGCCGAGGCCACGAACACCCCGCTCGACCGGGTCTCCGCCGCCTTCCTGCACGTCCGCAGCGGCCGCGTGATCCGCCCCCGCGACCTCCCGGACCGGGCCCGCCTTGAGCGGATCCTCCAAGGCGAATCGGACCCGGACGGTGACCATCAGGCGGACAGCTAGGCTCGTGGGCATGAGCGACACCCCGCCGGACAGCGTCGTCCGCACGTACATCGACACCCACCGCGCCGCCTTCCTCGACGACCTCGCCGAGTGGCTCCGCATCCCCTCCGTCTCGGCCCAGCCCGAGCACGCGGGCGACGTACGCCGCAGCGCCGAATGGCTCGCGGCCAAGCTCAAGGAGACCGGCTTCCCGGTCGCCGAGGTGTGGGAGACCCCCGGCGCGCCCGCCGTCTTCGCGCACTGGCCGAGCGAGGACCCGCACGCCCCGACCGTCCTCGTGTACGGGCACCACGACGTGCAGCCCGCCGCCCTCGCCGACGGCTGGCACACCGACCCCTTCGAGCCGGTGATCCAGGACGGCCGGATGTACGGGCGCGGCGCCGCCGACGACAAGGGGCAGGTCTTCTTCCACACCCTCGGAGTACGGGCGCACCTGGCCGCCACCGGCGAGGCCGCTCCCGCCGTGCACCTCAAGCTCCTCATCGAGGGCGAGGAGGAGTCCGGCTCCCCGAACTTCCGCGCCCTCGTCGAGGCCCGCGCCGCCGAGCTCGCCGCCGACGTCGTGATCGTCTCCGACACCGGCATGTGGTCCGAGAACACCCCCACCGTCTGCACCGGCATGCGCGGCGTCGCCGACTGCGAGATCGACTTCCATGGCCCGGACCAGGACATCCACTCCGGCGCCTTCGGCGGGGCCGTGCCCAATCCGGCCACCGTCGCCGCCCGCCTGGTCGCGGCCCTGCACGACGCCGACGGACGGGTCACGATCCCCGGCTTCTACGACAACATCGCCGAGCTGACGGACGCGGAGCGCGCGCTCATCGCCGAGCTGCCCTTCGACGAGTCCGAGTGGCTGCGTACGGCCAAGTCCCACGCGGCCGCGGGCGAGGCCGGCTACTCCACCCTGGAGCGCGTCTGGGCCCGCCCCACGGCCGAGGTCAACGGCATCGGCGGCGGCTACCAGGGCCCCGGCGGCAAGACCATCGTGCCCGCCTCCGCCCACCTGAAGCTGTCGTTCCGCCTGGTGTCCGGGCAGGACCCGTACGAGGTCGAGGCCGCCGTCAGGGACTGGGTCGCGGCCGCGATCCCGGACGGGATCCGCCACTCCATCACCTTCGGCGCGCCCACCCGCCCGTGCCTGACCCCGCTGGACCACCCGGCCCTGCAGTCGGTCGTCCGGGCCATGGGCCGCGCCTTCGGCGAGAAGATCCGCTTCACGCGGGAGGGCGGCTCCGGTCCCGCCGCGGACCTCCAGGACGTTCTGGACGCGCCCGTCCTCTTCCTCGGCATCTCGGTACCGTCCGACGGCTGGCACTCACCGAACGAGAAGGTCGAGCTGGACCTCCTGTTCAAGGGCGTCGAGACGACCGCGTACCTCTGGGGAGACCTGGCCGCCCACCACCGAACCACCGCCTGACACCCGACGCACACACCTGCCGTACCGAGCCTGCCTGTCCCACCACCGGGGGAGTTGGAAGTACCTGTGAGCACCCATACCGAGCGCCCTCTCACCGAGCGCCCTCTCGCGCTCGCCGCGCCCAGCGGGATCGACCGCGCCGCGCACCACCGCCTCGACGAGGCGTGGCTCGCCGCGGCCTGGAGCCACCCGACGACCCGCGTCTTCGTCGTCTCCGGGGGTCAGGTCCTGATCGACGACACCCCCGACGGCGGCAGCGGCATCGTGATGACCCCGGCCTTCGAGGCCCCGGTCACCGAGACCCACCGCTACTTCCTGGGCACCGACGAGGACGGCGTACGGTACTTCGCGCTGCAGAAGGACGCGCTGCCCGGCCGCATGGACCAGTCGGCCCGCCCCGCCGGCCTGCGCGAGGCCGGACTGCTGCTGTCCCCGCGCGACGCCGGGCTGATGGTGCACGCCGTGGCGCTGGAGAACTGGCAGCGGATGCACCGCTTCTGCTCGCGTTGCGGAGAGCGCACGGTGGTCGCGGCCGCCGGGCACATCCGCCGCTGCCCGGGCTGCGGCGCCGAGCACTACCCGCGCACCGACCCGGCCGTGATCATGCTGGTCACGGACGAGCACGACCGTGCGCTGCTGGGCCGACAGGTGCACTGGCCGGAGGGCCGCTTCTCCACGCTGGCGGGGTTCGTGGAGCCGGGCGAGTCGATAGAGCAGTCCGTCATCCGCGAGGTGTGGGAGGAGGCGGGCGTCAAGGTCGGCGAGGTCGAGTACGTGGCCAGCCAGCCCTGGCCCTTCCCGTACAGCCTGATGCTGGGCTTCACGGCCCGCGCCACCACCTCGGAGATCACGGTGGACGGCGAGGAGATCGAGGAGGCCCGCTGGTTCTCCCGCGAGGAGCTGCGCGCGGCGTTCGCGTCGGGCGAGGTGCTGCCCCCGTCGGGCATCTCCATCGCCGCCCGGCTGGTCGAGCTCTGGTACGGCGAACCGCTGCCGAAGGCGGCCGCGTAACCTTCGTCACTTCGCCTTGGTCACCTGCCGCATCGTGACGACGGAGGGCCCCCGCCTCGGCGGGGGCCCTCCGTCGTGCTCCGGTCTCGCCCGGTCCGCGCCGCCGATCAGACGGCGAGGGCCTGCTTGACCTGGGCCAGGCTGGGGTTGGTCATGACCGACTCGCTGCCCGCGGCGGACTTCACGAGCACGGTGGGAACCGTCTGGTTGCCGCCGTTGGCCTTCTCCACGAACGCGGCGGACTCCGGGTCGAGCTCGATGTTGATCTCGTTGTACGCGATGCCTTCCCGGTCCAGCTGGGTCTTCAGCCGACGGCAGTAGCCGCACCAGGTCGTGCTGTACATCGTGACGGTGCCCGTGTCCTGCATGCTGCGCTCTCCTTCGTGAGGGCTCGGTGGTCCGAGTACTCGAACGTACGGGACCCCGCGGCCATTCCCGGACGGTCACCCCCGAGGACCCGGTGTGACTGATACGACTGATTCGTGCCGCCTGTGGACAATTTTCCCGCCCGACTCACGAGACCTGGCAGCATGGCGGGGTGACAGCAGCAACGCACTCCTCACCGTTCCCGGGTGGCCCCGACTCCGCCGACTCGGCCGACGCGGTGCTCCTGGGCCTCGACCCGGAGCAGCGCGAGGTCGCGACGACCCTGCGCGGCCCGGTGTGCGTGCTGGCGGGCGCCGGTACCGGCAAGACCCGAGCGATCACCCACCGCATCGCCTACGGCGTCCGCTCCGGGCAGCTCATGCCCGCGAGCGTGCTGGCCGTCACCTTCACCAACCGCGCCGCCGGCGAGATGCGCGGACGCCTGCGCACCCTGGGCGCGGGCGGGGTCCAGGCCCGCACCTTCCACTCCGCGGCCCTGCGCCAGCTCCAGTACTTCTGGCCGAGGGCCGTCGGCGGCGAGGTGCCCCGACTGCTGGAACGCAAGATCCAGTTCGTCGCCGAGGCCGGCGCGCGCTGCCGGATCCGCCTCGACCGCAACGAGCTGCGCGACGTCACGGGCGAGATCGAGTGGGCGAAGGTCACCCAGACCGTGCCCGCCGACTACCCGGTGGCCGCCCTGAAGTCCGGCCGCGAGGCCCCCCGGGACCTGGCCGAGATCGCCCAGATATACGGGACGTACGAACAGCTCAAGCGTGACCGCGGCATGATCGACTTCGAGGACGTGCTGCTCCTGACCGTCGGCATCCTCCAGGACCGCCACGACATCGCCGAGCAGATCCGCACCCAGTACCAGCACTTCGTCGTCGACGAGTACCAGGACGTCAGCCCGCTCCAGCAGCGGCTGCTGGACCTGTGGCTCGGTGAGCGCGACAGCCTCTGCGTCGTCGGTGACGCCAGCCAGACCATCTACTCCTTCACCGGCGCCACCCCCGACCACCTGTTGAACTTCCGCACCCGCTATCCGCAGGCCACGGTGGTCAAGCTGGTCCGCGACTACCGCTCCACCCCGCAGGTGGTCCACCTGGCCAACGGGCTCCTGAACCAGGCCAAGGGGCGGGCCGCCGAGCACCGGCTGGAGCTGATCTCGCAGCGCGAGACCGGCCCTGACCCCGTCCACACCGAGTACGCGGACGAGCCCGCCGAGGCGGAGGGCGTCGCCCACCGGATCCGGGACCTGATCGCCGCGGGTGTCCCGGCGGGCGAGATCGCCGTGCTCTACCGCATCAACGCCCAGTCCGAGGTCTACGAGCAGGCCCTCGCCGACGCCGGCGTCCCGTACCAGCTGCGCGGGGCCGAGCGGTTCTTCGAGCGCCAAGAGGTCCAGAGGGCGCTCGTCACGCTGCGCGGATCCGCCCGCTCCGGCGGGAACGACCCGCTGCTCGACGACGTCGTGGAGCTGGGTTCCCAGGTCCGGGCGGTGCTCAGCTCCATCGGCTGGGCCGCCGAGCCGCCGGCCGGCTCCGGCGCCGTGCGCGACCAGTGGGAATCGCTGGCCGCGCTGGTCCGGCTCGCCGAGGACTTCGCCCGGAGCCGACCCGGCGCCACCCTCGCCGACCTCACGATCGAGCTGGAGGAACGCAAGGCCGCCCAGCACGCCCCGACCGTGCAGGGCGTCACCCTGGCCTCGCTGCACGCGGCGAAGGGCCTGGAGTGGGACGCCGTGTTCCTCGTCGGCCTCACCGACGGCATGATGCCGATCACCTATGCGAAGACCGACGAGCAGGTCGAGGAGGAGCGGCGACTGCTCTACGTCGGCGTCACCCGGGCACGGGTGCACCTGACCCTGTCCTGGGCGGTCTCCCGCGCCCCCGGCGGTCGGGCCTCCAGACGCCCCAGCCGCTTCCTGAACGGCCTGCGGCCGGGCTCCGTGGCCCCAGGAGCCCGAGCGGGCTCCGCGGCCGAGCGAGGGCCGCGCAAGCGCGGGCCCCGCGGGCCGGTGCTGTGCCGGGTCTGTCGCAAGACCCTGACCGACGCCGGCGAGCTGAAGCTGATGCGCTGTGAGGACTGCCCGTCCGACATGGACGAAGGCCTCTACGAGCGGCTGCGGGAGTGGCGCGCGGCCGAGTCGAAGCTGCAAGGCCTGCCCGCGTACTGCGTCTTCACGGACAAGACGCTGATGGCGATCGCGGAGGCCGCGCCGTCCGAGGCGGGGGAGCTCTCGATGATCTCCGGAGTGGGCGGCCGTAAGCTTGACCGGTACGGAGCCGAGGTCCTGGCCATCTGCGCAGGTCAGGAGGTCGGGTCCGGGCATCCTGACGACGCGTAGAAACTCGTCGGAAAAATAGTTTGCACATGCCCAGCGAAGACCCATAGGTTCTTAGCAACGGAAACGGTGGCTTCTCCGAAGCCCTGGATCCGTGCTGTACTTATCCGAATACGCATGGGACAGGCCCTCGGGCCGAGTCCCCGAGACGCCGAGAGGAGGCGAGACCAGTGACCAGCTTCATGACCTTCACCAAAATGACCGATCGCTCGGTCGACGCTTCCTGCCTGCTCGGTTCCGTCTCCCTCCTGGGTACCGGTGTGTCCGCGATTTCCGCCGACCGCCCCGCCCTGCTGGCGACCCTTCCGGTCAGTGAGCGCAATGAGCGACCGACCCAGGCACCGGTGGCAGTACTGGCAGCAGAAGCGCAGACGCATGGCGCCTATGGATTCGCTGCCGCAGCCGGTGCCGGATCCCTGAAGAAGCAGACGAAGCAGCAGCACCACCTGATGTGGGCCTTCCGCGGGCTCGAACCCTGGAGTGATCCAGCCTGATCGCATGATCAGGCCGGCGCCTTCAGGGCCGCGGAACCCCACCCGGGATCCGCGGCCCTTCTGTTTGTCCCCGACCGGGGGCGACGGAGCGAAGGGGTCTCGGGACTGGCCTTGCCAGTCGGTGTGAGAGCACAACCCAGCCGAACCCGGCCGACCGGCCGGAACGACTAGCCGAACAAGACGAGGAAGAAACCACCGTGCAACTCGAAGCGCACGCCCCGTCCGTACCGCAGACCCAGCTGAACTCCCCGCCCGCAGTCCCGGAGGACCACACCTTGACCCCGCTCACCGCGCTGACCGCGCTCGACGACGCCATCGAGAACCTCGGCGTCCCCGTCCCGTGCCGCACCTTCGACCCCGAGGTCTTCTTCGCCGAGTCCCCGGCGGACGTCGAGTACGCCAAGTCCCTCTGCCGCACCTGCCCGCTGGTCGAGGCCTGCCTCGCCGGTGCGACCGAGCGCCGCGAGCCCTGGGGTGTCTGGGGTGGCGAGCTCTTCGTCCAGGGTGTCGTCGTCGCCCGCAAGCGTCCCCGTGGCCGTCCGCGCAAGAACCCGGTTGTCTCGGCATGACCGCCATCGGCACCATCGACCGCCCCCTGACGCACGACCCCTTGAAGCAGGCCCTCATGACCTCCTACTCCACGAGCGAGCAGCCCCACGGCGCCGCCCACGCAGACTTCATCACCGCCGGCGCGATCACCTCGCGTCAGAACAGGACCCGCGAAATGCAACTCATCCCAGAAGCCCTGGCTCGCGCCCATATGGACGACCGCATGCGTGAGGTGGACGCCGAGCGTCACGCCGTGCGCCTGGTCGCCGCCCGCCGCATGCAGCGGCGTGCCGAGCGCGTCTCCATGCGCGCCCGGCGCGCGCTGGCCATGGCCGTCATGCACTAAGAGCTGAAAGCAGCATCCATCCCCCGGGGGGACCGGTCCGCACGGACCGGTCCCCCCGGTGCGTTGCGGGGCTGTCCGCCCCGGACGGGGATATCGTCTGGAGGTGGACCAGCCGACTCCCCACCCCGGCCCGTCGGGATCCGAGGCCCAGCCCGTCGTCTGCACGGGCTGTGGCGCGAAGGCCCCGGGCGAGATCCCACCCACCTGGACCTGCTCGGTGGAGAACGGGACCAGACAGTACTTCTGCGTCGACTGCGCGCGCGCCAACCTCCGGGCGATCGAGGGCAGACTCGACTCGTCCTGGTGGTGACGCGCCCACGCGGTCACTCGTCGGAGGCGAACCCCGGCAGCCAGGTGTCCAGTTCGTCCCGCAGCCGCACCGTCGCGCCCAACTGGCACAGCACCCCGATGGTGCTCAGCGTCACGCGGTGGATCAGCAGGTAGGAGGGCGGCAGGTTGATCTGCCGCCCCAACTGGTGCGCGGGGGAGCGAGGATCGGCGATCCGCGCCGCCTGGCCGCGCAGCCACGGCCGGGTGAAGGTGAACTCCTCCGCCTCGGCGGGCTCGATGATCGGCTTCAGGTAGTCCAGCACCGCGTCGGGGTCCAGCTCGACGGACTCCCGCACGAACCCTTCGGCGCACAGGTGCCCGTAGACCCCTTCGGCGTCACCGTCGAGCGTCATCCGCAGCGACCTGCCGATGGGCCTCGGCCAGCCCCCGGGCAGCCGGTCGACCGTGCCGAAGTCCAGGACGCCCAGTCGCGTCCGGCCGTCCGCCCCGGGTATCAGCCGGAAGTTGCCCGGGTGCGGGTCGGCGTGCAGCAGGCCGGTGCGCGCCGGACCGGAGAACAGGAACCCGGCCAGCAACTGCCCGGCGCGGTCCCGCTCCTCCTGGGTGCCGTCGGCTATCACCTCCGACAGCGGGGTCCCCTCCATCCACTCGGTCACCAGCACCTGGTCGCCCTGGTGCACGACGTCCGGCACGACCACGTCCGGGTCGTCCACGAAGGCGTCCGCGTGCGTCCGCTGCGCCTCGGCCTCCAACTCGTAGTCGAGCTCCTCCGCGACCCGGTCGCGCAACTCCTTGATCAGCGGCTTGATCTCCATGCCGGGGATCAGCGGCCCCAGCAGCCCCGCGAACCGGCCCAGCTGCTTCAGGTCCGACAGCAGCGCCTCACCGGCCCCCGGGTACTGGACCTTGACGGCCACCTGCCGGCCGTCGTGCCACACCGCCCGGTGCACCTGCCCGATGGAGGCCGCCGCGGCCGGCTTGTCCTCGAACTCCTCGAACAGGTCCCGCCAGTCGGCGCCGAGACGATCCGTCAACACCTGATGCACCGTCGCCGCGGGCAGCGGCGGCGCCGCCTCCTGGAGCTTGGTCAACGCCGCCCGGTAGGGCCCCGCGACCTCCTCCGGCAGGGCCGACTCGAAGACCGACAGGGCCTGCCCGAACTTCATGGCACCGCCCTTCAGCTCCCCGAGGGTGCGGAACAGCTGCTCGGCGGTGCGCTGCTGGAGTTCGCGCGCCACGATCTCCGCGGACTTGCCCCCGATCCGCTTGCCCAGTCCCCACGTGGCCCGGCCCGCGATGCCGAGCGGCAGCGCGGCCAGCTTGACGGTACGGGTGACCGCCTTCCGGGGAAGATCAGACATACGCCCCTCCATGTCCCAGACAGCTGCGCCGCGAACGGCGGATACAGGAAGGGCTCCGCCGACCCGACAGCCTCAACGCATCCTGTCATGGCCCTCCCGGACGCTCCCCGCCCGATCCTCCTCAGGCGACCCGCCCGCCCCACAAGGGCAGTCGGGATGCGGGCGGACCGGACCGGATTCCCAGTGCAGGGTGGGGAGGGCCGCCTCCCAACGGGAGCCGGTGGAAGCGGGTAACCCTCCGTCGAGGAAGGCGAGCGCGTGGGCCGCGGCCAGCCCGGCCACCGCCGTGGACAGGCCCAGGTCGCAGGCCGCACCCGCCCGGCGGCGGTGGGCCGAGCGCCACTGCACCAGCATCCTGGGCCAGGCCGCGTCCCGGTCCACCCGGTCGCGCTCCATGCACCCCGCACAGGCCGTCGACCCCGGCAGCACCAGCGGCCCGACCAGCCCCGTCCCCTCCAACACCCCCGCGTACAGGTGCGGGATGCCCGCGGCGAGCCAGTCCGCCGCGGCGTCCGGATCCGGGGCCCAGGCCTGGAGCCCGTCCCGGGGCGCGACGATCACCAGGGCCAACGCCGGCTCCGCCCCCTGCTCCTCCGCGACCCGCGGGGTGCGCCCCGGGGCCGACTCGCGCACCAGCCGGCCCGCGGACTCGGCCCGCGGCCGGCCCACGCTCCCCGGGTCCAGCCCGCCCGGTGCCACGTCCGTCGGCTCCACCCGGCCCCCGTCGAGCACCTCGACCCGACCCACACCGGCCCCCGCCAGGACCGCGGCGATCACGGCCCCCACCCGGCCGCTCCCGCGCACCCGGACCCGTATCGCCCGGCGGGCGGCGATCCCCCGTAGGCCCCCGCCCGGCTCCCGGTGGACCAGGGACAGCGAACCCAGGTCGGGCCCCAGCCGTTCCACGGTCTCCGGAAGCGCGCGCACGGCCTGGGCCCGGGGGCCGCCCGCCGTGGCGTCGTCGAGCAGACCGGCCCCCGCCAGCGTCCTGACCACCTCGTCGGCCCGGCCGTCCGGCAGCCCCATCCCCGAGGCCTCGGACCGCAGCGACTCCATCCCCCGGGTCCCGTCGATCCGGTCGATCAACAAGCCCGTGGCCGTGTCCACGGGGCCGAGCACCACCGCGTGGGCGGGCGTCACCCCGAACTGGACCGTCTGAAGATCGCGCCAGGCCCGCGCCAATGCCGGCTTCACCCTCGGATACATGTCAGGTCCCCCTCGATATCCCGTGCGCATGCGCACCGATCGCCCGTTTCCCGTTCTTCCGCCACAGTGCCCGCCCGCCGGAATCCGTGCAGGAATTTGTCCACAGGTGAGAGGTATTAGGCATATGAGATGAAGGGAAATGGGGTTCCGGAAATCGGCTGTGAATCCCTCGTGTTCGAACCGCGGACGGGCGGGACTTCCGCCACCACGACCGGGTACCGTCGTGGCGTGTCCGCCGACCCACCGCAGAGCGCCGTCGAAGTCCGCCGGAGCGCGCGCCGCCGCAGGACCGTAAGCGCCTATCGCGAGGGTGACCGTACGGTCGTGCTCATCCCTGCCCGGATGTCCGAGGCGGAGGAGCAGCGCTGGGTGGGGGTCATGCTCGACAAACTGGCCGCGCAGGAGAGCAGGCGCACCTTCGGGGACGCGGAGCTCACCGAGCGGGCCGCGCAGCTGTCCGAGCAGTACTTCGACGGCCGCGCCCGCCCCCGCACGGTCCGCTGGGTCACCAACCAGAACACCCGCTGGGGCTCCTGCACCCCCGCCGAAGGCAGCATCCGGCTCTCGCACCGGCTCCAGGGGATGCCCGAGTACGTCGTCGACTACGTGCTCCTGCACGAGCTGGCCCACCTCCTCGTACCCGGTCACGGACCCCGCTTCTGGGAACTGCTGGAGGCGTACCCGCGCACCGAGCGGGCCCGCGGCTACCTGGAGGGCGTGGTCGCCGCCGAACGACTGCCCAAGGTCCCCGCCGCCCGCGAGGAATGAGCCCGTCGGCCCGGCCCCCGGTCCACCCGTCGGCCCGCCGACCGTCCCGCACGCCGCACGCAGGGTTTTGTACCGGGTCGGTACCGGCTTGGCCGGATGTCGGCAATTGCCGTTAGCCTGAGCGGCACGCATTCACAGTCGGGATGGGGGACGGTCGTACGTATGGCCAGGGAATTCCAACGCGGCCACAAGGCCAAGATCAGTGATCTCACGGCGGGCACCGATCTGTACGTAGGTGTCCAGATCGCAGGATCAGGACTCGCCTTCGACATCAGCTGTTTCGGCCTCGACGCCAACGAGCAGCTGTCGGACGACCGTTACTTCGTCTTCTTCAATCAGCCGAAGTCGCCGGAAGAGTCCATTCAGCAACTCGGTGCGCAGTCGGGCGACACCGAATCCTTCCGGGTGACGCTGGATCGCATTCCGGCATCCATCCACAAACTGTCCTTCACCGCCACCATCGACGGTGCCGGACAGATGTCGCAGATCGGCCCCGGCTACATCCGGATCGTGGCCGGCGGCGAAGAGGTCGTCCGGTACGCGTTCACCGGTGCGGAGTTCACCACCGAGCGGGCCGTGATGCTCGGCGACTTCTACCTGAAGGACGTGTGGCGCTTCGCCGCCGTCGGCCAGGGCTTCGACGGCGGCCTCGACGCGCTGCTGCGGAACTTCGGCGGCGAGGTCGCCGAGGAGGCGCAGCCGGCGCAGCAGGCTCCGGCCGCCGCCTCGCCCGGGTTCGCCCCGCCGCCGCAGGCGGCCGCCCCGGCGCCGGCCTTCGGCGCCCCGGCCCCGGCTCAGCAGGCCCCGCAGGCCCCGGCCCCCGCGCCGTCCTTCGGCGCGCCCGTGCCCGCGCCCGGTGCCGTCCCGCAGCCGCAGTACCAGCAGCCCGCGGCCCCGGTGCACGCCGCGCCCACCATGGCCGCGCCGCTCGCCCCGCCGGCCCCCGCCCCGTACGGCCAGCCGCCGCAGCCGCCGCAGCCCTCGTACGGGCAGGTCCCGGGGCAGTACCCCGGCCAGGTCCCGCCGCCCGCCCCGGCCCCCGCCCCCTACGGGCAGCAGCCGGGCTACGGCCAGGTGCCCGGCCAGGTCCCCGGTCAGCAGCCGGGCTACGCCCCGCAGGGCGTACCCGCCGCCGGCGCCGGCCTCGCCGCCGCGCTCCAGCCGTACAAGGAAGCCCCCACGGGCACCCGCTGGACCCCGCAGAACCAGCAGCTCATGCGCGTCGACCTCGCGATGGGCGGCCAGGCCGTCCTCGCCCGCCAGGGCAGCATGGTCCTGTACCAGGGCAAGGTCGACTTCAGCTACAAGGGCGCGGGCTTCGCCGGCCGCATCGTCGGCAACGCCACCGGCCAGGAGATGCAGCTCATGCGCTGCACCGGCCGCGGCCAGGTCTTCCTCGCGGAGAACGGCGCCCACCTGCACGCCATCGAGCTCCAGGGCGACGGGATCTGCGTCTCCGCCGAGGCCGTCCTCGCCTTCGACGAGTCGCTCCAGCACGAGGTCCGCCGTATCGAGGGCCACGGCATCCCCGGCGGTGCCCTGTTCACCATGCAGTTCCAGGGCACCGGCACGGTCATCGTCAAGACGCACGGCGTCCCGGTGGTCCTGCCCGTCACCCCGACCACCTTCGCGGACAGCAACGCCATCGTCGCGTGGTCCTCCGCCTCGCAGGTGATCATCTCCAGTCAGGTCCGGCTGCGGCGCAACGCCTACCCCGGCCACAGCGGGGAGACCGTGAACCTCCAGTTCCGCGGCGCTCCCGGCAACTTCATCGTCGTCCAGCCGTACGAGGTCTGAGGGAGCCCGACATGAACGCAATGAACCAGCAACTCGCGGGCTTCGCCCCGACCCCCGTCATGGCCCGCATGGAGAACCACGGCCGGGCCATGCTCAAGGTCGCCATGCAGAGCGGCCAGGACCTGTTCGCCCGCACCGGCTCGATGGTCGCCTACGAGGGCTTCGTCCAGTACGAGCCCAACCCGCCGGCCGTCCGTCAGATGGCCTCGCAGTGGATCACCGGCGAAGGCGCCCCGCTGATGAAGTGCACCGGCGACGGCCTGCTCTACCTGGCCGACTACGGTGCCGACGTGGTCGTCATCAACCTCAACAACGACTCGCTCTCGGTCAACGGCACCAACCTGCTGGCCTTCGACGCCCACCTGCAGTGGGGCGTCGAGCGGGTCAAGGGTCTGGCCAAGTTCGCCGGCCAGGGCCTGTTCAACGTGCAGATCGCGGGTACCGGGTGGGTCGCCCTGACCTCCCGCGGCACCCCGATCGTGGTCGACTGCGGCCGCGGCGAGGACGAGACGTACGTCGACCCCGACGCGCTCGTCGCCTGGTCGCCGAATCTCAAGGTCAAGGGCAAGCGCAGCTTCAAGGCCTCGTCGATGATCGGCCGGGGCAGCGGGGAGGCCTACCAGATGGCCTTCTCCGGCCAGGGCATCGTCGTCGTACAGCCCAGCGAGGACAGCACCGACCGGCTCCGGGCCCGGGGCTGAGGGGGAGCGGACACATCATGCAGAGCGCACTTTTCGCCCACGCCGAGGCGCAGTCCCAGGAGCGGTACGCCATCCAGAACCCGCAGCTGCTGCGGGTCTCGCTGACGGGCTCCGACGACGTTCTCGCCCGTAAGGGCGCGATGGTCGCCTACCAGGGACTCATCGACTTCGACGGCGAGTACCAGACCAGCAGCCAGCGCAACGCCCGCCGCCGCACCGGCGAGGGCCTGGACCTCATGCGCTGCTCCGGGCAGGGCACGGTCTACCTGGCCAACCTGGCCCAGTACGTGCACGTCGTGGACGTGGACCAGGACGGCCTCACGGTCGACAGCAGCTATGTGCTGGCCCTGGACTCCACCCTGCACACCGAGGTCATCGCGGTGGACAGCCAGTACGGGATCTCCGGGTCGGGCAAGTACCAGCTCAACATCTCCGGCCGCGGCAAGGTCGCGCTGATGACCTCCGGGCAGCCGCTGATGATGCACGTCACGCCCGACAAGTACGTCAACGTCGACGCGGACGCGATCGTGGCCTGGTCCACCTCGCTGCGGGTCCAGATGCAGGCCCAGACGCACTCCAGCGGAGTGTGGCGGCGCCGTGGCAACACCGGCGAGGGCTGGGAGCTGAGCTTCCTCGGCACCGGCTTCGCACTGGTGCAGCCCAGCGAGGTGCTGCCGCCGCAGAACGCCCAGCTCGGCCAGGGCGTCGCCGCGCAGTTCGGCATGGGCCAGCACGGCTCGCACGCGCAGAACCAGAACAACGCCTGGAACTGATCCTTCCTGGCACGGCGAAGGGGCGGCCCCACCGGGGACCGCCCCTTCGCCGCGTCCGCGTCCGCGTCCCCGGACGGGTCCACGTCCGCGGCGGCGGCCTCAGCCGCCGAGCCGCGCCAAGGTCGCCTCCAGCAGCCGTACGACGGACGTGTCGGCCACCGCCGCCACCTCCTCGTACGGGAACCAGCGCAGGTCCAAGGACTCCTCGCTGATCTCCGCCACCGCGCCGGCCGGAGCCAGCGCCGCGTACTGCACGTCCAGGTGCCAGTTGCACGGCGCCGGGATCGGATGCCGGTCCAGGCGCACCGGGCCGCCTTCGAGGAGCGTCAGCCCCGAGGCGATGCCCGACTCCTCACCGGCCTCGCGCAGCGCCACCTCGGCGAGGGTCCGGTCGCCGGCCTCGCAGTGGCCGCCCATCTGGAGCCACATGCCGAGCTTCTTGTGCAGGGTCAGCAGTACGCGCCCCCGCGCCGGGTCGATCACCAGGGCGCTACCCGTGACGTGCCCGGTCTCGCAGGGCTTGTAGACCCCGTCCGGGTGCGCCGCCAGGTGCTCCAGGTACAGATCGCGCAGCTCCGTCTGGTCCTCGTACGCCTTCAGTACCAGGACCGCGTCTTCGTGCAGGCTCACTTCTTCTCGTCGCCGTCCTGTTCGCGCTTCTCGGCGGCCTCGCCGAGCATCTTGTCGATCTCGGAGAAGTCCAGCTGCTCGCGGTGCACGAAGCCGTCCGGGTCGTCCAGGTCGGAGGCCGTCGGCAGCATGTCCGGGTGCTCCCAGAGGCCGTCGCGGCCGTCCACCCCGCGCGCGTCCGTGAGCGAAGCCCACAGCCGCGAGGCGTCGCGCAGCCGGCGCGGGCGCAGCTCCAGGCCGATCAGCGTCGCGAAGGTCTGCTCCGCCGGACCGCCCGAGGCACGCCGCCGGCGCATGGTCTCGCGCATCGCGTCCGCCGAGGTCAGCCGGGGCTTGGCGGCCTCGTGCACCACCGCGTCGACCCAGCCCTCGACCAGCGCGAGCGCCGTCTCCAGGCGGGCCAGGGCGGCCTTCTGCTCGGGGGTGTCCTGCGGCTGGAACATGCCGCCCTGGAGCGCCTCCTGCAGCTGCTCCGGATTCGACGGGTCGAGTTGGCCGACGACGTCCTCCAGCTTCGAGGTGTCGACCTTGATGCCGCGGGCGTAGCCCTCGACCGCGCCGAACAGGTGCGAGCGCAGCCACGGCACGTGGGCGAAGAGCCGGGCGTGCGCCGCCTCGCGCAGGGCCAGGTAGAGCCGCACCTCGTCCGAGGGCACGCCCAGGTCCTTGCCGAAGCTCTCGATGTTCAGCGGCAGCAGGGCGGCCTTCCCGGCCGGACCCAGCGGCAGCCCGATGTCCGTCGAGCCGACGACCTCGCCCGCGAGCGTGCCGACGGCCTGGCCGATCTGCTGACCGAACATGGCACCGCCCATGGAGCGCATCATGCCGAGCAGCGGGCCCGCCATGGCCTGCATCTCCTCGGGCAGCACGCCGCCCATGGCCGCGCCGACCCGCTCCGCGACCGGGTCCACGAGCTCCTTCCACACCGGGAGGGTCGCCTCGACCCACTCGGCGCGGCTCCACGCCACGGCCGTGGTGGCGCCCGACGGCAGCGAGGTCACCCCGTCCAGCCAGTGGTCGGCGAGGCGCACGGCCTCCTCGACGGCGGACCTCTCGGCGACGCCGACGCTCGTGTCCTTCACGCCGTCCGTGGTGCCCTGCGCGACGGTCTGGCGGGCGATGTCCTTGGCCATGTCCCAGTTCACGGGACCGCCCTCGTAGCTCAGCATCTGGCCGAGCTGCTGGAAGGCGGCGCCGAGGTCGTTCGGGTTCATCGCACCGAACATCGCGGCGAACGGGTTGTCCGCTCCGGGAGCGCCCGCCCCGCCCGGCAGACCCATGCCGGGGAACCCGAAGGGATTCGCCGGGCCGCCCTGGCCGCCCTGGTTGCCCTTCTTCTTGCCATCGTCGCCGTTCTCCGGCTCCTCCGGCGGAAGGCCGAATCCGAATGGGGTGTCGCTCACGGGTTTCCTCGGCTCGTAGGGCCGCCGGCGGGAGCCGACGGGCAATGGTCCGACAACACCACCCAGCGTAGACACCAGGCCCGCATCCGGGCTCGGTGCTCCGCCGACTGCTGGGCTGCGGCAGGATGGACATCACCTGGTGGGTGCGCGTCACGGCGCGTCCCTACTGAAGACAACCGCTGGAGACGCCCGGTGAGTTCCCCAGATCCGCAGTTTCGCGCGATGCCCGACGACGAAAACAGCTCCGACCACGGTGACGGCGCCCCCGGCGTTCGCCGGCCGCGAAACCCGGAGGGCATCCGCCGGCGCAGCCCGGTGATCGCCGTGACCGGCGCCGCGTCCGGAGTCGGCGCCGCCCTCGTGAGCCGCCTGGCCGCCTCCGACGAGGTCAAGCAGGTCGTCGCCATCGACGAGCGACGCGGGGACTGCGCGGCCGCGCAGTGGCACATCCTCGACGTACGGGACCCCGCGATCGCCGAGAAACTGCGCGGCGCGGACGTCGTGGTCCACCTCGCGCTGGACCTCGACCTGGAGACCGACCCGGCCGCCCGTACGGCGTACAACGTGCGCGGCACCCAGACCGTCCTGACGGCCGCCGCCGCGGCCGGCGTGCACCGGGTCGTGCTCTGCACCTCGGCGATGGTCTACGGAGCCCTGCCGGACAACGACATCCCGCTGTCCGAGGACTCCGAGCTGCGCGCCACCGCCGAGGCGACCGGCGTCGGCGACCTGCTGGAGATCGAGCGCCTGGGCCGCCGCGCCCCCCGCGCGCACCCCGGACTGAACGTCACCGTGATCCGCCCGGCCGTCCTGGTCGGCGGCACGGACACCGCCCTGACCCGGTACTTCGAGTCCCCGCGGCTGCTCGTGGTCGCGGGCTCCCGCCCCACCTGGCAGTTCTGCCACGTCGACGACCTGGTCAGCGCCCTGGAGTACGCCGCCCTGGAGAAGGTCGAGGGCGAGCTGGCCGTCGGCTGCGAGGGGTGGCTGGAGCAGGAGGAGGTCGAGGAGCTGAGCGGCATCCGCCGGATGGAGCTCCCCTCGGCCGTCGCACTGGGAGCGGCGGCCCGGCTGCACCGGATCGGCCTGACCCCGTCCCCGGCGGGGGACCTCGCCTACACGATGCACCCGTGGGTGGTCAGCGTCAGCGGGCTGCACGCGGCGGGCTGGCGACCGCGCTGGACCAACGAGGAGGTGCTCGCCGAGCTCCTCCAGGAGGTCTCGGGCCGGCACACGGTCGCGGGCCGTCGGCTGGGCCGTAGGGACGCCGCCACGGCCGCCGGGGCCGCCGGCGCGACGGTGGCCCTGCTGGGCGCGGCCGCGGCGGTCCGCCTGGCGCGCAAGCGGCGCGGGATCTGACCGGCCCCCGGCGCCGCACACGGCGTCCGGCCGGGCGGACCGCGGGTTCCGCGAGCCCGCCCTGTAGGAGGCTCCCAAGGCGGCTCCCGCGCCCCGGGCGAATCTGCTATTTCGCCGTCTCGGCGGCTAGGGCACGATGAAGGCATGGCACCGCACTTCGACCACCCCGGTGAGCAGGCCGCTTCGGACCCGATCCGGCTGCTCCAGATCCGCGAGACCGCCCTGTCGATCGACGAGGTCTTCCAGGCCGTCGGCGACGACGCGTCGGGCGGTACGACGCTCTTCGTCGGCACGGTGCGCAACCACGACAGCGGGGCGGACGTCGACGCGCTCGGCTACTCCTGCCACCCGACCGCCGAGGCCGAGATGCGCCGCGTGGCCGAGCGCGTCGTGGCCAAGTACCCGGTCCGCGCCCTGGCGGCCGTGCACCGCGTCGGTGACCTGGCCGTGGGCGACCTGGCCGTCGTCGTCGCCGTGTCCTGCCCGCACCGCGGCGAGGCCTTCGAAGCCGCCCGGATGCTGATCGACGACCTCAAGCACGAGGTCCCGATCTGGAAGCACCAGACCTTCAGCGACGGCACGGAGGAGTGGGTCGGCGCCTGCTGATACGCGTGGGTCGGCGCCTGCGGAACCCCCGGTCAGGGAGTGCCACCCGGAAGGCGGTAGCCTCGCACCCGTTCGGCCGCGCAACACGCCCTCGATTTGCGTAACCCCCCCACGGGCACGAGCGTTGAAGCCACCAACGAAACGTACTTCGGGGTAGGGAGGCAGGCCCATGGCGTCTTTGGCGTGGTTGCTGATTCCGCTGTTCGCCGCGATCGGAGCGGCGATATGGGGCAGCTGGGCGGCACGCGACCGCACGCAGGGTGACATATCCGAGCTCGCGGGTTACGCACGCTTCCGCGAAGCCATGGCCAACGCCGATCAGGTCAGGGTGAAGGCCGATGCCCATGCCGCTCCGTCCGCCCACTCCGCCTCCGACGCCGTCTGACCCGGTCCGACGCCGTATGACGCTCCGCGTCCGGCCCGCTCCGGTGTGCCGCCCTCGGTGAGATTCCGCTGAGAGTTTCCCGTGCGGACCCCGTACGGACCGGCCCCGAGGGCCGCCCGTCAGGGCCGTCCCGTACTGTCGGATCCATGCCACGCCGCACCGCGACGATGCTCGCTTCCACCCTGGTGCTGTTCGCGCTGCTCTGCGCAGGGGTGTTCATCAAGGTCCCGTACTCCGAGATGAGCCCCGGCCCGACCGTGAACACGCTCGGGGACTCGCAGGGCGCGCCCGTCCTCAACATCGCGGGGCGCAAGACGTACCCGACCAGTGGTCACCTCAACATGACCACGGTCCGCGTCACGGGCGCCGACTACGACATGAGCCTGGTGGAAGCGGTCTACGGGTGGCTGGCCGGCGACAACATCGTCCTCCCGCACGAGAACCTCTACCCGAACGGTAAGACCGAGGCGGAGTCCACCCAGGAGAACGCCGAGGAGTTCAGCCAGTCCCAGCAGAGCGCCAAGGTGGCGGCCCTGAAGGAGCTCGGCATCCCGGTCACCGCCCGGGTGATCGTCTCCACCGTGGTCAAGGCCAGCCCCTCCGAGGGCAAGCTGCACGCCGGTGACGTGATCAAGTCCGTGGACGGCACCGCCGTCACCGCGCCCGAGGACGTGGCCAAGCTCGTCACCCTGCACAAGCCCGGCGAGCCGGTGGAGTTCACCATCGTGCCCGCCGAGGCGGCGAAGGCGGGCAACGAGAACCCCGCCGCCTCGAAGGTGACGATCACCGCGGGCAAGGCGGAGGGCGACGGTCACGCCATCGTCGGCATCCGGGCGGGCACCGACCACACCTTCCCGTTCACGATCGACATCAAGCTCGCCGACGTCGGCGGCCCGAGCGCCGGGCTGATGTTCGCCCTCGGCATCGTCGACAAGCTGACCCCGGAGGACCTGACCGGCGGGAAGTTCGTCGCCGGCACCGGCACCATCACCGACGAGGGCAAGGTCGGCCCCATCGGCGGCATCCAGATGAAGACCATCGGCGCCCGCCAGGCCGGCGCCGAGTACTTCCTGACGCCCGCCGAGAACTGCGCCTCCGCCGCCTCGAACGTGCCCGACGGGCTGACCCTGGTCAAGGTCTCCACCATCGGCGACGCCACGAAGGCCCTGGAGAAGATCAGCAAGGGGGACACGGCCGGGCTGCCGAAGTGCAAGCCCTGACCGCGCCGTCCCCCTGACGACCGGGCTACGAGAAGGTCGCCGCCAGAGCCTCCGCCAGGCCGGGCACCAGGCCCGCGCCGGTGAGGACCTCCGTCGAGGAGTCCTTCTCGCGCAGCCGTACGGCCGACTCCCGCGAACCATCGCGCAGCACGGCCACGGTGAGGCGGACCTCCTGCCGCTCCGGGTGCCCCGCGACCCACTTCGAGAGCTGCTTGTCGTTCAGGCCCTCCGGTACGGAGGCCTCCGCGGACGGCGGCAGCATCAGCCGCTCCACCGTCAGCGCGCAGCCGACGACGGCGTCGGGCCAGGCGATGGTGCCGAGGAACTTGTCGAGCGGGGTCCCCTTCGGGACCTCGTCCTGCTCGATGGGGGTGAGGGAGGACTTGCCGGCGTCGTCCTGGTCGAGGCCGAGCTGGCTCGCCAGCCGCGGCTCCTGCTTCTTGAGCCGGGCGGTGTCGACGAGGGCGAAGAGCCGCGCGGGCTTGTCCCAGCCGAGACCGGCCGCGTACTCGTCGATCTCGAGGCAGGCGCGGGTCAGCGGACTGGCCGCCATGGGGGTGCCGGGGGAAGGCGAAAGGTTGGACATGGGCAACATCCTGCCTCCTTTCCATCGATTACCGGGAACTGACCAAAGCCTCAGTAAGTTGCATGAGTGGGCTCTACGATCGGGGGCCCGTTCATTACCAGACTCAGCGACTTTCGAGGTGCGCACCTTGGCTTTCCAGATGCCGGACCGCGGCGGAGGCCCTTCCGGGCCACGGATGAGAGTCGGCCGCCCCTCCCGGCGGTCCCGAACTCTCCTGATGACCTTGGGCGTGCTGGCCGTCCTGGCCATGCTCTTCATCATGTTCGCGGGCTTCTGGACTGACTGGCTCTGGTTCCGCTCCGTGAAGTACTCGACCGTCTTCACCACCACCCTGTGGACCAAGATCGGCCTCTTCGCCGTGTTCGGTCTGCTGATGGCCGGTGCCGTCGGTTTCAACATCTGGCTGGCGCACCGGCTGCGGCCGCCGCTCAGCGCGATGTCGATGGAACAGCAGAGCCTCGACCGTTACCGGATGAGCATCGCCCCTTACAAGAAGTGGCTGCTGCTGGGCATCGCCGTGCTCGTCGGCCTGATCGCGGGCGCTTCGGCGGCCGGCCAGTGGAAGACCTGGCTCATGTACGTGAACGGGGTGGCCTTCGGTACGAAGGACCCGCAGTTCCACATGGACGTGTCCTTCTACACCTTCGACCTGCCCTGGTACCGCTTCCTGCTCGGCTTCGGCTTCGCCGCCGTCGTGCTGTCGGTGATCGCCGCGGCCGTCGTGCACTACCTGTACGGCGGACTGCGCGTGACCAGCCCGGGCGCCCGGGCCACCGCCGCCGCCACCGGGCACCTGTCGGTGCTCCTGGGCCTGTTCGTCACGCTCAAGGCGATCGCCTACTGGCTCGACCGGTACGGGCTCGCCGTGAAGTCCAGCGACTTCAAGGCCGCCGACAACTGGACGGGCCTGCGCTACGTCGACGCGAACGCCTACCTGCCGGCGAAGACGATCCTGGTCGCCATCGCAGCGATCTGCGCCGTGCTGTTCTTCGCGACGCTGTGGCGTCGGACCTGGCAGCTGCCGGTCATCGGCTTCGGCCTGATGGTGCTCTCGGCGATCCTGATCGGCGGGCTCTACCCGGCGATCGTGCAGAAGTTCCAGGTCCAGCCGAACGAGCAGGCCAAGGAATCCCCGTACGTCCAGAAGAACATCAAGGCCACGCGCGACGCCTACGGCATCGCCGGCGCCGAGGTCACGGACTACCCGGGCGTCCCGCAGACGGAGGACCGGACCAAGCTGCGGCCGCAGGCCGACACCACGGCCAGCATCCGCATCCTCGACCCGAACATCGTCTCGCCGGCCTTCCAGCAGCTCCAGCAGGTCAAGGGCTACTACGCGTTCCCGTCCACGCTCGCCGTGGACCGGTACAGCGGCCAGGACACGGTCATCGGGCTGCGCGAACTGAACATCGGCGGCATCCCGAAGAACAACTGGATCAACGACCACTTCAAGTACACCCACGGCTACGGCGTGGTCGCCGCGAAGGGCACCACCGTGAAGGAGGGCGCTCCCGACTTCACCCAGTCCGACCTGCCCTCCAAGGGTGTGTTCGGCACGGACTTCGAGCAGCGCATCTACTACGGCGAGCAGACGAAGCAGTACTCGATCGTCGGCGGGCCGCAGAAGGAGCTCGACTACTCGGACGACAAGGGTGAGAAGGAGACGAGCTACAAGGGCGACTCCGGCGTCAATCTCGACAACCCGGTCAACCGGGCCGCCTACGCGCTCACCTTCAACGAGCCGCAGATCCTCTACTCGGGCGCCATCGGCGACGGCTCGCGGATCCTCTACAACCGCACGCCCAAGCAGCGCGTCGAGGCGGTCGCCCCCTGGCTGACCATCGACGGCGCGCCCTACCCGGCCGTGATCGACGGCCGGATCAAGTGGATCGTCGACGCGTACACGACCACCAACGGTTACCCGTACGCCTCGCGGACCACGCTGGGCCAGAGCACCGCGGACTCGCTGACCAACAGCCAGCGCGCGGTGGTCGCCCAGGAGAACCAGGTCAACTACATCCGCAACTCGGTGAAGGCCACCGTCGACGCGTACGACGGCTCGGTGGACCTGTACCAGTGGGACACCCAGGACCCGGTCCTGAAGACCTGGATGAAGGCGTTCCCGGGCACGGTGAAGCCCAAGGCCGACATCTCCAAGCCGCTCATGGACCACCTCCGGTACCCGCAGGACCTCTTCAAGGTCCAGCGCGAGCTGCTGACCCGCTACCACGTCACCAACCCGCAGACCTTCCTCAGCGGCAGCGAGGCGTGGGCGGTCCCGGACGACCCGACGACCAAGGCCGGTACGGCCGTTCCGCCGTACTACCTGTCGATGAAGATGCCGGACCAGAAGGAGAAGGACCAGGTCTTCTCGCTCACCACGACGTTCACGCCGAACGAGCGGCCCAACCTGAGTGCCTTCATGGCGGTCAACGCCGATCCGGGCACCCCGGAGTACGGCAAGATCCGCATTCTGAAGATGCCGACCAGCAAGCCGCCGGACGGCCCGAGCCAGGTGCAGAGCAAGTTCCAGTCGGAACCGAAGATCGCCGAATCCATCCGCCTGCTGCGCGGTGGTGACTCGGAGATCGAGTACGGCAACCTCCTCGCGGTGCCGCTCGACGGCGGGATGCTCTACGTGGAGCCCGTCTACGTCCGCAGCTCCACGCTCAAGTACCCGCTGCTGCGCAAGGTGCTCGTGACCTACGGCAACCAGACCGCCTTCGAGGACACCCTGGAGAAGGCGCTGAACGTGGTCTTCGGGGCCGAGGCGCCGACGGTTCCGGTGCCCCCGGTCCAGCCCCCGGGCGACGGTACGGTCACGCCGCCGACGGTCCAGGACCCCACGGTCAAGGCGGCCCTCGGTGACGCGCAGAAGGCCATCGAGGATGCCGAGAAGGCCCGGCAGGCCGGCGACTGGGCGGCCTTCGGCAAGGCCCAGGACGAGATCAAGGCGGCGCTGAAGCGCGCGATCGACGCCGAGGCGAAGACCACGACCCCCGCGCCATCGGGTCAGTGATCACTGGGTAATGGTTCCACCCCGCGTCGTGATACTGTGGTTTCACCGACGCGGGGTGGAGCAGCTCGGTAGCTCGCTGGGCTCATAACCCAGAGGTCGCAGGTTCAAATCCTGTCCCCGCTACTGAAGATGAAGGCCCGGATCCATGGGATCCGGGCCTTCGTCATGTCCGGAGCGGACACGCGGTAGCCGGGGAGGGTGACTTGTGGGTGGAGCGTGTTTGACTTACCCCACTGTGGGCATGTCGACAAAACGCTGTAGTGACCTCACTGGCTGCGACATACCAGGTGTACGCGGGTAGCAGGTGATGCGACGATGGGATTCATGGGGGACAGGTCAACTCTGCTGGAGACAGGGCGGTTTGTGAGGGCGGAGTCCGGGACGGACACAGAGGCCGAGGGGGCGGCTCCGGTCGTCGACGCACAGACCGCACTGACCGATGCGGATCTCGCTGAGGAGATGTTCGCCGAGACCGACGCGGCGAGCGACGCCGAGCTGGAAGCCCGGCACCGGGTGGCCGCCGACAAGGGCGACCCCGGAGCCATGAGCGTGCTCGGTGCGCTGCTGCTGCGCCGCGGCGACCTCGACGGTGCCGAACCCTACCTGCGGGGAGCCACGGGTGAAGGGGACCGCGCCGCCGCGAACAACCTCGGCGTGCTGCTCCACCAGCGGGGATACCCCGAGGACGCGGCCGGTTGGTGGCGCGTCGCCGCCGTCGCCGGATCGGCCCCCGCCGCGCACGCCCTCGGCCGCTACTTCCGTGAGCGCGGGGACGAGCCCGCCGCCGAGTACTGGATGCGGCAGGCGGCCGAGTCCGGCCACGCGCTGGGTGCCTACGGGCTTGCGGACCTGCTGGAGCACCGCGGTGACAACGGTGTCGAGCGGTGGTTCCGCGCTGCCGCCGAACAGGGGCACCGCGAAGCCGCGTACCGACTGGCGAGGCACCTGCGCAAGGGCGACCCCACCGAGGCCGAGCAGTGGTACCGGCAGGCCGCCGCGCGCGGCCACCGGCGGGCCGCCCTGCACCTGGGCGCCCTGCTGGAGGCGCGCGGCGAGCTCAAGGAGGCCGGGCGCTGGTACCTGACCTCCGCCAAGCAGGGGGAGGCGCGTGCGGCGTGCGCGCTCGGCTTCCTGCTGCGCGACGCCGGTGACGAGGAGAGTGCCGCCGTGTGGTGGCACCGGGCGGCGCAGGACGGTGACGGCAACGCCGCCAACGCGCTGGGCGCGCTGCACGCCGCGCGCGGCGAGACCCAGACCGCGGAGCGCTGGTACCGGACCGCCATGGACGCGGGCGATCAAAACGGGGCGTACAACCTTGCTCTGCTGTGCGTTGCACAGGACCGGACCGCACAGGCCGAGCAGTGGTACCGGCGCGCCGCCTACGCCGGTCACCGCGAGGCGGCCAACGCGCTCGCGATCCTGCTGCTCCAGGGCGGGGACGCGGCGGGCGCGGAGCCGTGGTTCTCGAAGGCGGCCGAGGCGGGCAGCGTCGACGCCGCCTTCAACCTCGGCATCCTGTTCGCCAGCCGGGACGAGGACCGGACGGCGCTGAAGTGGTACGAGCGGGCCGCCTCGGCCGGTCACACCGACGCGGCGCTGCAGGTCGGCATCGCGCTGGTGCGGGACGGCGAGGACCGGGCGGCCGAGCGGCACCTGCGCTGCGCGGCGGGCGGCGGCAGCGCGGAGGCGGCGTTCCGCCTGGCCGCGCTGCTGGAGTCGCTGGCCCCGCCGCCGGAGCCGGTGGCCTTGGGCGAGCCCGTGGGCGGCGCCCCGCGCACCGAGAGCGAGGAGTGGTACGAGCGGGCCGCCGAGCTGGGCCACCGCCGGGCCCAGGTGCGGGTCGGCATGCTGGCCGCCGCCCGTGGCGACCTGGCGGCCGCAGCGCGCTGGTACCGGGAGGCGGCCGAAGCCGGCTCCCGCAACGGCGCCTTCAACCTCGGGCTGCTGCTGGCCCGTGAGGGCAACGAGCCGGAGGCCGCCCTGTGGTGGACCCGCGCCGCGGTGGCGGGCCACGGCCGCGCCGCCCTGCGCCTCGGCCTGCTGGCGGCCCGCCACGGGGACCTCGCGGAGGGCCAGAAGTGGTGCGTGCGCGCCATGGAACTGGGCCCGGCCGAGGTCTCGCAGCGCGCGGCCCGACTCCGCGAGGCCCTGGCCGAGGAACTCTCGGCCTAGGGGTGTCTCCTCCGGCTCTCAGCGGTAGAGCCAGGAGGTGGAGCGGGCGTAGACGTGCCGGAAGGCGAGCGGCATCAGCAGGTCGTTGACGCGGCGCTGGACCGTGCCCGGGGTCTTCGAGTCGCGGTTGGTCGCCGCGGCCCGGGTCATCCGGGCCACCCGGGGTCGACGTACGCGGGTGTACTCGGCCAGGGCGCCGGCCACGCCCGGTGCGTCCGCCACGCAGCGCGCCAGGGCCACCGCGTCCTCGATCGCCATCGACGCGCCCTGTCCGGCCCCGACCGGGTGGGCGGCGTCGCCGATCAGTACGGTGCGCCCGTCGTGCCAGACGGGCACGTCCGCCAGCCGGTGCATCGGCAGGGGGCGGTCGACGCGGGTCGCCGCCCGGATCAGGGACAGCGGCAGCTCCTCCTTGCCGTACAGCTCCGCCAGCAGGTCCTGGGTGACCTCCCCCGGGTCCGGCGGCTCCGGCGAGGGCACCTGGGCCGACCACCAGACCGTGCCGTCCGCCGCCGGGACGCAGAGGAACGCCCCGCGCCGGCCGAAGACGAAGTGGTAGGTCCCTGGCGTGAGGCGCACGCCCGCGGAGACCCCCGAGACGCTGTAGAGCCCCGCGTACCGCACCGCCGGCGCCGCCGGGTCCAGCGCCGAGCGGGTGGCGGACCAGATGCCGTCGGCCGCCACCACCAGGTCCGCGTCCAGGTCCGCCGGGACCACCCGCCGCCCCGTCTCGATGCGGGCGCCGGCCCGGACCGCCTCGGCGCGCAGCACCTCCACCAGCCGCCCGCGCAGCAGCGTCGTGCTGTGCAGGCTGTCCGAGGCGAGCCGGCCGCGCGGCACCTCCCCGAGGAGCTTGCCCGAGGAGGACCACATCCGCTGCAGGGCGACCGGGAACCCTGCCGCCTGGACCTCGGCGAGGCAACCCAGCGCGTCCAGCCCCCGCATCCCGTTGACGGCGAGGCTGAGGAACGAGCCCACCTGACCGGCCGGGTCCTCGTACGCCTCGTGGACCGTGACCTCCGCGCCGGTCGCGCGGCGCAGGGCGATCGCGCTCGCCGCTCCGGCGACCCCGCCCCCGATGACTGACACACGCATGACCTACCTCTTTCGCTGAATTTACATTCACTGAACTTCGATTCGGTGAAACTTGGTTCAGTATGATGAGGTCCGGAAGACGGCGTCAAGTGGGAACGGAGATCGCGGTGGGAGTGCGCAAGGAGCGGGCGGCCGGCACGGAGGCGGCGCTCAAGGAGGCGGCGCGGGCCCTCTTCCTGGAGCGCGGCTACGCGCAGACGAAGATCACCGACATCACCAAGGCCGCCGGCCGGTCCACCGGTTCGTTCTACGAGCACTTCGCGGGCAAGGACGAGCTGCTGGACGCGCTGCTCGCGGACATGGGGGCCCAGGTGGACGTCGAGGTCGGCGCCCATGACCACCCCCGCGAGCACGACCTCTCCGACCGGGCGCAGCTGCGGACGCATGTAGCGGTCACCTGGCGGATCTTCCGGGACCATCTGCCCGTCGTGGTCGCCCTCTTCCAGAAGTCCATGGCCGAGCCGCCCGGCTCGGGGCAGGCCTGGGGGCGGCTCCTGGGGGACACCGCGCCGCTGCGCGAGCACCTCGCGTACATGCGCGAACAGGGCCGTGAGCTGCCTGGGGACCCCGAGCTGGTCGCCGCGGCGATGGGGGCGATGATCTCGATGCTGGGGTACGCCGCCATGACCGGCGGGGCCGGGCTCGACGACGACGAGGTGGTCGAGACGCTGACCTCGCTCCTGCACCGCGGGCTGGCCGGTTAACCGATTTGCATCTGCCGTGGGCCTTCACGTAACGTTGGGTTCACCGACGCGGGGTGGAGCAGCTCGGTAGCTCGCTGGGCTCATAACCCAGAGGTCGCAGGTTCAAATCCTGTCCCCGCTACTGAAGGCTCAGGGCCCGGATCCTATGGATCCGGGCCCTGAGTCGTTTCCGGCCGTTTCCGCCTGTACGAAGGCGAACGCAAAGGGCCCGGACCCCCGAGGGGTCCGGGCCCTTTCGTGTGTCTGTGTGTCTGTGCTCAGGCGGTCGCGCAGTTCGGGCAGACCCCGCGGTACGTCACCTCGACGGCCGACACCACGAAGCCGAAGCGTTCCGTGTCGGGCAGGTCGGCCAGCGGGTTGCCCGCCGGGTGCACGTCGCGGATCGCGCCGCACCGGGCGCAGACCAGGTGCTGGTGGGGTCGGTGGGCGTTCGGGTCGTACCGCTTGGCGCGGCGGTCCGTGGAGACCTCCAGCACCTCGCCGAGGCTGACGAGCTCACCCAGGGTGTTGTAGACGGTCGCGCGCGAGATCTCGGGCAGCTTGGCCACCGCGAGCGCGTGCACCTCGTCGGCCGTCAGGTGCACGTGGTCGCCGTCGAGCACCTCGGCCACGACGCGCCGCTGCGCCGTCATGCGCCAGCCACGTCCGCGAAGTCGATCCAGCAGGTCACTCATGGACACCAGCCTAACAGCGAGGGGACTCGGTGTAACTCCCGAATCGATGCGGACTTGGATTCTTACTTGACTTAGACAAAGTCCATCGTAGGATCGGTCACGGCAGACGCCAAGGACAGGACGCAGGGAATGACGCAGGAGGCGCACGTGACGCAGGGACCGCTCACCACGGAGGCCGGAGCGCCGGTCGCCGACAACCAGAACAGCGAGACCGCCGGCCTCGGCGGCCCCGTCCTGGTCCAGGACCAGCTGCTCCTCGAGAAGCTCGCGCACTTCAACCGCGAGCGCATCCCGGAGCGCGTGGTGCACGCCCGCGGCGCCGGCGCGTACGGCACCTTCACGCTCACCCGCGACGTCTCGCAGTGGACCCGGGCGAAGTTCCTGTCCGAGGTCGGCAAGGAGACCGAGACCTTCCTGCGCTTCTCCACCGTCGCGGGCAACCTCGGCAGCGCCGACGCGGTCCGCGACCCCCGCGGCTGGGCGCTGAAGTTCTACACCGAAGAGGGCAACTACGACCTCGTCGGCAACAACACCCCGGTGTTCTTCATCAAGGACGCCATCAAGTTCCCCGACTTCATCCACACCCAGAAGCGCGACCCGTACACGGGCTCGCAGGAGGCGGACAACGTCTGGGACTTCTGGGGTCTGTCGCCCGAGTCGACCCACCAGGTGACCTGGCTGTTCGGTGACCGCGGCATCCCGGCGTCCTACCGCCACATGAACGGCTACGGCTCGCACACGTTCCAGTGGAACAACGAGGCCGGCGAGGTCTTCTGGGTCAAGTACCACTTCAAGACCGACCAGGGCATCAAGAACCTCACCCAGGACGAGGCCAACCGGCTCGCCGGTGAGGACCCCGACTCGCACCAGCGCGATCTGCGCGAGTCCATCGAGCGCGGCGACTTCCCGAGCTGGACCGTGCAGGTCCAGATCATGCCCGCGGCCGAGGCGGCCCAGTACCGCTTCAACCCGTTCGACCTCACCAAGGTGTGGCCGCACGAGGACTACCCGCCGATCGAGATCGGCAAGCTGGAGCTCAACCGCAACCCGGAGAACGTCTTCGCCGAGGTCGAGCAGTCGATCTTCTCCCCGGCGCACTTCGTCCCCGGTATCGGTCCCTCCCCGGACAAGATGCTCCAGGGCCGCCTCTTCGGCTACGGCGACGCCCACCGCTACCGCGTCGGCATCAACGCCGACCACCTGCCGGTGAACCGCCCGCACGCCACCGAGGCGCGCACCAACTCCCGCGACGGCTACCTGTACGACGGCCGTCACAAGGGCGCGAAGAACTACGAGCCGAACAGCTTCGGCGGCCCGCACCAGACGGACCGCCCGCTGTGGCAGCCCATCGAGGTGACCGGTGGCACGGGCAACCACGCCGCCGCCGTCCACAGCGAGGACAACGACTTCGTCCAGGCGGGCAACCTGTACCGCCTGTACTCGGAGGACGAGAAGTCCCGCCTGATCGAGAACCTGTCCGGCTTCATCGCCAAGGTCTCCCGTGACGACATCGTCGAGCGCGCGATCAACAACTTCCGCCAGGCGGACGGTGACTTCGGCAAGCGGCTCGACGCCGCGGTCCAGGCCCTCCGCGGCTGACACGGAGCGCTTGCCGTCGTAGGACGCCGGGCCGCGACCCTCCTCGGAGGGTCGCGGCCCGGCGTCGTTTCACGCGGGGACCGTGCGCCGTACCGGGACCCAGCAACGGATGACGTCCCGTACGGACACGATGCCGACAGGTCCGCCGTGCTCCAGCACGATCAGGTGCCGGAAGCCACCGTGGGCCATCGCCTCGGCCGCTTCCTGCACGGTGGCCTCCGGGGTGCAGAACACGACGTTGTTGGTGGTGTGCGCGCCGACGGACTCCCGGTCCGGGTCGTGGCCCGCGCCGATCGAGTTGAGGATGTCGCGCTCGGTCAGGATGCCGATTCCGCTGTGGTCGGGGTCGAGGACGACGGCCGCGCCGACGCGCCGGCCGGACATCAGGCAGGCCGCCTGTCGGAGGGTGTGCGCGGGTCCGAGGGTGAGGATCACGGTGCTCATGGCGTCACGGACGAGCATGAAGAGAGCCACCTCCTGGGGTGAGTCCCCCCGCCCGGGTGGGTGCGCCGGCGGAGCCGCCTCAAGAGAAACGCTTCACAAGCGCACAAGCGTGGGGAGTATCAGATTCCCACGGACCCGCAGGGCCGACAAGAAGGCGCGTGACGGAGCGCGACGGGCGCTCGGGGCCGTCAGGCGCGCGGGCGCAGCAGCTCCAACATCTCCGCGTGCAGCAGCCCGTTCGAGGCTGCGGCGTTCCCGCCGTGCACCCCGTCCACGCCGTCCAGGCTGGTGAAGCGGCCGCCCGCCTCCTGGACCACGACCGCGATCGCCGCCATGTCCCAGAGGTTGAGCTCCGGCTCCGCGCACAGGTCCAGCGAGCCCTCCGCGACCATCATGTACGGCCAGAAGTCCCCGTAGCCGCGGGTCCGCCAGCACCGCCGGGTCAGGTCCAGGAACCCGGCGAGCCGGCCCTGCTCCTCCCAGCCGCTCAGCGAGGAGTACGCGAACGAGGCGTCGCCCAGCCCGCCCACCTCGGAGACACCGATGGCGGTGGTCCCACCGAGCGCGCCGCCCGCGAAGGCGCCGCCGCCCCTGGTCGCCCACCAGCGGCGGCCCAGCGCGGGCGCGGACACCACGCCGACCACCGGACGGAACTCGCCGTCGGCGTCCTCGGCCATCAGGGAGATCAGGGTCGCCCAGACCGGGACCCCGCGCACGTAGTTCTTCGTACCGTCGATCGGGTCCACCACCCAGCGGCGCGGACCGCTGCCCCGGAGCCCGTACTCCTCGCCCAGGACGGCGTCGCCCGGACGCGCGGCCGTGATACCGGCCCGGATGATCTCCTCGGCCGCCTTGTCCGCCTCGCTCACCGGGGTCATGTCCGGCTTCGTCTCGACCCGCAGGTCGAGGGCGCGGAACCGCTCCATCGTGGCGGCGTCCGCCGCGTCGGCGAGTTCGAGGGCAAGGCGCAGGTCATCGTCATACTCGGGCATGCCCGAACAGTATCGAGACTCCCGGAGCCCGACCAACGCTGTCCACGGTGCGGCCCCCACGCGCCCTTGACAGGATCTGGCGACCCGTCAACTCTGGCCGGGGAGAGCCGAACGGGGAGGCGCGGATGCCGGCAGCCCGGGAGTCCTTGCTGGAGGCGGCGGGAGCGGCGCTCTCGGCGCGCCCCTGGCCACAGGTGCGGATGGTCGACGTGGCCGCCGCGGCCGGGGTGTCCCGGCAGACCCTCTACAACGAGTTCGGCGGCAAGGCGGGCCTGGGCCGCGCCCTGGTCCGCCGCGAGGCCGACCGCTACCTCGACGGGGTGGACCGGCTCCTGTCCGCCCCGGACCGGGCCGCCGAGCGGCTCGCCGCCGTCGCGGAGTGGACCGTACGGGCGGCCCGCGCCCAGCCCCTCGTACGGGCCCTGCTCACCGGCGCCTGGGACGCGGGGCTGCCCGCGGCGGGCCGCCGGGCACCCGGCCCCGGCGAGCTGGCCCGGGCGGTCCGGGACCGGGCCGCCGCCGCGTTGACGCCGGGGGAGGGCCCGCAGCGCTGCGAACTCGCCGTACGCCTGGCCCTGTCCTACGTGATCGCCCCGGGGGAGGAGCCGGGCCCGGGCGAGCTGCGCCGGATGCTCAGTGCGCCGACCCGGACAGCTGGAGCCCGATGACACCCAGGATGACCAGCGAGATCGAGACGAGTTTGAGGGTGGAGACCAGGTCGCCGAGGAAGACCATGCCGTAGATCGCCGTCCCGGCGGCGCCGATGCCCGTCCACACCGCGTACGCCGGCCCCACGTCCAGCTTCTTGAGCGCCAGGGTCAGCAGACCGAAGCTGCCGAGTGCGAAGCAGGCGAAGGCGATGGTCGGCCCGAGCCGGGTGAATCCGTGGGAGAGCTTGAGGCAGACCGCGAAACCGGTCTCCAGGAGTCCGGCGACCACGACCAGCAGCCACGCCATGTCGAATGCCTCCCCGCGTCACGTGACATCGCGTCACTTGGTGCGATTATGCATTTATCCAGACAGAGCCCTCGACAAACGCGGCCGGATCTCCGCCCGACGGTCAGTCGCCCTCGCGGCGTTCGCGCGTCTGCAGCAGTCGGCGCAGCGAATACAGCCGCGCCGGGTCCGCGTGGCCGTCCTCCACCCACTTGTCGAGCGCGCAGTCCTGCTCGTCGTGGCTGCACGCGCGCGGGCACTCCTCGGTCCCCGGCACCAGGTCCGGGAAGGCCAGGATCACCCGGGACGGATCCACGTGGTGCAGGCCGAACGAGCGCACGCCCGGGGTGTCGATGACCCAGCCGTCGCCGCTCGGCAGCGGCAGCGCCAACGCCGAGGTGGTGGTGTGCCGGCCGCGGCCGGTCACCGCGTTGACGTGCCCGGTGGCGCGCTGGCGGCCCTCGGCGACCAACGAGTTCACCAGGGTGGTCTTGCCGACGCCCGAATGTCCGACGAAGGCGGTGATCCGGCCGGTCAGCCGCTCGCGGACGCGGTCGGCCGCGTCGCCCGTGGCCAGTTCCTCGCGGTTGGTCACCACATAGTTCAGGCCGAACGTGGAGTAGATCTCCAGGATCTTGTCCGCCGAGGTCAGGTCCGACTTGGTCAGCACCAGCAGCGGCTCCAGCCCGGCGTCGTACGCCGCCACCAGGCAGCGGTCGATCATCCGGGGCCGCGGCTCCGGATCGGCCAGGGCCGTCACGATGGCCAACTGGTCGGCGTTGGCGACGACCACCCGCTCGTACGGGTCGTCGTCGTCGGCGGTGCGCCGCAGGACGGACTTGCGCTCCTCGATCCGCACGATGCGGGCCAGGGTGTCCTTCTTGCCGGACAGGTCACCGACGATCCAGACCCGGTCGCCGACCACCGCCGCCTTGCGGCCCAGTTCGCGGGCCTTCATCGCGTGCACCGAACGGCCCTCGACCAGACAGGTCAGCCGGCCGCGGTCCACCGTGAGGACGAAGCCCTCGGCGGCATCCTCGTGCTTGGGGCGGATGCTGGTCCGAGGCCGGTTGCCCTTGGGGTTCGGGCGCTGGCGGATGTCGTCCTCGTCGGTGTGCTTGCCGTACCTGCGCATGACGGGCCCTACGCTCCCGCTCCCGTACCCGCACCGGGCGCCCCGGAGCCGTCCACGTCCCCGGCGAGCATGTCCGTCCACATCTTCGGGAAGTCCGGCAGGGTCTTCGCGGTCGTCGCCACGTTCTCGATCTGCACACCCTCGACCGCCAGGCCGATCACCGCGCCCGCGGTGGCCATCCGGTGGTCGTCGTACGTGTGGAACACGCCGCCGTGCATCCGGCGCGGCCGGATGCGCAGACCGTCGGCGGTCTCCGTGACATCGCCGCCGAGCCCGTTGATCTCCTTGGTCAGCGCGGCCAGCCGGTCCGTCTCGTGCAGCCGCAGGTGCGCGACACCGCGCAGCACCGATTCGGAGTCGGCCAGGGCCGCCACCGCCGCGATGCCCGGGGTGAGCTCGCCGACCTCGCTCAGGTCCACGTCGATCCCGTGGATCTTGCCGGTGCCGGTGAAGACCAGGCCCGCGTCGGTCAGCTCGCAGGAGCCGCCCATCTCGGTGAAGATCCGGCGCAGCGCGTCGCCCGGCTGCGTGGTGCGGCGCGGCCAGTCCGGGACGGTGACCGTGCCGCCGGTGATCAGGGCGGCGGCCAGGAAGGGCTGCGCGTTCGAGAGGTCCGGCTCCACGATCATGTCGCGGCCCAGCAGCGCGCCGGGGGTGACCCGCCACACGTCCTTCTCGCCCCCGGCCTCGGGGGTGTCGACCTGGGCGCCCGCGGCGCGCAGCATCTCCACGGTCATCCGGATGTGCGGCATCGACGGGAGGTTGCCACCCACGTGCCGGACCTCGACGCCCTGGTTGAAGCGCGGGGCGGAGAGCAGCAGCGCGGAGACGAACTGCGAGGAGTTGCCGGCGTCGATCTCGACCGTGCCGCCCTCCAGGGCCCCGCCGCCCAGCACGGTCATGGGCAGCGCGCCCCGGCCGTCGTCGTCGATCCGGGCGCCGAGGGTGCGCAGGGCGCTGATGACCTGGCCCAGCGGCCGCTCGTAGGAACGCGGGTCACCGTCGAAGCGGATGTCGCCGTCGGCGAGGGTGGCCACGGGCGGCAGGAAGCGCATGACGGTGCCGGCGTTGCCGACGTCCACGGTCGTCGGGCCGTGCAGGGCCGCCGGGATGACCCGCCAGGCCTCGCCGCTCGCGCCGGCACCGGCGGAGCTGGACGAGACGGTCTCCTCGATGCCGACGCCCATCGCGCGCAGCGCGTCGGCCATCAGCTGGGAGTCGCGCGAGCGCAGCGGGCGGCGCACCCAGCCGGGCTCCGCGGCGAGCGCGGCGAGCACGAGGGCCCGGTTGGTGACCGATTTGGATCCCGGCACCGCGACGGTGGCGTGGACCGTCCCATCGGCGAGCGGAGCGGGCCAGAGGGCAGGGAGCGCGGGGGTCTCGGTCATGGCCACCACTTTAGTGGCTTCCCCCGACCCCAGATCTTGATCCGGGCCCCGTCTCAGGGAGCGGTCACAGGGCGAGCAGCCAGCGGGCGCCGCCGATCAGCGAGCACAGCGCGACGACGTGGAAGAAGAGCAGCCACACCACCGGGTGCAGGTGGGTGAGCCGGCCGAGCTGGTCGGCGTCGGAATCGGGTGCCGCGCCGCCCCGCCGCTTGGCCCCCAGCTCGAAGACCGGCCGGACCCCGCCGAACAGCAGGAACCACACCACCAGGTAGGCGAAACCGGCCTGCACCTCGGCCGGGGTCAGCCAGGACACCAGCAGGAAGGTGCCGCCGGTCAGTACCACCGTCAGCGCCCCGTACGCGTTCCGGATCATCACCAGCATCACCAGCAGCAGGGCGGTGGCCGCCCACAGCAGCAGCGTGATCCGGTGCGCGGACAGCAGCGCCGCCCCGCCCAGCCCGAGCAGCGAGGGCGCCGTGTAACCGCCCGCGGCGGTCAGGATCATTCCCAGCCCGGTCGGCCGGCCCCGGCTGACGGTGACCCCGCTGGTGTCGGAGTGCAGCCGTATCCCGCTCAGGCGTCGACCGGTCAGCAGCGCCAGCAGCCCGTGCCCGCCCTCGTGCGCGATGGTGATCGCGTTGCGTGACAGCCGCCACACCGGGCGGGGCCCCACCGCGGCCAGCGCGACCAGCCCCGTCGTGATCACCAGCCACAGGTCGGGCGTGGTCTGTATGCCCGTGAGCCGGTCCCACAGACCGGCCGTCGTGCTGCTGTCCATAAGGTGGCGGACTCCTTGCGGTGAGGTGCGGTTGGCATGGCAGTGTGACAGCCATGTGCGGACGGTATGCGGCGAGTCGTAGGCCCGAGGACCTCGTGGAGGCCTTCGGCATCGAGAAATGGGAGCCGGAGGAGGCCCTGGCCCCCGACTTCAACGTGGCGCCGACGAAAGAGGTCCACGTGGTCCTCGACCGTCCCCTCAAAGACGCCTCGCACCCACGTCCGGTTCGCCAGCTGCGCGTCCTGAAATGGGGACTGGTCCCCTCCTGGGCCCAGAACCCCGACGGCGCCGCCCGGATGATCAACGCCCGGTCGGAGACCCTGCACGAGAAGCCGTCCTTCCGCCGGCCCTTCGCGCAGCGCCGCTGCATCGTCCCCGCCGACGGCTACTACGAGTGGGTCACCGCCCACGACGAGCGGCAGCTGGAGGTGGAGGGCAAGAAGAAGCGGGCCCGCAAGCAGCCCTACTTCGTGCTCCCCTCCGACGGCTCCGTCTTCGCCATGGCCGGGATATACGAGTTCTGGCGCGACCGGACCCTGCCCGACGAGCACCCGCTCTCCTGGTGGGTCACCTGCTCGGTGATCACCACGGAGGCCGAGACCGGTCCCCTGGGCGTGGCCCCCGCCGATGGGCCGCGCTCGCTCGCCGACATCCACCCGCGGATGCCGCTGATGCTGACGCCGGACCGCTGGGACGCCTGGCTGGACCCGGCGAACTCCGACACCGAGGGCTCGCTGCGCGAGCTGCTCGCCCCGCCGCCCGGCGGGCTGATGCGGGCCTACCCGGTGTCCACCGCCGTGAGCAGCGTGCGCAACAACGGCCCGGAGCTGCTGACGGAGTTGGCCGCGCCGGAGGAGGGCACCCTCTTCTGAGCCGGGCAGGATGGGACGCATGACCCCGCGTACCCAGAGCGTCGACACCCCGGCGGGCGAGGCCCGCATCACCTGGCACCGCGCGCCGGAGCCGCGACTCGTGCTCGCCGTGAGCCACGGCGCCGGCGGCGGCATCGAGGCCCGCGACCTCCAGGCCCTGGCCGCCGCCCTGCCCGCCCGCGGGATCACGGTGGCTCTCGTGGAACAGCCCTGGCGGGTCGCCGGGAAGAAGGTCGCCGCCGCGCCCAAGGTGCTGGACGAGGGATGGCGCGGGCTGTGGCCCGCGCTCGCGGAGCCCGGGCTGCCGGTGGTGGCGGGCGGGCGCAGCGCCGGGGCCCGGGTGGCCTGCCGGACCGCCGCCGAGCTGGGGGCCGCCGGGGTGCTGGCGCTGGCCTTCCCGCTGCACCCGCCGGGTCGGCCGGAGAAGTCGCGCGCCCCGGAGCTGACCGGGGCCGGCCGCCCCACCCTCGTGGTCCAGGGCGACCGGGACCCCTTCGGGCGGCCCGCGGAATTCCCGCCGCCGGGCGCGCCGGATCCGTACGAGCTCGTGGAGGTGGCGCACGCCGATCACGGCTTCGCGGTGCCGAAGAAGGCCGACACCACCCAGGAGGAAGCACTCCTGACGATCACCGAGGCGGTGGGGGAGTGGCTCGGACGGCTCCCCGGCTGAGGCCCGCGGGCCGCGTCACGGCGCACGCCGAAAACCCGTTCGGCGCCCGGGAATGTGCCGCCCGCTCCTTCTGTTGTCTCGGATGTCGGAACGTACGGGAACTCGTCGGAGGAGAGGGAGCGCATGACCCAGGTCATCAGCCAGAACCGTCGGCAGGCCGCTGACCTGGACTGGACCGTGCTGCCGGCGCCCAAGCGCAGCTCGCTTCGGGCGGCGGAGGGCCGGGAAGGTCGACTATTCTCCGATTCGAGCGGATCCGCTTTCGGAGCCGCCACGCTGTCGGAGGAGGTGGGTCCTGTCGCTGGGACCGACGAAGGCCACGCGGAGGAGACGACCCTGGAGCGCAACGCGCGCTTCGAACGGGACGCCCTCGGCTACCTCGACCAGATGTACTCGGCCGCGCTGCGCATGACGCGCAATCCGGCCGACGCCGAGGACCTGGTCCAGGAGACGTACGCGAAGGCGTACGCGTCCTTCCACCAGTTCCGCGAGGGCACCAACCTGAAGGCGTGGCTGTACCGCATCCTGACCAACACCTTCATCAACTCCTACCGCAAGAAGCAGCGTGAGCCCCAGCGCAGCGCCGCGGAGGAGATCGAGGACTGGCAGCTGGCACGCGCCGAGTCGCACATGTCGACCGGGCTGCGCTCCGCCGAGTCGCAGGCGCTCGACCACCTGCCGGATTCCGACGTGAAGGAAGCCCTGCAGGCCATTCCGGAAGAGTTCCGCATCGCGGTCTACCTTGCCGACGTAGAGGGCTTTGCGTACAAGGAGATCGCGGACATCATGGGTACACCCATCGGTACGGTCATGTCGCGACTGCACCGTGGCCGCCGTCAACTCCGCGGAATGCTGGAGGACTATGCCCGTGAGCGCGGGCTGGTTCCCGCGGGCGCGGGAGAGTCGAACGACCGGAAAGGCTCGGGCTCATGAGCTGCGGAGAGCCGCACGAGACAGAGTGCTCCGAGGTCCTGGATCACCTGTACGAGTTCCTCGACCAGGAGATGCCGGACAGTGACTGCACGAAGTTCGAGACGCATTTCGGCGAGTGCAATCCCTGCCTGGAGAAGTACGGCCTGGAACAGGCCGTGAAGAAGCTGGTCAAGCGTTGCTGCGGGTCGGACGACGTGCCGACCGACCTGCGGTCGAAGGTGATGGGCCGGATCGAACTGATCAGGTCCGGTCAGGCGGTGCCCGACCACGATGTCACCGCCGACAATCCCGCTCCCGGCTGACCCCGCGGCCGACCGGTCGGCCGTTTGAACAGCCGCCCTCGGATCAGCACTTCCTTCACCCGAATGTGCTAATCCGGGGGCGTCCGCATGGCCCAATGCGGAAATATGGCCCGCCTTGCTCGGGGCCCCACCTATTCTCCCCATTCCGTGCTGGTTCGATTCGGCGAACGGTGTGCACGGCACAGGGGAGGAGAGCGCCATGCGGGCACTTCCGCCGGCGGCGCGCGGCTACATCCTGTGCGTCGTCCTCGCGGCCACCGCGTGCGTCACCCCCGCCCTCGCGGATTCCGCTACGCCGTGGACGACCGTCGTCCTGCTCGCCGCCCTCTACCTCGGCTGTGAACTCGTCAAGGTCTGCCCGCTGCTGGGCGGCCGGGTGCCCGAGGGCATCGGCTCCTTCTTCCCCGTGGTGCTCGCCGCCGTCCTCCTGCTGCCACCCGCCGCCGCCGCGCTCGTCGCGCTGCCCGGGGGACTCGCGGGGACCGTCGGCGGGCGGCCCGCCGGCGTACGCCGCGTGTGGCACGGCGCCCAGCAGGCGACGGCCGCCTGGGTCGCGGGCCGGGCCTACGGGCTCCTGCACGGTCCGGCCACCCTCGGCGGCGCGCCCGCCACCGGATCCGGGACGTCCGCGGGACCGGCCGACTTCCCCTCCGCGCTGCTCCCCGCGACGGCCGCCGCCGTCGCCTTCTGCCTGGTGCTCACCGCCCTCGACAGCGGCATCCTGGCCGCCGCCGAACGCCGACCGGCCGCCACCGCCTGGCGCGGGTCGGTGGTCTCCTCCCTCGCCCCGCACTGCGTCCACGGCCTCGCCGGGCTGATGATGGCCGTCATGTGGCGCAGCCCCTACGGGCCCCCGGCCGCCCTGCTCGTCCTGCTGCCGATGTACATCTCCTGCTGGGTCTTCGCCCAGTACCACCGCGAGCGCGCCGCCCACCAGGCCACCATCCGTGCCCTCGTCCAGGCCGTCGACATCAAGGACCGCTACACCCGCGGCCACAGCGAACGGGTCGGGCAGGCCTCCACGATGATCGCCCGGGAGCTGGGCATGACCGAGGACCGGCTGGAGACCGTGCGCATCGCCGGGATCCTGCACGACGTCGGCAAACTCGGCGTCCCCACCCGGCTGCTGCGCAAGGACGGGCCGCTCACCCCCGAGGAGCGCCGGATCATCGAGCTGCACCCCGAGTACGGGCACGAGATGGTGCGCGGCATCGGCTTCCTCGGCGAGGCCCGGTCCGCGATCCTGCACCACCACGAGCGGGTCGACGGCTCCGGCTATCCCTACGGACTCACCGGCGAGCAGATCCCGGTACTGGCCCGGGTGGTGGCGGTGGCCGACGCCTTCGACGCCATGACCTCGACCCGCTCGTACAGCCGGGCCCGGCCGGTGCCCGTCGCCCTCGCGGAGCTGGAACGGTGCGCGGGGGCGCAGTTCGACCCGTCGATGGTGCGGGCGCTGGTCGACGCGATCGGCCGGACCGGCTGGCACCCGGTGGTGACCTCGGACGAGGACCTCCAGGTGATCCCGGCCGGTGCCGCCACCCCGGGGATGCCGGGGCCCGCCGCGCGGCCGTCGGCCCTGGCCGGGATGCCGGAGCAGGGCTCCCGTCCGGCCGCACCGGCTCCGCCGCCCGGCAGGGTCCCCGCGGTTCCCGGGCCGGCCGGCGGGTCCGGTGGGTCCGGCGGGTCCGGCCCGGACGCGGACGGCACCGGGGCCGGCGGTATCGGGGCGGACGGATGAGGGCCCCGGCAGCCTGGACCGTGCGCGGGGCCGCCGGAGTGCTCACCGGCGCCGCGCTCGGCCACACCCTGTGGCACGGCGTCGCCGAGCCCGGCGCCGCCCTGGCCTTCGCCACCCTGATCACCGTCGGGGAGCTCGCCCGCAGGGACCTCCTCGGCCGTCACCCCGCACCGCTCGGCTCCGCCGGAGCCCTCGCCTACGCCCTGCTCGGCCAGAAGGCCGGCCTGCCCACCCACCACGGGGTGCTGCAGACCGTCGCGGTGGTCGTCGCCGCCGTCCTCGCCGGGATCGTCCCGCACATCGCCCGCGGCCGGGGTCCCGCCCTCGACCACCTGTCCCGTCGGGTGCTCACCGTCGCCTTCGCCGCCGCCTGTTTCCAGCCGCTCTACAACTCGGGCCGGCTGGAGCAGTGGGTGGGCCAGGGCCCGTACCTCGTCGGCTTCCTGCTCTTCCTGCTCGGCCTCACCGCCCTGTGCGACGCCGTGCTCGCCGCCGCGCTCACCGGAGCCCGGACCGGCCGGCCGTACGGGCCGGTGCTGCGCGACGAACTGCGCGCCCAGCTCGGCGTCGGCTCGGCGATCTGCGCCACCGGGGTCGTGATGGCGCTCGGCACGGCCGTCGCGGGCCTGTGGGCCCTACCCGTCTTCAGCGTGCCCCTGCTGCTGACCCAGCTGTCCTTCCACCGGATCACCGCGATCCGCACCACCTACCGCCAGACCATCACCTCCCTGGCCCGCGCCACCGAGATCGCCGGCTGCACCCGCCCGGGCCACTCCCGCCGGGTGGCCGCCCTGAGCTGCGCCGTCGGCCGGGAGCTGGGCCTGTCGGAGCGGGAGCTCACGGTGCTGGAGTACGCCGCCCTGATGCACGACATCGGGCAGCTCTCCCTCGTCGACCCGGTCCCGGACGGGGCCACGGCCGGGCTGCCGGGCGCCGAGGCCCGGCGCATCGCCGAGCTGGGCGGGGAGGTGGCCCGGCAGACCGGAGTGCCCGCCGAGGTCGCCGTGGTGGTGGAGCGGCAGGCGGATCCGTACCGGGATCAGCCCACGGCGGCCCGGATCGTGCGTACGGTGAATGCGTACGACGATCTGGTCGGCGGGAGCCGTCACCCGGGTGGCTCACTGGCCGCCCTGGAGCGGCTCCGCCTGGGCACCGGGCATGATTACCAGCCGGAGGTCGTGGAGTGCCTGGCAAGGGTTCTGGCCAGGGGCGGGCGTGGCAGAGTGGTGCCCGTCCCACCGGGGTAACCCATGGGTAATGAGCGGCCGTCCGAGTGGGCATGGTTGGATGCCAGTAAGAGGGACCGTAGGAGTGTCCGCAAGGCTGCACCGTTGTTCCCCAGCGACCGCTGGGAGGTGCCCCCAGGCAGGCGGGAATCGTGAGGATCTTCGGGAAGGTACGGCATCGGCCCTCCGCCTCGTGGCGGCAGGCCACCGACCGCGCGTTCACGCTGATCGGCGACGGGCGGTACGAGGACGCGGGCGCGCTCCTGACGAGAGCGGCGGACCTGGAGCCCTGGCTGTCCGAGTCCTGGTTCAACCTGGCCCTGCTGCACAAGTTCCGGCACGACTGGGAGCAGGCGCGGGCCGCCGGGTTGCGCGCCGTGGCCCTGCTGGACCGTGAGACCGGCGCCCCGGACTGGTGGAACGTCGGGATCGCCGCCACCGCGTTGCAGGACTGGCCGCTGGCCCGGCGGGCCTGGCAGGCGTACGGGCTGAAGGTGCCCGGGGACGCCGCCGGGGCGGGCGAGCCGGTCGGGATGGAGCTGGGCAGCGCCGCCGTGCGGCTGTCGCCCGAGGGCGAGGCCGAGGTGGTCTGGGGCCGTCGGCTGGACCCGGCCCGGCTGGAGGTCCTGTCGATCCCGCTGCCGTCCTCGGGGCGGCGCTGGGGCGAGGTCGTGCTCCACGACGGGGTCCCGCACGGAGAGCGGGTGACCGCGGCCGGCCCCTCGTACCCCGTGTTCGACGAGATCGAGCTGTGGGCGCCGTCCCCGGTGCCGACCTGGGTGGTGCTGCTGGAGGCGGCCACCGAGGCGGACCGCGACGCGCTGGAGCAGCTGGCCTCGGACGCCGGATTCGCCGCCGAGGACTGGTCCTCGTCGGTGCGGCTGCTGTGCCGGACCTGCTCGGAGAGCGAGATGCCGAGCGACGAGGGCGACGGCGAGCAGCACCTCGATCCGCACGACCACAGCGAGCCCGGACACCCCGGACCGCTCGGGCACCGTACGGCCGGCTCGGGCTCCCTGTGGGTCCCCGAGCGCGAGTGCGGGATCGCCGCGCCGGCCGGTCTGGTGCGCGGACTGCTCGACGGCTGGGTCGCGGACAGTCCGGGCACCCGCGAGTGGCGGGATCTCGAAGAAGTCTGCTGACCCGGGGCCGTAGGCTGTACGGGCACATCGGTGGCCACCACGACCATCGGTGACCGGGACTTACGGAAGGCGTACGGCGGACATGGCGCAGCAGGAGAACGAGGTTGTCGAGAGCGTGAACGACGGGTACGTCGTGGACACCGAGGACTGTGAGGCGCGCGAGCTCGCCCACCGTCAGCGCGGCACGGCCCGTCCGATCACCGTGGTCGGCAACCCGGTCCTGCACCGGGAGTGCAAGGACGTCACCGAGTTCGGCGACGAGCTGGCGCAGCTGATCGACGACATGTTCGCCAGCCAGAAGGCCGCCGAGGGCGTGGGCCTGGCCGCGAACCAGATCGGCGTGGACGCCAAGGTCTTCGTCTACGACTGCCCGGACGACGACGGCAAGCGCCACACCGGTGTCGTCGTCAACCCGAAGCTGGTGGAGCTGCCGGCCGCCGGGCGCGTGCTCGACGACTCCAACGAAGGCTGCCTGTCGGTCCCGACCGCGTACGCGTCGCTGGCCCGCCCGGACTACGCCGAGGTCACCGGCCAGGACGCGCAGGGCAACCCGATCAAGGTGCGCGGCACCGGTTACTTCGCCCGCTGCCTGCAGCACGAGACCGACCACCTGTACGGCTACCTGTACATCGACCGCCTCTCGAAGCGGGACCGCAAGGACGCCCTGCGTCAGATGGACGAGGGCACCCCGCGCTACGAGACCGTCCCGAACGCCTGATGGTCTAGGCGGCCTGTGGGCCCCGGAAGGCGCGCCGGAACGAGTTCGGCGTGGTGCCCAGGGTCCGCAGGAAGTGGTGGCGCAGGGCGGCCGCGTTGCCGAAGCCGCAGCGGCCGGCGATCGCGTCCACCGTCTCACCGGTCGACTCCAGCAGTTCCTGCGCCAGCAGCACCCGCTGGCGCAGCACCCACTTGTACGGGGTGGTGCCGGTCTCCTGGAGGAAGCGGCGGGCGAAGGTCCGCGGGGACATGTGCGCCCGCTCCGCGAGCTGCTCGACGGTGATCTCCTCGTCCAGGTGGCGGGCCATCCACTCGATCACCTCGCCCACCGTGTCGCAGGCCGTGCGCGGCAGCGGCCGCTGGATGAACTGGGCCTGGCCGCCGTCCCGGTGCGGGGGTACGACCATCCGGCGCGCGATGATGTTGGCCACCTCGGCCCCGTGCTCCTGGCGGACCACGTGCAGGCAGGCGTCGATGCCCGAGGCCGTGCCGGCGGCGGTGATCACCGGGCCCTCGTCCACGTAGAGCACGTCCGGGTCGACGACCGCCCGCGGGAAGCGCCGGGTCAGGGCCGCGGCGTGCATCCAGTGCGTGGTGCACCGGCGGCCGTCCAGCAGTCCGGCGGCGCCGAGGATGTAGGCCCCGCTGCACACGCTGAGGACACGCGCACCCCGTTCCACACCCCGGCGCAGGGCCGCGAGCAAGGGCTCGGGGTAGATGCGTACGCCCGCGTCGCCGGCGGCGGGCAGGCAGATCAGATCGGCCTCCTCCAGCCGCTCCAGCCCGTGCGCCGGGGTGATCCCGAAGGCGCCCCCGCCCACGGTCAGCGGCCCGTCCTCCGCCGCGCACACGGCGAAGTCGTACACCGGTACGCCCATGTCACTGCGATCGATTCCGAACACCTCGCAGAAGATCCCCAGCTCGAAGGGGGCGACTTTGTCGACGAGGGCCACGGCCACGTTGGTCAGCATGACCCCAGTGTGGCAGTAATTCGGTCTTCCATGACAGTACTGCCACTGTCGATCATGGGCGATCAGGCGGACAGTAGAGCTATGACCACCTTCGTGAGTTACCTCGTCGTCCTCGCCTTCGTCGCCCTCGTGCTCGGGCCCAGCCTCTACGGGATCCTCCGCGACCGGCGGATCGACCGGCAGATCCGGGCCGTCGCGACCCGGCTGGTGTGGCTGCCCCGCCAGCGTGCGGGCGGCCTCCCGCCCACCCCGCGCCGCCGCGGCTTCCGGCCCGCCGCCCGGCGGTACTGGGGCCCCATCGCCCACTGAACACCGGGGAACGCGAGAAGCCGGGACACGGAAACCTCCGCATCCCGGCTCCCCGGTACCTCACTCGCCCGGCATCACCGGACCTGGAACTCCTAGAAGTCCTCGTCCAGGTCGACCGTGCCCTCGACAGCGACCTGGTAGGCCGACGGACGACGCTCGAAGAAGTTCGTCAGCTCCTGCACACCCTGCAGCTCCATGAAGGAGAACGGGTTCTGCGAGCCGTACACCGGCGGGAACCCGAGGCGGACCAGACGCTGGTCCGCGACGCACTCCAGGTACTCGCGCATCGACTCGGTGTTCATGCCCGGCAGGCCGTCACCGCACAGGTCGCGGCCGAACTGCAGCTCCGCGTCCACGGCCTCCTTGAGCATGTCGGTGACCTGCTGCTGGAGCGCGTCGTCGAAGAGCTCGGGCTCTTCCTTGCGGACGGTGTCCACGACCTCGAACGCGAAGTTCATGTGCATGGTCTCGTCGCGGAACACCCAGTTGGTGCCGGTGGCCAGACCGTGCAGCAGACCGCGCGAGCGGAACCAGTACACGTAGGCGAAGGCGCCGTAGAAGAACAGGCCCTCGATGCACGCCGCGAAGCAGATCAGGTTCAGCAGGAAGCGGCGGCGGTCGGCCTGCGTCTCCAGCCGCTCCAGCTTCTCGACCTCGTTGATCCACTTGAAGCAGAACTGCGCCTTCTCGCGGATGGAGGGGATCTCCTCGACCGCGTCGAACGCGGCCGCGCGGTCGTCCGGGTCGGGCAGATAGGTGTCGAGCAGCGTCAGATAGAACTGGACGTGCACGGCCTCCTCGAACAGCTGGCGCGACAGGTACAGGCGCGCCTCCGGGGAGTTGATGTGCTTGTAGAGGGTCAGCACCAGGTTGTTCGAGACGATCGAGTCGCCCGTCGCGAAGAACGCGACCAGCCGGCCGATCATGTGCTGCTCACCGGGCGTCAGCTTCGCGAGGTCCGCGACGTCCGAGTGGAGGTCGACCTCCTCCACGGTCCAGGTGTTCTTGATCGCGTCCCGGTAGCGCTCGTAGAAGTCCGGGTAACGCATCGGGCGGAGCGTGAGTTCGAAGCCCGGGTCGAGCAGGTTCTTCTTCTTGTCGTCGGAGCTCATCACTGGCAGGCCTCGCAGGACTCGGGGTTCTCAAGGGAGCAGGCCAGCGCCTCGGCGTCGGCGACCGCCTGCGGCAGCTCGACGGGCGTGGCCGCCTGCGCGGCGCGGGCGATCTTCGTCGCCGGGCGCGAGCGCAGGTAGTAGGTGGTCTTCAGGCCCTGCTTCCAGGCGTACGCGTACATCGAGCTGAGCTTGCCGATGGTGGGCGTCTCCAGGAACAGGTTCAGCGACTGCGACTGGTCCAGGAACGGCGTACGGGCCGCCGCCATGTCGATCAGACCGCGCTGCGGGATCTCCCACGCCGTGCGGTACAGCTCGCGGACCTCGGCCGGGATCCAGCCGAATCCCTGGACCGAGCCGGAGGAGTCGCGCAGCGCCTCGCGGGTCTGGGCGTCCCACACGCCGAGCTGCTTCAGCTCCTCCACCAGGTAGCCGTTCACCTGGAGGAACTCACCGCTGAGCGTCTCGCGCTTGAACAGGTTGGAGACCTGCGGCTCGATGCACTCGTACACACCGGCGATCGAGGCGATCGTCGCCGTCGGCGCGATGGCCAGCAGCAGCGAGTTGCGCATGCCGGTCTCGGCGACGCGGGCGCGCAGGGCGTCCCAGCGCTCGGGCCAGTTCAGCTCGACGTCGTAGTGGTCCGGGTGCAGGACACCACGGGCGGTACGGGTCTGCTCCCAGGCCGGCAGCGGGCCGCTGCGCTCGGCGAGGTCGCACGAGGCCTCGTAGGCGGCCAGCATGATGCGCTCGGAGAGCTTGGTGGACAGGGCCTTCGCCTCGGGGGAGTCGAAGGGGAGCTTCAGCTTGAAGAAGACGTCCTGGAGGCCCATCGCGCCCAGACCCACCGGACGCCAGCGGGCGTTGGAGCGGCCGGCCTGCTCGGTCGGGTAGAAGTTGATGTCCACCACGCGGTCGAGGAAGGTCACGGCGGTGCGGACGGTCTCGTCGATCCGCTCCCAGTCGATCTCGCCGTCCACGACGAAGGCGCCCAGGTTGACCGAGCCGAGGTTGCAGACGGCCGTCTCGCCGTCGTTCGTGACCTCGATGATCTCGGTGCAGAGGTTCGAGGAGTGCACGACCGTGCCCGGCTCGGCGGTCTGGTTCGCCGTGCGGTTGGAGGCGTCCTTGAAGGTCATCCAGCCCTGGCCGGTCTGCGCGAGGGTACGCATCATCCGGCCGTACAGGTCGCGGGCGGGCATGGTCTTGCGGGCCAGGCCGTCCGCCTCGGCCTTGCGGTAGGCGGCGTCGAAGTCGTCGCCCCACAGGTCGACCAGCTCGGGCACGTCGGCCGGGGAGAACAGCGACCAGTCGGCGTCGGCGTTCACACGGCGCATGAACTCGTCCGGCACCCAGTGGGCCAGGTTCAGGTTGTGCGTACGGCGCTGGTCCTCACCGGTGTTGTCGCGGAGCTCCAGGAACTCCTCGATGTCCGCGTGCCAGGTCTCCAGGTAGACGGCGGCGGCGCCCTTGCGGCGGCCACCCTGGTTCACGGCGGCGACGGAGGCGTCGAGGGTCTTCAGGAACGGCACGATGCCGTTGGAGTGGCCGTTGGTGCCGCGGATCAGGGAACCGCGGGCACGGATACGGGAGTACGAGAGGCCGATGCCACCGGCGTGCTTGGAGAGCCGGGCCACCTGGTGGTAGCGGTCGTAGATCGAGTCGAGCTCGTCCAGCGGGGAGTCCAGCAGGTAGCAGGAGGACATCTGCGGGTGCCGGGTGCCGGAGTTGAAGAGCGTCGGGGAGGACGGCAGGTAGTCCAGACGGCTCATCAGCCGGTACAGCGAGGCCACTTCCTCGACGGCCTGGACGCTCTCGTCGGCGGCCAGACCGCAGGCCACGCGCAGCATGAAGTACTGCGGGGTCTCGATGACCTGACGGGTGATCGGGTGGCGCAGCAGGTAGCGGCTGTGCAGGGTGCGCAGGCCGAAGAAGCCGAAGCGGTCGTCGGCGCCCTCGGCGAGGGTCAGTTCGACGAGCGAGTCGAGCCGGCTCGCGTGCGTACGGACGAACTCGGCGGTGCGGTCGGCGATGAGGCCCTCGCGGTGGCCGACCTCGACGGAGGCCGAGAAGGAGGTGGAGCCCTGGCTCGCGGCCTCGTCGCGGACGGCCAGCGTCAGCAGGCGGGCGGCCAGCCGGGAGTAGGCCGGGTCCTCGGAGATCAGGCCGGCGGCGGCCTCGGTGGCCAGCCCGCGCAGTTCGGCGTCGTCGGCGGCGGCGCTACGGCCGCGCAGCGCGGAGGCCGCGACCCGGCCGGGGTCGGTGTCGGGGAGGTCCGCCGTCAGTTCGGTGAGGGTACGCAGCAGCGTGGCCCCCGGGCCCTCGGTGTTGTCGCCAGAAGTGGACTCGGCGCGCGGTGCGGAAGGCGCGATGGTCACGGCGGGAGCTCTCCCTCGCTCGGCCCGGTCATCGGCGGGGCGGGGCGCGAGCGGGCGCATGCGGGCGCGACGAGAACGCTTACCCCGCATGGCGTCCACCGGCCCAACCGCGAGGCCCGGACGAATCGGCACCCGGTTCGGTCGAGCCGGGCGCGCTGTCGGCAGGTCATCGGACTTGGCGTCCGGTAGCCGGACACTTCATACCGTTGCGGGACAGTTCCGGATTCGCACCGGATTCCCCTGCGGCGACAGCAGGCATGAGCATACATGTGGGGGCGGCCCTCTGCGGTAACCCCCACATGTAGTGTCGGCGCGGCTACAGCTTGAGCCGGTAAGTGAGGAGTGTCAGGCCTTCGATCGGCGCCCAGTCCCGCTCCGGAGTGCGTACGAAACCCAGTCGCGCGTAGATCCGATGGGCCTCGGCCATGCCGCCCTGGGTGGAGAGGACCAGGCCGGTCACGCCCTCCAGAGCCCTCGCCCGCTCGACGCAGGCACGCACCAGAGCCTCGCCCGCGCCCTGGCCGCGCGCCGCGCGGGCCACCGCGAGCATCCGGAACTCGGCCTCGTCCGGGGCCGCGATGTCGGCGAGCGCACTGCCCGGGGCGGCGAAGGTCACACCGCCCAGCAGCCGTTCGTCCCGTACGGCGACGAGCACCTCGCCCTGGACGGCCCGGCCGGCCACGTCGCGCAGCACGTTCAGGTAGCCGTCGTCCTCGTTGAAGTCCAGATGCCCGTCGGCGAGGTAGGCCCCCGCCGTGATCTCACCCAGCTCCGCGTACTCGGCGGGCAGCGCCGTTCTGATCACCATGTCCATGCGGTCGAGTGTGCAGGACGGGTGTCGGGGTGCGGCGCTATCGTCGAGGACAGCACCGTCGAGGAAGGTGAGCGAGGCATGACCGTGATGGCCGACCGCCCCCACATGCTGACCGAGGAGTTCGAGACCCTCGCGCGTATAGGCGCCAGAGAGGTCGAAGGGCTGCGGTTGGAATTCATCGACGGGGTCATCAGGAGCAAGGCAGTGCCGGACGGGGATCACGGGCGGATCATTGTGTGGCTGAGCCGGATCTGCATGCAGCATCACCCGGACCTATGGCTGCATGCCGGGCAGGGGATCAAGGTGGAGCAGTACCGGGAGGGCCGTGCCATCCCGGACGGCGTCCTGGCGCATGAGGACGCCTTCGTCGGCCAGGGCGACTGGGCGAATCCCGGGCCCGTCCTGATGGCTGTCGAGGTGACCTCGTGGGACTCCGACACCGAGCGGCGCGACCGGATCGAGAAGCCACGCGCGTACGCGTCGACGGGTATCCCTGTCTATCTGCTCGTCGACCGGCTCGAATGCCAGGTCCTCGTCCACAGCGACCCGGACGGCCACCGTTACGAGACCGTCCGCACCGTTCCCTTCGGCAAGGAGGTCCGCCTCCCCGATCCCGTCGGCATCACCCTCCCGACCGAGCCCCTCAAGGACTGGGTGCGCTGAGGAACGCCGAAGGGGCCCCACCGCGTCGTGCGGTGGGGCCCCTTCGCGAGGTTCAGCAGCAGCGGAAGCCCTCGCGGGGATCCGCCTCGCGGGCGTCCGTACGGGCGCGTTCGAAGGCGCGGCGGGTGAGGACCTCCGCGTGCGGGTCGTGGGAGCGGGCGTGGGCCACGTACCGGTCGTACGCGGCCTCCCCGGAGAACTCCCGTACGTAGAACCGAGCCCTGGCCAGCACGCTCCGTACGGTGCTCACGCCACCGGCTCCTTGACGTGTCCGCCGGTCGCGTCCGGCCCCGCCGCCGCGAGCTCCGCACGCTCCTCGGCGGTCGCGATCAGCCCGGCCGGGGCGACGATCTTCGACTCGGTCCACGGGGTCTCGGAGAGGGTCGCCGACCCCGGGTCGCGGACGGCCTTGAGGCAGGTCCGGGCCGCGTCCGCCAGGACCACGATGATCAGGAGGGCGAAGAGGGCGCACAGGACGCCGTCGACCGTGGCGTTGGTGACCACGGTGTGCATGTCGCCCATGTTCTTGGCGGGCGGCAGGACCTTGTCGGCGTCGATTCCGGCCTGGTACTTGTCGCGCTGGGCGAAGAAGCCGACCTTCACGTCCTCGGAGAAGATCTTCTGGTAGCTCGCGGTGAGGGTCACCGTGGCGTCCCAGACCAGCGGAACGCCCGTCACCCAGGCCCACTTGAGTCGACCGGACTTGATCAGCAGCGTGGTGCAGACGGCCAGCGCGACCGCCGCGAGCAACTGGTTGGCGATGCCGAAGAGCGGGAAGAGCTGGTTGATGCCGCCGAGCGGGTCCTTGATGCCGACCCACAGGAAGTAGCCCCAGCCGGCGACGACGATCGCGCTCGCGAACCATACGCCGGGCTTCCAGCTGACGTCCTTGAAGGACTTGTGCACGTTGCCGAGGGTGTCCTGGAGCATGAACCGGCCCACGCGGGTGCCCGCGTCGAGCGTCGTCAGGATGAAGAGCGCCTCGAACATGATGGCGAAGTGATACCAGAACGCCTTCATGCCGGCGCCGCCGGCCACGGCGGAGAAGATCTCCGACATTCCGAGTGCGAAGGTCGGAGCACCGCCGGTGCGGGAGAGCAACGTGGCTTCCTCGACGTCCTTGGCGGCTTGGGCGAGCGCCTCCGGGGGGATGGCGAAACCGAAGTTGCCCACCGCCTGGGAGGCGGATTCGACCGTGGTGCCGATGACCCCGCCGGGGGAGTTGACGGCGAAGAAGAGGCCGGGCTCGATGATGCAGGCCGCGATGATCGCCATGACGGCGACGAAGGACTCGGTCAGCATGGCGCCGTAGCCGATCATGCGGACCTGGGTCTCCTTCTGGATCATCTTCGGGGTGGTTCCCGAGGAGACCAGGGCGTGGAAGCCGGAGAGCGCGCCACAGGCGATGGTGATGAAGACGAAGGGGAACATCGACCCGGCGAAGACCGGTCCGTCCCCGCGGGCCGCGAATTCGGTGACCGAGGGCATCTTCAGGGTGGGCATCGCGACGACCACACCGATGGCGAGGAGCGCGATGGTGCCGACCTTCATGAAGGTGGAGAGGTAGTCGCGGGGTGCGAGCAGCATCCACACCGGCAGCACCGATGCCAGGAAGCCGTACACCACCATCCAGATGACCAGCGTCTCCTTCTCCAGGGTGAAGGTGTCCGCGAAGGAGGACTCGGCGACCCAGCCGCCCGCGACGATGGCGAGCAGCAGCAGCGCGACGCCGATGACGGAGACCTCGGTGACCCGGCCTGGCCGCAGGACGCGCAGGTAGAAGCCCATGAAGACGGCGATCGGGATGGTCATGCCGATGGAGAAGACGCCCCAGGGCGAGTGCGCCAGGGCGTTGACGATGACGAGGGCCAGCACCGCCAGCAGGATGATCATGATGGCGAACACGGCGATCAGGGCGGCGGCCCCGCCGACGGGCCCGATCTCGTCCCGGGCCATCTGGCCGAGCGAACGCCCGTCGCGGCGGGTGGAGAAGAACAGCGTGACCATGTCCTGGACGGCCCCGGCGAAGATGACGCCGGCGACGATCCAGATGGTGCCCGGCAGATAGCCCATCTGCGCGGCGAGTACGGGCCCGACGAGCGGGCCGGCGCCGGCGACGGCCGCGAAGTGGTGGCCGAAGAGCACCCGACGGTCGGTGGGGTGGAAGTCGACACCGTTGTCAAGGCGTTCGGCGGGGGTGGCCCGGGTGGCGTCCACCTTCAGTACGCGGTCCGCGATGAAGCGCGCGTAGAAGCGGTAGGCGATCGCGTACGAGCCCAGCGCCGCGGCGAGCAGCCAGGCGGCGGAGATCTCCTCGCCGCGCGAGAGCGCCAGCACGCCCCAGCCGATGGCGCCGACGAGTCCGACGAGCACCCACGCGGCGATGGACCGGGGAGAAGGCGAGCCCGACGTACTGCCCGGACTCGCCGCGTCCCGTTCTGTCCCTGTTGCTTCCGGTTCAGGCATGACCTCGTCCCCTCGTCGATCATCTGCGTAAGCGCAGGGAATCTACGGGGGATTGCCCGCTGAACGTAAGACCCCGTCCGCATTCCGGTATGTGAAGGAATTACGGATACGGGGTCCGGCGGACCGGGTCGGGCGGGGTCGGACGGTCCAGGTCAGACGGCGGGGCGCTTGAGCCTGGCGACGAACTTGTACCGGTCGCCGCGGTACACCGACCGCACCCACTCCACCGGTTCGCCGTCGGCGTCCAGGGAGTGCCGGGAGAGCATCAGCATCGGCAGGCCGACGTCGGTGCCGAGCAGGCCGGCCTCGCGCGGGGTGGCCAGCGAGGTCTCGATGGTCTCCTCGGCCTCGGCCAGGTGCACGTCGTAGACCTCGGCGAGGGCGGTGTAGAGGGAGGTGTACTTGGCGAGCGAACGGCGCAGCGCGGGGAAGCGCTTGGCCGACAGGTGCGTGGTCTCGATGGCCATCGGCTCACCGCTGGCCAGGCGCAGCCGCTCGATGCGCAGCACCCGTCCGCCGGTGGTGATCTTGAGCAGTCCGGCGAGGGTGTCGTCGGCCGTCACGTAGCCGATGTCGAGGAGCTGGGAGGTCGGTTCCAGTCCCTGGGCCCGCATGTCCTCCGTGTACGAGGTCAGTTGCAGTGCCTGGGAGACCTTGGGCTTGGCGACGAAGGTGCCTTTGCCCTGGATTCGCTCCAGTCGCCCCTCGACGACCAGTTCCTGGAGGGCCTGCCGGACGGTGGTCCGCGAGGTGTCGAATTCGGCCGCGAGCGTGCGCTCCGGCGGCACCGGCGTGCCGGGCGGCAGCGTTTCGGTCATGTCGAGCAAGTGCCGCTTGAGTCGGTAGTACTTGGGAACACGCGCCGTGCGGGTGGCTGCCCCGCCGTCCGGCTCCGTGGTCGCCCCTTCGGTGGCCATCGCCGCCCGCCTTCCCGACTCCAGTTTCGCTGCCGTCACCGGCTCCTCCGATATGTGCGGTCACATCGTGACACGAGTGGGGGGACAGGCCTTCTCTCTCCCCAGGTGTCGGTCCGATAACGGACCGAGCACCCGCTCATTAGACCCTTGACACCCCTAAAGGTCTAGGCCAAGCTCCAGCTACTGGTCTAAACCAATATGGATCAGATCCCGGCCCCACGGCAGTACTTCGCGTATGTCACCGCGGCGGGCGAGGGAAGTGCAGGCAGGCATCCCTGAGGAGGGTGGCGTGAAGCGCAAGCTCATCGCGGCGGTCAGTGTCGCGGGCATGATGGTCGGAGTCGCGGCGTGCGGCAACGGCAGCGACGACAAGGCCAAGACCGACGCGGGTGGCGCCAAGGAGATCACCGTCTGGGTGATGGACGGCTCCGCTCCCAAGGCCTGGATCGACGAGGTCAACAAGGAGTTCTCGGCCAAGCACCCCGGTGTCACGGTCAAGGTCGAAGAGCAGAAGTGGACCGGCATCCAGGAGAAGGTCACCACGGCCCTCTCCGAGAACAACCCGCCGGACGTCCTGGAGCTCGGCAACACGCAGACCGCCGGCTACGCGGTCACCGGCGGTCTCGCCGACCTGACCAAGGACAAGGCCACGCTCGGCGCCGACGCCTGGCAGAAGAGCATGCTCGCCTCGGCCGAGATCGACGGCAAGCTCTACTCCGCCCCGTGGTACGCCGCCAACCGCGTCGTCGTCTACGACAAGAAGGCCTACGAGAAGGCCGGCGTCACCCCGCCGAAGACCCGCGACGAGTGGATCGCCGGTCTGGAGAAGCTGAAGGCGGCCGACCCGGCCTCGCAGCCGATCTACCTGCCCGGCCAGAGCTGGTACGTCCTCGCCGGCTTCATCTGGGACGAGGGCGGCGACCTCGCCGTCAAGGACGGCGCCAAGTGGAAGGGCGGACTGGCCACCCCGCAGGCCGCCTCCGCCGTGGAGTTCTACAAGAAGCTCCAGTCCTTCTCCACCGCCCCCAAGGACAAGGACGAGGCCACCCCGCAGCAGTCCACCGACATCGTCCCCAAGGGCGGCGTCGCCTCCTGGATCGGTCTCGGCTGGGAGGCCGGCGGCGCGGAGAAGGCGCTGAAGGAGGCGGGCAAGGAGGCCGACTTCGGCTACTTCCCGATCCCGGGCAAGACCGCGGACAAGACCGGCACCGTCTTCCTCGGTGGCTCGAACCTCGCCGTCGCCGAGCGCTCCAAGAACAAGGAGCTCGCCAAGGAGTGGCTGGCCCTCGCCGCCGGCAAGGACCAGATGACCAAGTACGCCGCCGAGACCAAGGGCGCCCTGCTGCCCAACCAGGTCGGCGCCAACTTCACCCCGGCGGCCGGCTCCTTCGCCGAGGCCATGGGCAAGGCCGGCCTCAACGGCAAGATCACCCCGGTCACCGCGGGCTGGGCGAACGTCGAGACCGAGCCGAACCCCATCAAGGAGTTCATGACCAAGGTCCTGAACGGTGAGGACGCCGCCAAGGCGGGCGCGGACGCGGACAAGGAAATCGCGAACCGCATCAACAAGTAGTCCCACCCCGTAGTTCCCGCACCACCCAGCAGTGTGATCGCACCGGGGGCACGGCAGGCGCCATGCCGCACGCCGTGCCCCCGGTCGCGTCTTTGACTCCACAGTCAACCGCGAGGAAGCCACGCCATGACCGTGCACTCCCAGGGAGCGACGACCACCGCTCCACAGGACGCACCACACCAGCCCGCCGGACGGCCCGAGAAGACCGCGTCCCCGACCGGTCCCGGCCCCACGTCTCCTCGCGGGGGCAGAAAGTCGCTCCCCTCGGGGTGGCTGCCCTATCTGCTGGTCGCGCCGGCGGTGCTCGCCCTCGCGACACTGCTGCTGTACCCGCTGCTCAAGAACGTGATCCTGTCCTTCCAGGACATCAACAAGATCGAGTTCATCCAGCGGAAGTACCCCTTCGCGGGGTTCTCCAACTACACCGACCTGATCGGTGACGCGGACTTCTGGACCGTGGTCGCCCGCAGCTTCGCCTTCACCGCGGCCAACGTCGTGCTGATCATGGTGCTCGGCAGCCTCATCGGCATCCTGCTGAACCGGCTCGGCAAGAAGATGCGACTGGTCCTGTCGATGGCGCTGGTGATGGCCTGGGCCATGCCGATCGTCGCCTCCGTACAGGTCTTCAAGTGGCTGTTCGACGAGCAGTTCGGCGTCATGAACTGGGTGATGCGCAGCGCCGGCTTCGCCGGATACGAACAGCACAACTGGATGCAGACGGGCCTGTCCACCCTGACGATCGTCACCGTCCTCGTGGTCTGGGGCTCCATCCCCTTCGTCGCCCTCAACATGTACGCCGGACTGACCACGGTCGGCGCCGAGCTGTACGAGGCCGCCCGGATGGACGGCGCCAACGGCTGGCAGACGTTCTGGAAGATCGTCTTCCCGAACCTCCGACCGTTCTTCCTCATCACCACGTTTCTCGAGGTGATCTGGGTGTTCAAGGCCTTCACCCAGGTCTACGCGATGAACAAGGGCGGCCCCGACCGCGCCTCCGAGATCCTCCCGGTCTTCGCCTACGTCGAAGGCCAGAGCCAGGCCCACTACGGCCTCGCCGCCGCGATCTCCGTCCTGACGATCCTGATCCTCGTGGTCGTCATGTCCTTCTACTTCCGCCTGATCCTGAAGCAGGAGGAGGAGCAGTGAGCAGCACCACCACCACCGCGCCGAAGCCCGCGCAGCAACTCCGCAAGCGACGGCCGGTCCGCCCCGCCGCCGTGGCCAAGAACCTCGGCGCGCTCCTCCTCGCCCTGGTCTTCGTCTTCCCCGTGTACTGGATGTTCTCCTCGGCCCTCAAGCCGTCGAGCCAGATGCTCACCAAGGACCCGGTCTTCGTCTTCACCCCGACGCTCGACAACTTCACCAAGGCCACCGGGGTCTCCAACTTCTGGACCTACGTCACCAACAGCGTCCTGGTCACCGTCGGCGCCGTCGCGCTGGCCCTGCTCGTCGCCCTCGCCGCGAGCTTCGCCATCGCCCGGATGAGGTTCAAGGGCCGCAAGGGCCTCGTCCTCACCGTGATGATGGCCCAGATGGCCCCCTGGGAGGTCATGGTCATCGCGATGTACATGATCGCCCGCGACGGCGAGATGCTGAACAGCCTCCCGCTGCTCACCGCGATCTACTTCGTGATGATCCTCCCCTTCACCATCTGGACCCTGCGCGGCTTCATCGCCGCCGTCCCGGTGACCCTGGAGGAGGCGGCCCAGATCGACGGCTGCACCCGCGGCCAGGCCTTCCGCAAGGTGATCTTCCCGCTGCTGGCCCCCGGCCTGATGTCCACCTCGCTCTTCGGCTTCATCACGGCCTGGAACGAGTTCGCCATGGTCCTGATCCTGAACAAGGACAAGAGCGCGCAGACCCTGCCGCTGTGGCTGACCGAGTTCATGTCGGCCTTCGGCAACGACTGGGGCGCCACCATGGCCGCGTCCTCGCTCTTCGCGGTCCCGGTCCTGCTCATCTTCATCTTCCTCCAGCGCAAGGCCGTCGGCGGGATGACCGCCGGCGCCGTGAAGGGATAACGGCCGCCATGACTGTCCTTGCGCACCGCACCGATACGGTCACCCGCGACGCCCTCGCCGTCCTCCAGCCCGGCTTCGAGGGCACCACCGCCCCCGACTGGCTGCTCCGCCAGGTCGGCGAAGGCCTCACCGCCGTCGGCCTGTTCGGCCGCAACATCACCTCGCCCGCGCAGCTCGCCGCGCTGACCGCGCAGCTCCGTACCGAGCGCGACGACGTCCTGGTCGCCATCGACGAGGAAGGCGGCGACGTCACCCGCCTGGAGGTCCGGGGCGGTTCCTCCTTCCCCGGCAACCTGGCCCTCGGCGCCGTCGACGACACCGACCTCACCCGGAGCGTCGCCCGCGAGCTGGGCCGCCGACTCGCCGAGTGCGGGGTCAATCTCAACTGGGCCCCGTCCGCCGACGTCAACTCCAACCCGGACAACCCGGTGATCGGCGTACGGTCCTTCGGCGCCGACACCCACCTCGCCGCCCGGCACACCGCCGCCTACGTCCAGGGCCTCCAGGCCGCCGGCGTGGCCGCCTGCACCAAGCACTTCCCCGGCCACGGCGACACCAACGTCGACTCGCACCACGCCCTGCCGCGCATCGACGTGGACCTGGACACCCTCCAGGCCCGCGAACTCATCCCCTTCAAGGCGGCGATCGAGGCCGGCACCAAGGCCGTGATGAGCGCGCACATCCTGGTGCCCGCCCTCGACCCCACCCGCCCGGCCACCCTCAGCCCGCAGATCCTGACCGGCCTGCTGCGGGGGGAGCTCGGCTACGAGGGCCTCATCGTCACCGACGGCATGGAGATGCACGCCATCGCCGGGACCTACGGGATCGAGCGCGGTTCGGTCCTGGCCATCGCGGCCGGCGCCGACGCCATCTGCGTCGGCGGCGGACTCGCCGACGAAGCCACCGTCCTGCGGCTGCGCGACGCGCTGGTCACGGCCGTCCGCGAGGGGGCACTGCCCGAGGAGCGCCTCGCCGACGCCGCCGCCCGCGTCCGCGCGCTCGCCGCATGGACCCGCGGAGCCCGGCCGGACGCGCGGCCGGAGGGGAGCCGCGCGTCCGGCATCGGGCAGACGGCCGCCCGCCGCGCCGTACTCGTCACCGGCTCGGCGAAGCCACTCACCGCCCCCTACGTCGCCACGCTCGCGCCCGTCGCGAACATCGCGGTGGGGGACGAGACCCCGTGGGGCGTGGCGGCGGAACTCGCCGAACTGCTCCCGGGCACCGAGGCGGGCGTCTTCCCCGAGGGTTCGCGCGCCGAGGACGTGCTGGCGGCCGCGGGGGACCGTACCGTCGTCGCCGTGGTCCGTGACGCGCACCGGCACCCCTGGATGACCGAGGCCCTCGACGCGCTGGTCGAGGCCCGGCCGGACACGGTCGTGGTCGAGATGGGCCTGCCGCGCGCCCGGCCGCGCGGGGCCCTGTACATCGCCACGCACGGCGCCTCGCGCGTCTGCGGCCGCGCCGCCGCCGAGGTGATCGCGGGAGTCTGACCCCGCCACGAACCCCTGACCAGGGCGACAGCCCCCGCTCCGGCCACCTCCGGGGCGGGGGCTGTCGGATGTCGGCCGCCGGACCGGGGGCGGCTGCCGACGCCGAAGGGCCGGACTCCCCGTCAGGGGGCGGTCCGGCCCTTCGGCGTGCGCGCCTGCGTGCGGCCTACAGCCCCTGCCAGGAGGGCTTTTCGGCGTAGGTGTGGCGGAAGTAGTCGGCCAGCTTCAACTTCGAGGCGGCGGCCTCGTCCACGATCACGGTGGCGTGCCGGTGCAGTTGCAGCGCGGAGGCCGGGACCAGCGCGGACAGCGGGCCCTCGACGGTCTGCGCGACGGCCTCGGCCTTGCCCTCGCCGGTGGCCAGGAGCACCAGGTGGCGGGCATCGAGGATGGTGCCGATGCCCTGGGTGATGACGTGGTGCGGCACCTGCTCCAGGTCGTCGTCGAAGAAGCGCGCGTTGTCCACGCGGGTCTGCTCCGTCAGCGTCTTGATCCGGGTGCGGGAGGCGAGGGAGGAGCAGGGCTCGTTGAAGCCGATGTGGCCGTCCGTGCCGATGCCCAGCAGCTGGAGGTCGACGCCGCCGGCCTCGGCCAGGGCGCGGTCGTAGGCCTCGCACGCGCCGACGATGTCCTCGGCCGAACCGTCGGGGCCCATGAAGGAGGCCTCGGACAGGCCCAGGGGCTCGACGACCTCCCGGAGCACGACCGCGCGGTAGGACTCGGGGTGCCCGGCCGGGAGGCCGACGTACTCGTCGAGCTGGCAGATCCGGGCCCGGGAGGCGTCGACCTGCCCGGCCTTGACCTTGGCGGCGAGGGCCTCGTAGACGGGCAGCGGGGTAGAGCCGGTCGCCACGCCGAGCAGGGCGTCGGGCTTGCGCCGCACCAGGGCGGCCATGGCCTCCGCGATGAGCTCGCCGCCTGCCTTGGCGTCCGGGACGATGACAACTTCCACGCGGGGCCTGCCGATCTGGAGTGGGTCGGGTGGTATAGACCAATCTAGCAGAGGCCGCCGCCCAGGACAGGGTCTCGCCTCCTTCCATGGTGTTCCGGATCCGGAGGCCCGGCCTCCTGTGCCGGCGGGAGAACCTTCGACGAGCGGCGAGGTGTCCGAGGCTCCCAGGGGCGTCGTACCTCCGACCGTCCCCGGCCGGATCCGAAAGACGGCCTTAGATCAGCGCCAGCTGCAGGCCGCCCGTCGCGTCCATGTGTTGGCCCGTCACCCATCGGGAGTCGGGCGACGCAAGGAAGGCCACCACGTCGGCGACCTCCTGTGCCGTGCCCACCCGGTGGAAGACGGAGCGGGCGGCCAGGTGGGCCCGGGTGCCCGCGTCCGCCAGCAGGCCGGCGTTGAGGTCGGTGTCGGTGATGCCGGGACCGACCGAGTTCACGGTGATCCCGCGCGGAGCCAGTTCGGCGGCCAGCGACCGCGTCAGCGCGTTCGCCGCGCCCTTGGCCATGACCGTGGCCAGGATGGCCGGCAGGGCGATGTCCGGGGTGCCGGTCACGTTCACGATCCGACCCCCGTCCCGCAGCCGCTCCAACCCGTACCTGATCACGAAGAACGGCGCCTTGGCGTTGAGCGCGTGCGCCCGGTCGTACAGCTCCTCGTCGGTGTCGGCGATCCCCGCGAAGGCCGCCGCCCCGGCGTTGTTCACCAGGATGTCCACCCCCTCGGTGTGGTCGGGGTGGGCCGCGTACGCCGCCCAGAGGGCCTGTGCGTCGCCCGGGACGCCGAGTTCGGCGCCGATCGCGAAGGCCCGTCCCCCCGCCGCGTCGATCGCCGCGACCGTCTCCTCGGCCGCCGCCTCGTCGCGCCCGTAGTGCACCGCGACGAGTGCCCCGTCCCGCGCCAGCCGCTCGGCCACGGCCCGTCCGATGCCGCGGCTGCCACCGGTGACCAGTGCCGTCTTCCCCTTGAGCACGCCCACGACGCGCCCCCCTTCGCAATCAATAGTGGTCGCTACAGAAAGGACCGTATCAGATTCCCTAGCGCCCGCTATAGAATGCGGGCATGGTGACCGGACAGCGCGGCAGACCCCGCTCCTTCGACCGTGACGCCGCCCTGGACAAGGCCATGACCGCCTTCTGGGAGCGCGGTTACGAGGCGACCTCCATCGCGGATCTGACCGCCTCGATCGGGATCGGCGCGCCCAGTCTCTACGCGGCCTTCGGCGACAAGCGCAAGCTCTTCGGCGAGGTCGTGGCGGTGTACGGAAGCCGGTACGCGGACTTCGTGGGCGTGGCGTTCGCCGAGGAGCCCACCGCCCGGGCGGCTCTCGGCCGGATCCTGCGCGAGGCGGCCGAGATCTACACCGACCCGGCCCACCCCCCGGGCTGCATGGTGATCAGCGCTGCCGTGAACACCACCTCGGACGAGGTGGCGGAGGCGCTGCGGGAAAGGCGCAACGCGAACCTGGAGCTGTTCGAGAGCCGGATCCGGGCCGATGTGGCCACCGGCGCGCTGCCCGCGGACACGGACGCGCGAGCACTGGCCCGGTACGTCGGAGCCGTGCTGCAGGGGATGTCCCAGCAGTCGCGCGACGGCGCGAGCCGGGAAGAGCTGGCGGCGGTGGCGGAGCGGGCCCTGCTGGCCTGGCCCGCCTCGTAGGGGGCCGGCGCGTCGCGCTCGGTGGCCGCGCGGAGGAGTTCCTCTGGGCCACGGTGCAGGACGGGACCCTCGACCCGCCCGGCACCGTAGCCCGGAGTACTTACGGCCGACAGGTGTGCGGTTCCCGACGGCCGGTGGAGGTGCCAGCGCGGTCAGGGCAGAGCGCGCGGCTTACCTCGATCCGTCCTCCTGTGCGGGGAGGGCGGAGGTTCTGAAATCAATTGTGGACTAGACCATTCTGTTCTGTCCATCCAATGACAGGGCCTGGAAACCCGTCACTTCCTCCAACAGTACGCGGCCCGCGCCCCGCTTGGATACTCCTGAGTACCGCCGTGGGGAAAGTCATGGCACGTACCCGGGGTACGCTCGCAAGGTGCCCTCCATGAACGACCTCGTACGCCAGCACACCGCTCTCGGTGAAACCGACCTGGAGTGGCTCCACCTGCTGGTCTCGGAGTGGCAGCTGCTCTCCGACCTGTCCTTCGCCGACCTCGTCCTGTGGGTGCCCACCCTCGACGGGACGCGGTACGTCTCGGTCGCCCAGATGCGGCCGAACACCGGTCCCACCTCGTACCAGGACGACATGGTCGGTCACCTGGTGCCGCGCGGCCGCCGCCCGCTGCTGGACGCCGCGCTCGACGAGGGCCGGATCGTGCGCGAGGGCGACCCCGAGTGGCGCGAGGAGGTACCGGTCCGCGTCGAGTCGATCCCCGTCCGCCGCGAGGGCCGCGTACTGGGAGTGATCGCGCGCAATACCAACCTGCTCACTGTGCGTACACCGAGCCGGCTGGAGCTGACCTACCTCCAGTCCGCCTCCGACCTCGCCCAGATGATCGCGGCGGGCTCCTTCCCGTTCCCCGGCCAGCAGGTCGACATGGACGCCTCCCCGCGGGTCGGGGACGGTCTGATCCGCCTCGACGCCGACGGCGTGGTCACCTACGCCTCCCCGAACGCGCTCTCCGCCTACCACCGGCTCGGCCTCGCCTCCGACCTCGTCGGCCAGCACCTGGGCACCACCACGGCCGAACTCGCCCCCTCCCGCGGACCGGTGGACGAGGCCCTGGTCAAGCTGGCCAGTGGCTGGGCCCCCCGGGAGACCGAGGTCGACGGCAACGGCGGGGTCATCCAGCTCCGCGCCATCCCGCTCAAGCCGAAGGGCACCCGGATCGGGTCCCTGGTGCTGTGTCGCGACGTCACGGAACTGCGCCGTCGCGAACGTGAATTGATCACCAAGGACGCGACCATCCGGGAGATCCACCACCGGGTGAAGAACAACCTCCAGACCGTGGCCGCGCTCTTGCGGCTCCAGTCCCGCCGGATGGATTCACCGCAGGGCCGCGAGGCGCTGAACGAGGCCGTGCGTCGCGTCGGATCGATCGCGATCGTGCACGAGACGCTGTCTCAGAACCTCGACGAGCGGGTCGAGTTCGACGAGATCGCCGACCGCGTCATCGCGATGGTCTCGGAGATCTCCCCGGGCAAGGTCGACTGCCGACGCACCGGCAGGTTCGGGATCCTGGACGCGGAGGTCGCCACTCCGCTGTCGATGGTGCTCACGGAGATCCTGCAGAACGCCCTGGAGCACGCCTTCACCCAGGGGGAGGGGGGCACCGTGGAGGTGGCCGCGATCCGCACCGGAACCGGTCGTACCGACGGCCGGCTGCTGATCACCGTGCTCGACGACGGCAGCGGTCTGCCCGAGGGATTCGACCCCCAGCGGGCCGGCAACCTCGGGCTGCAGATCGTACGGACCCTCGTGGAGGGGGAGCTCGGCGGCACGTTCGACATGCTCCGGGCCGAGCCGCGCGGCACCAAGGTCGTTCTCGACATCCCGTCCAGCCCGCAGAAGTAGCGCGACAGCAGCAGCCGTGGCGTCACTCGGTGTGATGGCCGGGTCGGCACCCGGCCGCCGCTGTCGTCACCGGCCGTCACTCGACCGCCGTCAGCTGTTCGATCGCCGACCGAGGAATCGGACCCCGAACAGCACTGAGCCCCGGACCGAATGATTCGGTCCGGGGCCCAAGAGCACGGTGCTGAGCGCTTGTTCGGTTACTACGCGCTGCGCGTCGAGGCTCGAAAGTCGTTTGTCAGGCGCTGGCGTTGCGCGCCCGGTTGCGAGCGGCGCGGCGCTTCATGGCGCGGCGCTCGTCCTCGCTGAGACCGCCCCAGACGCCGGAGTCCTGACCGGACTCGAGCGCCCACTGCAGGCACTGCTCCATGACGGGGCAGCGGCGGCAGACGGCCTTGGCTTCCTCGATCTGCAGCAGCGCAGGACCGGTGTTGCCGATGGGGAAGAAGAGTTCCGGGTCTTCCTCACGACAAACGGCGTTGTGACGCCAGTCCATGGCTGCTCCATCTCCTTGTATTGCGAACAGGTTGCTTGTGAATGTGAACGCTTTCACGAATCCCCCCGTGAGGGAAGCGCGACCGCCCGGTTTCACGCGGGTGATCAGTCAGAGATTCGTGGAGGGGTTCTGGCGGTCTGTGTGGGTGCCGGGTGTTGCGGGCTGTCCCGATCGCCATGAAGAGATTCGCAAACCTCGGACGGGGATACAACCCCTTCCGGAAAGTTTTTTTTGATTCGTCGGTGTCTACTAGGTCACAGCCCTACATCGTGAGGGTGGACCGGCGTGTAAACGTTCGAGTGAAAGGCCTTCGGGCCCTTCTACTCACACAATCACACGCAGTGCCCGGCGTACGCCTGTGAACCGAACGCTGGTCCGCAGTCCGAGGTGATCGCCGTCCATCTGGAAGGGAAGCGGAACCTTCGAATGCAAGGTGAAGTCGGTCAGATCGTGCAGAGACACCGCGTGCTTGCCGTGCGGACCCCGCTCAGGAGTGGAGGTCAGGAGCTGTGTCGCGTACCGCGCGACCGCCGGAGTTGACAAACGGTCCAGTGCCAATACGTCAAGCGCAGTATCGAACGAGGCTTCGGGCGAGGCGTAAAGGGGGCGATTCCCCAGATATGTCCACGGTGACGTATTGCACACTATGGACAGCACCAGATCGGTCACCGGGTCCGCGCCGGGGCGCTCCAGCGTGACCGTGCCGTGATGCCGGTTCGGCTCCTCCCAGAACTGGCGCATGAGCTGTCGCACGTACAGGGCGTGCGTCGAACGCTTGCCGCGTTCGCGCTGCTGCTCCACCCGGCCCACGACACCCGCGTCGAAGCCGAAGCCCGCGCAGAAGGTGAACCAGCGGGCCGGGACCGACTCGTCCTCCGTACCCGGGGTGCCGGCGGCCAGGCCCAGGCCCACCGTCCGCTCGCGCTGCTCCCGCAGCGCGTCCAGCAGGGCGCCGGTCGCCTCGACCGCGTCGTTGGGCAGTCCCAGGGCGCGCGCGAACACATTGGTGGAGCCACCGGGGACCACCGCCAGCCGCGGCAGCCGATCCGGATCGGGCCCGTTGTGCAGGAGTCCGTTGACCACTTCGTTGACCGTGCCGTCGCCGCCGAGGGCGACGACGAGGTCGAGGCCCTCGTGCGCGGCCTTGCGCCCCAGGTCCCGGGCGTGCCCGCGGTACTCGGTGGTGACCGCCTCCAGCTTCATCTCGCTGGCCAGGGCGTGGGTCAGGACGTCGCGCGTGCGCGCACTGGTGGTGGTCGCTGCTGGGTTGGCCACGAGAAGTGCACGCATGAGCGCCAGACTACCCACCCCTTCACGAGCCGACCCTACTGCCCGTCCCCTCCGGGGCCCGGGGCGCGCCGCTACCCTGCTGGAGTGAGTAAGAAGCAGCCCGCGAACGCCCCCGCCCCCGCTCCCGCCGCCGACGTCCCGACCGCCGCGCTGCCCGGCCGGCTGACCGCGGCCGCCGCGCTCACCGCCCTGGAGGGCCTGGCCCTGGCCGGCCTCGGGTTCTACATGTTGTTCGTCGGGATCGCCGGTGACCCCGACTCCGCGCAGCAGGCCGAGACGGGCGGGATCACCCTGCTCGCGCTCGCCGCGCTGCCGCTGGTCGCGGCCCGCGGGCTGCGCCTGGGGCGCCGCTGGAGCCGCGGCCCGGCCCTGATCACCCAGCTGATGGCGCTGCCGGTGGCCTGGACCCTCTACAGCGCCGGCGGTGCGATGATCGCCGCCGCCGTGGCGCTGGCCGTGGCCGCGGTGGCCGTCGTGGCGCTCCTGGTGAATCCGACGGCGACCGAGGCTCTGGGTATCGGGCCCGGGGAACAGGCCCGATAACCGGTCGTCCGTTTCCTCCCGCGCTCGCCTACTCCTCGACGAGGAGCTTCTCGCGGAGCTGGGCCAGGGTGCGGGCCAGCAGCCGGGAGACGTGCATCTGGGAGATGCCGACCTCCTGGGCGATCTGCGACTGGGTCATGTTGCCGAAGAAGCGAAGCAGCAGGATCCGCTTCTCCCGCGGTGGTAGTCCCTCCAGCAGCGGCTTGAGGGACTCGCGGTACTCGACGCCCTCCAGGGCCTCGTCCTCCGAGCCCAGGGTGTCCGCGACCGCCGGCGACTCGTCGTCGGTGTCCGGGACGTCCAGGGAGAGCGTGCTGTAGGCATTGGCCGATTCCAGCCCCTCCAGCACCTCCTCCTCGGAGATCCCCAGCCGCTCGGCCAGTTCGTGCACCGTCGGCGAGCGGCCGTGCTGCTGGGACAGTTCGGCCGTGGCGGTCGTCAGCGAGAGCCGCAGCTCCTGCAGACGGCGCGGCACCCGCACCGCCCAGCCCTTGTCGCGGAAGTGGCGCTTGATCTCGCCGACCACCGTGGGCGTGGCGTACGTGGAGAACTCGACCCCGCGGTCCGGGTCGAAGCGGTCCACCGACTTGATGAGGCCGATCGTCGCGACCTGGGTCAGGTCGTCGAGCGGCTCACCGCGGTTGCGGAAGCGCCGCGCCAGGTGTTCCACCAGGGGCAGGTGCATCCGTACCAGCCGGTTGCGCAGCTCGGCCTTCTCCACCGAACCGTCGGGCAGCGCCCGCAGTTCGATGAACAGGGCCCGTGCGCCGCTGCGGTCGCGCGGATCCGGCAGGGCCGGGGTCGCGGTGAACACCGGCGCCGGTGGCACCACGGGGGCCGCGGCCTCGGCCTCGGCTCCCGTCCCGGTCGACCGGTCCGGTTGTGGTTGTTCCTGCTGGTTCTCGCTCATAGGGCCCGCCCGTCGCTCCGCCGAGTCCAAAAAGCCGTCTTCCGCATCCGCGTCAGCCGGGTGCGGTCGGGCGTGCTGTTGCTCCGGGATGCCGCCGTCGACCTCGTGCCGTACCCGGGGCCGATCCCCGCCCCGCACCGGGATCTCCCCGCCGCTCACGCCGGGCCTGGTCCCGCGCCGCGCTGTTTGTAGAGGCTGATGCTCACCGTCTTGTTCTCCTCGACCGTGGCCTCGACCTTGCCGGCCAGCGCCGACAGGACCGTCCACGCGAACGTGTCACGCTCCGGTGCGCGCCCGTCGGTGGTCGGCGCCGAGACGGTCACCTCCAGCGAATCGTCGATCAGCCGGAACACGCAACTGAGGACGGAGCCCGGCACGGCCTGCTGGAGCAGGATCGCGCAGGCCTCGTCCACCGCGATGCGGAGGTCCTCGATCTCGTCGAGGGTGAAGTCCAAACGTGCCGCGAGGCCGGCCGTGGCCGTCCGCAGCACCGACAGGTAGGCACCCGCAGCGGGCAGCCGGACTTCCACGAAGTCCTGAGTCCCGGGCTCGCCTGCGATCTGGGACACCCTCACCTCCAAGGTGGTACGAGCTCTGTTCGCCGGTGACGCTATCGCGATCCGGGCGATCGTGTCGCGGCACCCCTCTTGGTACCCGCTCAGAGCACCCCGCCGGCGAGCCAGTGACTGATGGTAAGCCCATGGGTACGCACAGTGGCTAGGGGTCTGCGGGGCCCAAATCAGGGGAACCGGCGGAGGGTTGAACTACCCCGCTTCAGACGATCGAACCGTCGACAAAACACCAGCGCCAGGTCTCACCCGGTTCGAAGCTCCGCATCACCGGATGGCCGGTCTCCTCGTGGTGCGCGGTGGCGTGCCGGTGGGGCGAGGAATCACAGCAGGCCACGTGCCCGCACCCCAGGCACATCCGCAGCTGCACGGGGTGGCTGCCGAGGGCCAGGCATTCGGGGCAGGTGTGGTGCGAGGGCACCGGTTCGGGGCGCGGCAGTTCGGCAACGTGGGTGCACTCGCTCATCGCATTCTCCTTGTACCGGACCCCGACTTCCAGTCTCGGGGCGAACCGCGCGCACGGGCCGGAACCGTGATGCGGCGGAGTGTCGTTGCGTCACGCTTTGACCGGAGCTTGATCTCGTACAGAATACGTTCCCGCCGTGCGAGTCCTGGGGATCTCCTCGGCCAAGCCCGCGCGTTCGGGGCGAGCGGCCGATGATTGAGGTGGATCTTCGATGGAGGTATTGCCGCTGGTGGCGCTGATCGCCGGTAGTGCGGCGGTCGCCGGGCTGGCGCGCCGGACCCCGGTGCCCGCGCCCCTGCTGCTGGTCGCCGCCGGTCTGCTGGCCGGGTACGTGCCGGGGGTGCCCGCGTACGCCCTCGACCCGCACATCGTGCTGCCGTTGCTGCTCCCGCCGTTGCTGTACACCGCGGCCGTGGACAGCTCGTACCTGGACCTGCGCGCGAACGTCCGGCCCATCGCGATGCTCTCGGTGGGCTACGTGCTCTTCGCGACGCTCGTCGTCGGGTACGCGGCGTACGCGCTGGTGCCGGGGCTCTCCGTGCCGGTGGCGCTGGTGCTGGGCGCGGTGATCGCCCCGCCGGACGCGGTCGCCGCCACCGCGATCGCCCGCAAGCTCAAGCTGCCGAACCGGATCACGACCATCCTGCAGGGTGAGTCCTTGGTCAACGACGCGACCGCGATCACCGCGTACAAGGTGGCGCTGGCCGCGGCGGTCGGGGTGAGCGCCGGCTGGGCGGGCGGGATCGCGGAGTTCCTGCTGGCCTCGGTGGGCGGCATCGGCGTGGGCCTGCTGCTGATGGTGCCGATCCACCATCTGCGCACCCGGTTGAAGGAGCCCCTGCTCCAGAACACCCTCTCGCTGTTGATCCCCTTCGTGGCGTACGCGTCCGCCGAGCGGGTGCACGCCTCCGGGGTGCTCGCGGTGGTCGTGGTCGCGCTCTACCTCGGGCACCGGAACTGGCAGGTCGATTTCGCCACCCGACTCCAGGAGGAGGCGGTGTGGAAGGTGGTCGCCTTCGTGCTGGAGTCGGTGGTCTTCGCGCTGATCGGGCTCCAGCTGCCGGTGGTCCTCAGGGGTCTCGGCGAGTACAACGGCCTGCACGCGGCCTGGTACGCGATCGCCGTGTTCCTCGCGGTGGTGGTGGCCCGGTTCCTGTGGGTCTTCCCGGCGACCTTCGTGCCCCGCTGGATCTCGCCGCGGATCCGCGACCGGGAGCCGGAGACCGACTGGAAGGCCCCGGTGATCGTGGGGTGGGCGGGGATGCGCGGCGTGGTCTCGCTGGCCATCGCCTTCTCCGTGCCGATGTCGGTGCCGCACCGCAACCTGATCCTCTTCCTGACGTTCACCACGGTCATCGGGACGCTGGTGGTGCAGGGGCTGACGCTGCCGCCGCTGATCCGGGCGCTGAGGCTGCCGCCGAGGGACGTGCGGGCCGAGACCCTGGCGGAGGCGCAGGCGCAGAGCGAGGCCTCGCGGGCGGCCGAGGACCGGCTGGTCGAGTTGCTGGAGGAGTCGGAGAACAGCACGCTGCCGCCGCCGCTGGCGGACCGGCTGCGGACGGTCATGGAGCGTCGGCGCAACGCGGTGTGGGAGCGGCTGGGCGAGGTCAATCCGGAGACGGGGGAGTCGGCGGACGACATCTACCGGCGGCTCGCGCGGGAGATGATCGCGGCCGAGCGGGAGGTCTTCGTGGCGCTGCGGGACCAGCGGCGGATCGACGACGAGATGCTGCGGGCGCTGCTGCGCCGGCTGGACCTGGAGGAGGCCGCGGCCTACCGCGAGGAGGGCTGAGCGCGCGGCGCGGTCACGGCCGGCCGGTGACGACGGCGGCGAGGGTCGTGCCGCGCGGGAAGGTGCCGGACGCGGTGAGTTCGGCCAGGGCCCAGAGCAGCTTGGCCACGTAGATCCGCTCCACCGGGACGCCGTGGCGGGACCCGAAGTCGGCGGCGAAGGCCTCCAACTCGGCCGGGACCCGGGCGTAGCCGCCGTGGTGGAAGTCCTCGGCCAGGGTCCACTCGCCGGCCGGGCCCCCGAAGGCGGCCGCCTGGAGGGAACGTATCTCCGCGGCGAGGAAGCCGCCCGCCAGGACGGGGACCCCGAGCGCCCGCTGCCCGGGGGCCAGTCCGGCCGCGAGGCCCGCCAGCGTCCCGCCGGTGCCGCAGGCCACGGCCACCACGTCGGCGGCGCCGCGCAGCTCCCGGCCGAGCTCGGCGCAGCCGCCCAGGGCCAGGGCGTTGCTGCCGCCCTCGGGGACGACGTACGCGCCCTCCGCGCCGGCCGCGTCCACCAGCCGGGCCAGCTCCCGCGGCTCGGCCTTGCGGCGGTACTCCGACCGGGACACGAAGTGCAGCCGCATCCCGTCGGCGGCGCACCGGGCGAGGGAGTCGTTCAGGGGCCGTCCGGCGAGCTCGTCGCCGCGGACGATGCCGACCGTCGGCAGCCCGAGCAGCCGCCCGGCGGCGGCGGTGGCCCGCAGGTGGTTCGAGTAGGCCCCGCCGAAGGTGACGAGCCGCTCGTGGCCGCCCGCCAGGGCGGCCCGAAGATTGGGCGCGAGCTTGCGCCACTTGTTGCCGGGCAGCTCCGGATGGACGAGGTCGTCCCGCTTCAGCAGGAGCCGTACGCCGTGCCGCTCGAACCGCTCGTCAAGCGTCTCCTGCAACGGGGAGGGCGGGCGCGGCTCCAGCAGCGCGTCAAGGTTCGAGGGCCGGTTCACCCGTCCATTGTGTATCCGGATGGCATCCGCGCCGCCACGCGACCCGGACGGCACGTTCCTGACCGGAAGGCCCGGACCGGTGCCGCGGAGGTGCTTCACGTGCCCGGGGTGCATCAGTGATGATGGAGCGTCAAATCCATTGACCATGGGGGGAATTCATGGGCGCCAGCAGTGATGCGATTCCGTTCGGCGTGGTGGGACTGTTGGTGATCGTCCTGGCCTATTTCATTCCCACTGCGGTCGCCTTCGGGCGAGGGGTGCCCAACAAGGGCTCCGTTCTGGTGGTCAACCTGTTCCTGGGCTGGTCCGTCGTGGGATGGGTGATCGCGCTCGCCATGGCCGCGCGCAGTCGGTAGTGGTGCTCCGTCGTCGTCCCCGGCGTGGTGCCGGGGACGACGGCCCGGGAGGGTGGCCCGGAGCCGCCGGCCGGGGGCCGGCTACTTCAGGCGCTCGCCGATGCGGGCGCGCATGGCGTCCATCGTGAAGCCCCTGGGGTCGACCTTGCCCGGCTGCCACTCGCGGTGGCCGATCACTGAGCGTTCCGTCCACCGGTGGTACCGGCAGATGGCCGCCGAGGCGCGGGCGATGGCGTCGAGCTGGACCGCCGGCCAGGGGTCCGCGCCGTCGCCGAGGTTCTCGCACTCGAAGCCGTAGAAGTAGCGGTTGCCGTCGGTGTCCGTCTCGTTGTCCGGGGGCAGTCGCTTCTCGGCGATCACCGCCGCCAGGACGTCGGAGTCACCGGCCCCCGCATGGTTGGCGCGGCCGTAGCCCACGAGGTGGACCCGCCCGTCCTTGGCGATCACGCCGTGGCAGAGCGGGCCGGGCAGGGCGCTGTGGCCCTCCCGGCAGAGCTCGACGGTGTACGCGGTGCCACGGGTGACGGTGTGGTGGATCATCACCCCGTGCACGGGGCCCCAGGGCCCCTTGTGGTTGCGGTTGTGGGTGCGCCAGGCGCCGACCTCGACGACGGTCAGTCCTTCGTTGCGCAGTGCGTTGATGAAACGGTCCGCGGACATGGGTGCGGCCATGGCCGCCTCCTTCGTGCGGGCGCGACGGGCACCCTGTGTGCCCGTGTCGTCACCCTCCGGTTTAGTGGAGGCGACCCTTCCGCGGCTAGTGCATTCGTACAACGAGCGAGCCGATCCGGCCAAGGGTCGGAGATCAGGCCGATGCGAGCCACAGGTCGGGGCCGAAGACCTCGTAGTGGATGTCGGCGGCCGGCACCCCCTTGGCGATCAGCTGCTCGCGCACGGCCCGCATGAAGGGGAGCGGCCCGCACAGGTAGGCCTGGGTGCCCGGGGCGAGCGGGACGGTCGAGAGGTCCATGCGGCCCTCGCCGTCGCCCGGCTCCGCCTCCTCCTCGTACCAGAACCGGGCCGAGGCGTCCGCCAGCTTGTGGGTCAGTGCCCGGTGGTCGCCCCGCAGCGGGTGGTCGGCGGGGGAGCGGTCGGCGTGCAGCACGGTCACCGGAGCGGGGTGTCCGATGTCGGACAGGTGCTCCAGCATCGAGAGCATCGGGGTGCAGCCGATCCCGGCCGAGGCGAGCAGGACCGGGGCGTCCGGGTCGGCCAGGACCAGGTCGCCGTACGGGGCCGAGACCCGCAGGGTGTCGCCGGGGCGGATCCGGGCGTGCAGGTGGTGGGAGACCTCTCCGTCGGGGCCCGCGGCGGCCGGTCCGTGGACCCGCTTGACGGTGATCGCGCGCACCGCGGAACCGGGGGAGCTGATGAGGCTGTACTGGCGGATCTGGCGGGCCCCGTCCGGGAGCTCGACCTGGACCGAGACGTACTGGCCGGGCCGGTGGCCGGGTGCCGGGGCGCCGTCGGCGGGGGCGATCCGGAAGGTGGTGCAGTCGGCCGTCTCCTCCGTCCGGTCGGTGACGGTCCATTCGCGCCACACGTCGCCGGCGACCACCCGCTGCTCGGCGTAGAGCCGTTCCTCCAGGGTGATCAGGGCGTTCGCCATCAGCCAGTAGACCTCGTCCCAGGCCTGGGCGACCTCGGGCGTGACCGCCTCGCCGAGGACCTCGGCGATCGCCGCGAAGAGGTGCTCGTGGACGACCGCGTACTGCTCGCGGGTGACGCCGAGGCTGGCGTGCTTGTGGGCGATGCGGCCGAGCATCACGTCGGGGCGGGTGTCCGGGTGGGCGAGCAGATGGGTCGCGAAGGCGGCGACGGAGCCCGCGAGGGCCTGCTGCTGGAGGCCGGAGCGCTGATTGCCCCGGTTGAAGAGGTCGCGGATCAGTGCCGGGTGGGCCGCGAAGAGCTTCGTGTAGAAGAGCTCCGCTATCTCGCCGATCGCCGCGCCGACGGCGGGCAGGGTGGCTCGTACGGTCGCGCTCGACTTCTCGGACAGCATGCGGAACTCCTCGCGTGATGGATGTGACTGTGTGAACTTGCATCTAAGATGCGTATTTTTGATCGCAGAGGACCGCGGGAGGGTGGGCCTCTGTTCGAACTCCCGCCGAGGTCGGCGGGCGGCGGTGATCGGTCGGCCGACCCCGAGGGGTCAGGGGCCCCCGGGCCCGCCGGGCCCGGTCGGTGTGGGTGCCCTGCTCGAAATGCCCAGCAGGAGCGGTCCCGTGGGGGATGCCACCAGGTCGTTCACCGTGAGCGGGTCCAGTGCGGCGAAGAACGCCTCCTGGGCCCGGCGCAGCGCGCCGCGCAGTACGCAGGCGCCGCGCAGGGGGCACGGGGTGGTGCCCTCGCACTCCACGACGTCGCCCTCGCCCTCCAGTTCGCGCACCACCGCGCCGACCGGCGCGGCGCGTCCGGCGGCGGTCAGGGCGAGCCCACCACCACGGCCGCGCCGGGCCTCGACCAGGCCGAGATGCTGCAGCCTGGCGACCACCTTGGCGGTGTGCGTGTAGGGGACCTCCATGGTCGCCGCCACGTCACGGGTGGTCGGGAGGTCCGTCTCCTCGACGGCCAGGCGCATGAGGACGCGCAGGGCCAGGTCGGTGAATCGGGTCAGCCGCATGGGGACACCGTAGGGAAACTTGCATATCCGATGCAAGTTAGGGCCCAGGTCCCGGATGTCTCGCGCGTGGCCGAAACCAGTGGGGTGTGTGGGGTTGAAGTGGCTCATGGGGGAGGTGGGTGACCCCAAAGAGTGCCCCACACCCACAAGGAGTAGTCCCACCCTTTTGTGTAATGGTCCCACCACGTTCCGTACTGAAAGGCTGCATCCGCAGATCCATGGAGTGATCGAAAGGGAAAGACATGTCGGTCCAGGCAGGTTCCGAGTCCGAGGCCCAGACACCGCAGCGCAGTCTTGGGACGACGGCCGCACGGAACTTGGCAACCACGACCAAGTCCGCGCCGCAGATGCAGGAGATCACCTCGCGGTGGCTCCTGAAGATGCTGCCGTGGGTGTCGGTGCAGGGCGGCACGTACCGCGTCAACCGCCGGCTGAGCTACTCGGTCGGCAACGGCGTCGTGGAGTTCATCAAGACCGGCACCCAGGTCCAGGTGATCCCGGCCGAACTCGGCGAGCTCCCGTTGCTGCGCGACTACGAGGACCTCGACGTCCTCGGCGAACTCGCCCAGCGGTGCCGGCAGATCGACTTCGAACCCGGCCAGGAGCTGACTTCCTTCGGCAGCCCCGCCGACCAGGTCTTCCTGCTCGCCCACGGCCGCATCGACCAGATCGGCCCCGGCCCCTACGGGGAGGACGCCGTCCTGGCGACCGTCGCCGACGGCGCGTACTTCGGCGACGACTCCCTCGTCGATGAAGAATCGATTTGGGAGTACACCGCCCGCGCCGCCACCTCCGGCACCGCGCTCACCCTGTCCCGCCAGGACTTCCAGCTCCTCGCCGACCGTGTCGAGTCCCTGCGCGAGCACGTGGAGGACGTACGGACCCGGCCCGACCGGGAGACCAACAAGTACGGCGAGGCCGCGATCGAGCTCTCCGCCGGCCACCGGGGCGAGGCCGTCCTCCCCGGCACCTTCGTGGACTACGAGGCCCGGCCGCGCGAGTACGAACTCTCCATCGCACAAACGGTCCTGCGGGTGCACAGCCGCGTCGCCGACCTCTACAACCACCCGATGAACCAGACCGAGCAGCAGTTGCGGCTCACGGTCGAGGCGCTGCGCGAGCGCCAGGAGCACGAGATGCTCAACAACCGCGACTTCGGCCTGCTCCACAACGCCGACTACGACCAACGCATCCAGCCGCACGACGGCGCGCCCAGCCCCGACGACATGGACCAGCTGCTCAGCATGCGGCGCGGCTCCAAGCTGTTCCTGGCGCACCCCAAGGCGATCGCCGCCTTCGGCCGCGAGTGCAACAAGCGCGGGATCTACCCGGAGTCCGTGGACATCGGCGGCAACCGGGTGCCGGCCTGGCGCGGGGTGCCGATCTTCCCCAGCAACAAGATCCCGATCAGTGACGCCCGCACCACCTCCATCCTGTGCATGCGCACCGGCGAGGACGAGCAGGGCGTGATCGGTCTGCACCAGCCGGGCATCCCGGACGAGATCGAGCCGAGCCTGTCGGTCCGCTTCATGGGCATCAGCGAGCAGGCGATCATCTCCTACCTGGTCACCGCCTACTTCTCGGCCGCGGTGCTGGTTCCGGACGCGCTCGGCGTGCTGGAGAACGTCGAGATCGGGCGCTGGCGCTGACCGCCGTGAACGCCATCGCGACCGGTGAGGGCCAGGACGCCGCGGCCCTGCTGGAACGGACGAGAGAAGCGGTCGACCCGCAGCTGCGCCGCATGGTCGAGAGCCTGCCGGGTCAGATGCGGCGCGTGGCGATGTACCACTTCGGCTGGGAGCGCGAGGACGGCGGCCCCGCCGCGGGCGGGGCCGGGAAGGCCATCCGGCCCGCCCTGGTGCTGGCCGCCGCCCAGGCCCTGCGCGGCCTGGGGTCCGGCCCGGTCGACGAGGCCGTACGGGCGGCGGCGGCCGTGGAGCTGGCGCACAACTTCACGCTGCTGCACGACGACATCATCGACAAGGACGTCCGGCGGCGCGGCAGGCCCACGGCCTGGACCGTCTTCGGGACGCCGGACGCCATCATCACGGGCGACGCGATGATGGCCCTCGCGCTCAAGGTGCTGGCGGAGGATCCGCATCCGGCCGCCGCGGCGGCCTCGGCCCGACTCGCGGCCTGTGTCATCGAGCTGTGCGCGGGCCAACAGGCGGACTGCGCCTTCGAGCAGCGTCCCCAGGTCTCGCTCGACGAGTGCCTGGCCATGGCCACGGCCAAGACCGGGGCGCTCCTGGGCTGCGCGTGCGCGCTGGGCGCCCTGTACGCGGGGGCCGGCCCGGACGAGGTCGACGCCATGGACGCCTTCGGGCGGGAGGCCGGGCTGGCCTTCCAGCTGATCGACGACCTGATCGGCATCTGGGGGGACCCGGGGCACACCGGCAAGCCCGCCGGGGCCGACCTGATCGCCCGCAAGAAGTCCCTCCCGGTCGTGGCCGCCCTCACCTCGGGCACCGCGGCGGGCAAGGAGCTGGGCGAGCTGTACGCCGGCCCCATGACCGGGGACGACGTGCGCCGGGCCGCCGACGCCGTGGACCGGGCCGGCGGCCGCGACTGGGCGCAGGAGCAGGCCGCGGACCGGATGGGGCGGGCGGTCCAGCAGCTGTCCCGGGCCGTACCGGACCTCGGGGCGGCGGGCGGGTTGCTGGCACTCGCGGAGTTCGTGACGCGCCGTACGAGGTGAGCCCGAGGGGGGCGTAGGAGGCGAACGGGGTCCGAGGCCCGTTCCGGTACCGCGCGGTGCCGGAACGGGCCTTACCGCATGTCGGCGCCAACTCTAGGATCACTCGCGGTTGTTGATACGCGAGCGAAGGGTGTGGCCAGTGGCACTGGAGATACGTCAGGCGGATCGGTCGGACCGGGACGCGGTGGCGCGGCTGCTCGACGAGGCCTTCCGCACCGACCCGGTGAGCAGCTGGGTCTTCCCGGACCCGGAGCACCGGGCCGCGGTGCACGGGAAGTTCCTGGGCGTCTTCGTGGACGTGGCGCTGGAGGAGGGCCGGATCGACTACGCCGTCGACGGCTCGGCGGCCGCGCTGTGGCTGCGGATCCCGGCGGTCGACCCGGAGGCGGAGGCCGTCGAGGACGAGGTCCCGGCGCGCATGCGGGCCGTGGCCGACCCGGACAACGAACGGTGCGAGCTGGTCGGGCGCCTCACGGGGGCGGTGCACCCGACGGCCGAGGAGCACGAGTACCTGCTGATGATCGCGGTGGCCCCGGGCCGGCAGGGGCAGGGCCTCGGCGGCGAGCTGATCGCGCCGGTGCTGGAGCGCTGCGACCGCGAGGGCGTGCCGGCGTACCTGGAGGCGAGCAGCGAGCGCAGCAAGGGGCTGTACGAACGGCTCGGCTGGGAGCTCACGGGGGAGCCGGTGCGGCTTCCGGACGGGCCGCTGATGTGGCCGATGTGGCGCAAGCCGCGTAGCTGAGCGGCGAGGTCCACGGGGGCTTGCGTAACCACTACAGGCGAAGTACTTTATGCGACGTGCTCCGGTGCGGTGGCACTCCCTGGTGAAAGAGAATCGCTTGCGCAAGCTCACGTACCTCATCGCCACCTCGATCGACGGGTTCATGGCGGACCCGGACGGCGACGGCGACTTCTTCAACGACTACCTGGACCCCGAATACCTCGGCCACCTCACGACCGAGTACCCGGAGACCCTGCCGACCCACGCCCACGAGATGCTGGGCGTCGACATCTCGACGGCCCGGCACTTCGACGCGATCGTCATGGGGCGGCGCACCTACGACCCGGCTCTCAAGATGGGCATCGCGAGCCCGTACGCCCACCTGAAGCAGTACGTGGTGACGCGCTCGATCACGATCCCGCCCGACCCGTCGGTCGAGCTCATCAGCGGGGACGTGGCGGCCCGGGTGCGGGAGCTGAAGGCGCAGGACGGGCTCGGCATCTACCTCTGCGGAGGCGCGGACCTGGCCGGCCGGTTGGTCGAGGAGATCGACGAGTTCGTGATCAAGACCTACCCGGTCCTGACCGGGGGCGGCATCCCCCTCACGCGGGCCGGCTTCGCCCGCCGCGAGCTGGAGCTGACCGGAGTCAAGACCTTCGGCGGTGGGCAGGTCGTCACCACCTACGCGCGCAGGCGCTGACCCGTCGAACGCGGAGAAACCGGCCTACCGTGGAGGTATGGCCGGTGAACAGCAGCACCACACGCACGAGACGGTGGCCCCGCAGGCCGGGCACGAACAGCAGACGTGCCCGGCGTGCGGGCGCCGCGTCGACACAGTGGTCAGGCGGCGCAAGTCCCTCGGGATCTTCATCCCGGTATGGGGTCGGGGTCCCTGCCGGAACCCCGACTGCCATGACTACGCGGACCCCGGGGAGCGGTGACTCAGCCCTTGGTCGCGAGGTCCTTCGCGCCCAGGCCCGAGGCGAAGCCGTTGGCCCAGAGCTGGTTGACGCGCGAGCGCTCGGCGGAGTTCGGGTTGGCGTTCGTGCACGACGTGCCCGGGCCGCCACCCGACATCAGCTCGCTGCACGGGCCCGAGTAGTGGTCCGGCAGACCCAGCACGTGGCCGGTCTCGTGCGCCGTCACCCGGGTGGAGTTGTACTGCTGGTTCTGCCGGTAGTCCAGGAAGATGTAACCCCGGCCGTGCCCGTCCGTGCTCGCGTACGAGCCACGTGAGTCGTTGCCCTCGCGGTACGAGAAGTTCCCGCCCGAGGACACCTCCTGCAGCTTGACGTTGGACACCGAGCTGTTCCAGATCTGCGTGGAGCGGGCTATCTGGCTGCGGAAGCTGGGGGCGCTGCGGGTGTTGTACGTGACGGTCACGGCCAGGATGCCGGGGTTCGCGGCACGCTGTTCGGCGACCGAGCGCTGCACGGCCTCGAAGAAGGCGGCGTTCGCGGCCTCGTTCTCCGGCGAACGCTCGTAGGCGGCGTAGCTCACGGCGTTTCCGACGGGGGCGGGCGCGGCGGTGGCGGTGGGGACGACACCCAGGGTGGCGGCGAGGCCGAGGCCGACGGTCGTGGCCAGCATGGCCTTACGGGAGTGGCGCATGTGGGGGAGCTCCTACTCGTCCGGTGCGGTGGGGGGTGGTCTTTCGAACCGGAGTCTGCGGGAGCACAAGTGCCCGGCGGATGATGTCACTCCCCGATAACGCGGACCTATCGGCGAGATTTCGGCTGCCCAACTCACATGAGAATGGCGGGATTCGGGGGGCTATCGGTGGCTGGTGCGGTCCACCGGGACCGGCCTACCCTCAGGTCATGGAGCTTGAGGTCAGGCATTTGCGCGCCCTGTGCGCCATCGCCGACGCCGGAAGCCTGCACAAGGCCGCCCGGCAACTCGGCGTGAGCCAGCCCTCCCTGACGACCCAACTGCGCCGCATCGAACGGGCCCTCGACGGCGAGCTGTTCCTGCGCGAGCGGACCGGCTGCCGCCCCACCCCCTTCGGCCGGACCGTGCTGGGCCGGGCCCGCCCCCTGCTCGCCGAGATGGCCGCGCTCGTCGCGGAGGCCCGGGAACTCGCCCACGCCTCGCGGCTGCGCATCGGCTCGACCGCCAGCAGCGCGCTGCCGGGCTGGCTGCGGCGGATCCACCGGCGGCTTCCGGACACCGAGACCTCGCTGGTGGTGGACGTCTCCGCCAACGCGCTGCTCCGGATGGTCGCCGCGGGACAACTGGACGTGGCGTTCGTGCACGAGGTGGAGGGCAGCCCGCTGCGGGTGCCGCCGGGGCTGCAGGTGCGCGTACTCATGGAACGCGAACCGCAGTTCGTGTCGATGTCCCGGGACCATCCGGCCGCCGGCCAGGCGGTGGTCTCCTTACGGGACCTGGCCGCCGACCGCTGGATGGTCGACCCCTCGGTCGACGGCGAGTGGGACGGCCTGCGTCGGGTCTTCGCCGGGGCCGGACTCGACCCGCCGGTGCTGCACGCCGACTACCACACGGCGGCCTCGCTGATCATCTCCGGCGAGGCGGTCGCCCCCTGCCAGCCGACCTCCGGGCCGCGCGAGGACATGGCGATCCGGCCGCTCTGCGGGGACCCGCTCGCCGTGCGCCTGCTGCTGGCCACCCGACCGGGCGCGCACGCGGAGGTCTACGAGGACCTGCGCGCCGCCTATCGCGAGGCCGCCCTGCGGACGCCCCCGTACCGGGCCTGGCTGCACCACCACGCGAGCCCCCTGCTGGAGGTGGCGTAGCCCCCACTCCGGGGCTCCTCGGGCTGCGCCTTCCGGCCCGGACCGACGTGGATGTGACGCGGGTCACGGGAACTCGATCCCGGGTGGCGGACAGTCGACAGAAGTGACGACAGAGATGCGAACCCGGGTGCGGTCCGGGGATCCGGACGCCTACGCGGAGCTGTTCGACAGCTACGCGCGCACCCTCTACAACCATGCCTTCCGGATGACCGGGGACTGGGCCGCGGCGGAGGACGTCATGTCGGCCGCCTTCCTGGAGGCATGGCGGCTGCGCGGCACGATCGACCCCGAGGGCGGATCGCTGCGGCCCTGGCTGCTGGGCATCGCCACCAACCTCGCCCGCAACCACTGCCGGAGCAACCGGCGCTACCGGGCCGCCGCTGCCGCCGCCACGGCGGCCGCCGGCGCCGCGTCCGTACCCGACCACGCCGAGGAGGTGGCCGACCGCCTCGACGACCGGCGGCAGATCGCGGCCACCCTCGGGCAGCTGAGCGCGCTGCGCGGACCCGAACGCGAGGTCCTGCTGCTGTGCCTGGGGGAGGGCCTGGAGTACACGGAGGTCGCCCGTGTCCTCGGCATCCCGGTCGGCACCGTCCGTTCCCGGCTGTCCCGGGCCCGTACGAAGCTACGCAAACTCGCCGAAGCGCAACTGAAGTCGAAAAAGCGGGAACTCGCGGCTCGCCCCCGACAGGCATACGGCGACCGCACGAACACGGTCCGGTCCGCACAGGAAGGAACCCGATGAACGCCGACCTCTCCCGCCCCCACCCGGCCGGCCAGGAGGAGAACTCCCCCCTCCTGCCGTTCGCCGAACGGGACCTGCCCGCGGGCCGCCACCAGTTCCACAAGGAGCGCCTGATGGCCCAGATCCACGAAGACCTCCGCGCCGCCGACATCGCCGACATCGCCGCCCCCGCCGCGGCCCCGTCCGCCCCCGCCCGTGCCGCCGGGGCGCGCAACCCGTTCCTGCGTCGCTCGTTCCTCGTACCCGTCGCCGGCTTCGCCCTGGCCGGAGCCCTCGCCATCGGCTTCTTCTCCTCCGTGGACCGGGGCGCCGCCGACGGACCCGGTTCCACCCTCGCCACGGGGCCGGCGTTGACCACCCGGATCGGCACCGCCGACCCCAAGGGGACGCCGCAGCTCCTGGACCGCATCTCCCTGGCCTCCTCGTCCACCGGCGCCGGCCCGCTGTCGGTGCGCGCGGACCAGTTCGTCTACATCGGCAGCAAGTCGGCCAACACCTACGTGAAGACCGTCGGCGACAAGAGCACCGTGGTCAGCGAGCAGCTGCACACGCGCCACCAATGGAACTCGCCGGACGGCACCGAGGGCTGGCTGATCGAGCCCGGGAACACCGGGCCGAAGGGCGTGACCCTGGCGGGCCGTGACGAGCGGGGCAAGGCCCGGACGCCGTACCTCAACGCGCCCACCTACAACTACCTCACCACTCTGCCCACCGACCCCGACGTGCTGCTCCGGCGGATCTACGAGGAGACCAAGGGCATGGGCCGCGGCCCCGACCAGGAGGCCTTCACCACGATCGGCGACCTGCTGCGCGGCAGCTACCCGCCGGCCGAGCTCACGGCCGCGCTCTACAAGGCCGCGGCGAAGATCCCCGGCGTGGTGACGGTCGACGAGGCCGTCGACGCCGCGGGCCGCAGCGGGATCGCGGTCGCCCGGCTCGACGAGCACTCCGGTCTGCGCGAGGAATGGATCTTCGACCGCCAGACCCTCACGTTCCTCGGCGAGCGCAGCGTCCAGGTACAGGGCGAGTCCGGCGAACAGGGCCTGATCAAGCCCGGCACGGTCGTGTACACGAGCGCCGTCATGACCCGGACGGTCGTCGACCGGATCAAGGAGATCCCGCCCTCGGCCCGCTGACCGCCGCCTCCGGCCCTCAGGTCGGCTCTGTCCGATCATGCCGGGAGGCGGGCTCGGCGGCGCAGCCCCAGGTCCGCGCGTAGCCCTCGCGGAGGGGGCCGCCCACCAGGGCGAGGACGTCCGCGGCGGCGTCGACGAGGCCCTGGGGCCCGCCGCCGCGGCAGAGGCGGCGGTAGCCGTCGAGGAGGGCCCGGCCGTGCACGGCGTCGGCCTGCAACAGGCGTCGGGGGAACCACTTGCCGCCGCCGGTCCAGGCACGGCGGTGGTCGAGGAGGAGGTCGGCCGCGGTGCTGAGCACGACATGGGCCACGGCGAGGCGCTCGCAGGCGTCCACGGTGTCGGCGAGGTCGTCGAGGGCGTCGGTGAGCCCGTAGCGCCGGGTCTCGACCTCAGCGGGGGCGAGGGCGCCCGGACCTTCGCGGAGCGCCTCCTCGGCGTGTTGCTTGACGCGGGTGGCCGCTCCGTCCCGCTCGCTCAGGACCAGGCCGTCGGCGTACATGCGCTGCATGACGCCGCGACGGGAGGCCGCGTCGGCCGCGAAGAGCTCCCGCAGGCCGGCGCGGGTGTGAGAGAACAGCTCGACCAGCCGTCCCTCGAAGCGCAGGGTCTCCCGCCGGGTCTCGCCCCCGTCCTCGATCAGGACCGCGATGTCCAGATCGCTGGTGGCGGTGGCGCGGCCGGACGCGACGGACCCCGCGAGGACCACGCTCAGGGCGTCGGGAAAACGCTCGGCGGCGAGCCGCCGTGCTTGGTGGACGGGATGATCCGGGTCATCGGCAGCACGGTTCATGATCACCAGACTGGCACGCCCGACGGCGCCGGAGCCAGGGGTTTCGTCGTGGGCCGCGGGCCTTCGGCCCGGGCCCGGTCGTACGCGAGGGTCGCCGTCCCGTGCGCGAGCAGGGCCGCGCCGGCCGTCGCCCCCCGGGCTGCGGCGGTGGATCGCCCAGGCTGACATGCCCACGCAGTAGTGCACAACACCCCGAACCGTGGGGTTCCGGAAGGGCGCTTGACTTCGCCCAACCGCGATATATCGTGTTAACAGAAGACGCGATATGTTGCGTGCGTCGAGCCCGGTCCGTGTACGCACGAGGAGGATCAGCACCATGGCAGAGCAGTCGCCCGAGTCGTCGCCGTCGCCGACGACGTGGCACTTCGCCGAACCGCAGAAGCTCACCCTCGGGGAGCCGGTGACCGAGCTCCGCGTCCGCGTCGTGAGCGGCACGGTGAACGTGGTCGCCGCCGAGGAGGGCCCGGCCCGCCTGGAGGTGACCGAGGTCGACGGACCGCCCCTGTACGTCGTACAGGACGGCGGCACGCTGACCGTCTCCTACGAGGACCTGCCCTGGAACGGCTCCCAGGGCCTCAAGCAGTGGTTCGAGACCAAGCCCTGGAAGGCCTGGGCCGGTTCCGCCTCGGGCCGCAAGGCCTGGGAGCGCAGTGTCTCGATCACCCTCACCGTGCCCGCCGCCACCCAGGTCCACGTGGCAGCGGTCGGCGCCGCCGTCTTCGTCTCCGGCATCTCCGGCGGCACGGACGTCAACGGGGTCTCCGGCGACGCCACGCTGGTCGGACTGTCCGGCCGGATCAAGGCGCACACCGTCTCCGGCAGCGTCGAGGCGCAGTCCGTCTCCGGCGAGTTCGGCTTCCACTCCGTCTCCGGCGGCCTGACGGTGGTCGACGGCTCGGGCGGCAACGTACGGGCCGACTCGGTCAGCGGTGACATGCTCATCGACCTCGCCGCGGACCCCGCCGCCCCCGAGCCGGTGGACATCTTCCTCAACTCCGTCTCCGGGCAGGTCGCGATCCGCCTCCCGCACCCCGCCGACGCCAAGGTCGAGGCCAACACCGCCACCGGCCGCGTCTCCAACGCCTTCGAGGACCTGCGGGTCTCCGGGCAGATGGGCGCCAAGCGGATCACCGGAACCCTCGGCTCCGGCGCGGGCACCCTGCGGGCGACCACGGTCTCCGGTTCGATCGCGTTGCTGCGCCGCCCGCCGGCCGACGCGGAGAGCCCCGCCGCCCCCCTCACGCTCGACAAGAAGGTGCTCTGACATGCCGCCCGTCTTCGCCCACGGCCGACTCCGCCTGTACCTCCTCAAGTTGCTGGACGAGGCCCCGCGCCACGGGTACGAGGTGATCCGTCTGCTGGAGGAGCGGTTCCAGGGCCTGTACGCACCCTCCGCGGGCACCGTGTACCCGCGACTGGCGAAGCTGGAGGCCGAAGGCCTGGTCACCCATGCCACCGAGGGCGGGCGCAAGGTGTACTCGATCACCGACGCCGGCCGGGCCGAACTGGCCGACCGTGGCGGTGAGCTGGCCGACCTGGAACTGGAGATCCGCGACTCGGTCACCGAGCTCGCCGCCGAGATCCGTGACGACGTCCGGGGCGCGGCGGGTGACCTGCGCCGCGAGATGCGGGCCGCGGCCTCGGCCTCGGCGACCCAGGTCGAGGACGAGTCCTGGAAGGCCGCCAAGGAGGACCTGCGCAAGGCGCGGCAGGAGTGGAAGGAGCAGGCGCGCCGGGCGAAGGACGAGAGCCGCCGCGCCCGCGAGGAGGCGCAACAGGCCCGCCGCCAGGCCAAGGAGGCCCAGGAGCGGGCCCGCGAGGAGGTCCAGCGCATCGCGGGCCAGCTCCAGGAGCAGTTCGCCAAGTCCGGCGGCGTTTTGGGAAGCCTGGCCGGGGCCTGGCTCGGGAGCGGTACGCCGGGCTCGGGTTCGGCCGCGGGCCCGGGCGCGGGCTCGGCGGGCCGCGCGGCGGCGGATCCGGTGGTGGACGGGGACTGGGCCGCCGACCTGGCGCCCACCGGTGACCCGGCGCGTGACCTGGACCGGCTGCTGGACCGCTTCCGCGACGAGGTGCGTGACGCGGCGCGGGACCGCGGGGTGACCGCGGCTCAGGTGGCCGAGGCGCGCGGCCACCTCAAGGCGGCCTCCGGCCGGCTGGGAACCACGTTCGGGGCCAGGCCGTAGGTCGCCCGCGGCGCCGCAGCCGGGGCGTCGCCCCGGACCCCGCGCCTCGAACGCGGGCGGGTCCGGAAATGCGGGCTCCGGCCAGGGTGAGGATCGGGGTCAGGCCGCCAGGGTCGATTCCGTCGTGCTGTAGCTGACGCCGTGGTCCGAGAGGACCTCGGAGACGGTGCCGGGGCGGGAGAGCAGGGCCAGCAGGAGGTGCAGGGTGCCGATGTGCTTGTCCTTGCGGCCCAGGGCGATGCGCAGGGACTGCTCCAGCACCTTCTTCGCACCCGCGGTGAAGGGGACGTGGTGACCGCCGCCGCGGTCGTCCGTGCCCGCGCGGCCGAGGGCGGAGCGGAGCGACCCGCCCAGGGTCCGCCTGCGGGGCGCCGGGGTCGCGAGGACGCCCTCGCCGTGGGTCTCCTCGACACGGGAGACGATCTCGGTGAGATCGATGCCGAGTCCGGCCAGTGCCTCCTCGTCCGCCCGGGACATGCCGCCCCGGCGGCGGGCGGCCGTGAGGTCGGCGGTCACCGCCGCGCGATCCACGCCCAGCGGGTCCAGGGCGCCGAGGGCCAGCAGGGAGAGCAGCAGGTGCTCCTCGGTGACGGTGGCGGCCCCGCTCCGCCGGGCCTCGGTCACCGCCCCGGTCACGGTCGACCGGGCGTCGCGGGTGAAGCGTTCGAACATCAGAGCCTCCCGTATTTCTTGTGCACGGCCTGCCGGCTGACGCCCAGCTCGGCCGCGATCTCCTGCCAGGACCATCCCTGCGCGCGGGCGCTGCGTACCTGTACGGCCTCCAGCTGCTCCAGCAGCCTGCGGAGGGCGGCCACGGCACGCAGGCCCACGCGCGGGTCACGGTCACCGGCCCGTTCGGCGAGATCGGTGGCTTCGGTCATGGGTGTCAATGTAGGTTGACGCGAGAGGTTCGTCAACCCCGGTTGACATCAGGGGGTGAGGACGATCTTTCCGAAGAGGTCGCCCGACGCGAGCTTCTCGAACCCCTCCCGCGCCCGGTCCAGCGGCAGCACCTCGTCGATGACCGGCCGCAGCCCGGTGGTCGCGCAGAAGGCGAGGAGGTCCTCCAGCTCGTCCTTCGAGCCCATCGTCGAGCCGACCACCTTCAGCTCCAGGAAGAAGATCCGGGTCAGCTCGGCGTGCGCGGGGCGGTCGCCGCTCGTGGCGCCGGAGATCACCAGGGTGCCGCCGGGGCGCAGGGACTTCACGGAGTGCGACCAGGTGGCCGCACCCACCGTCTCGATCACCGCGTCCACCCGCTGCGGCAGCCGCGCGCCCGGCTCGAAGGCTTCCACCGCGCCCAGCTCCACGGCCCGCTTGCGCTTGGCCTCGTCCCGGCTCGTGGCGAACACCCGCAGGCCGGCCGCCTTGCCGAGGGCGATCGCGGCGGTCGCGACACCGCCACCGGCGCCCTGTACCAGGACGGAGTCCCCGGGGCGGACGCCCGCGTTGGTGAACAGCATCCGGTAGGCCGTCAGCCAGGCCGTCGGCAGGCAGGCGGCCTCCTCGAAGGTCAGCTCCGCGGGCTTGCGCAGCACGTTCCACGCGGGGACGGTCACCTGCTCGGCGAAGGTCCCCTGGTAGCGCTCGGTCAGGATCGAGCGCGGCTCGTCCGGGCCGACCCCGTGGCCGCTCTGGCCGATCACGGAGTGCAGGACGACCTCGTTGCCGTCCTGGTCGATCCCGGCGGCGTCGCAGCCGAGGATCATCGGGAGTCTTTCCTCGCCGAGGCCGACTCCGCGCAACGACCACAGGTCGTGGTGGTTGAGGGAGGTGGCCTTGACGTTCACGGTCACCCAGCCGGGCCGGGCCTCGGGGGCCGGGCGGTCGCCCAGCTCAAGGCCGTTCAGCGGCTGGTCACGGTCGATTCGGGCGGCGTAGGCAGCGAACATGCGGCGACGCTACCGCTCGGTAGGGGCCGGGTTCCAGACCTCCCGAGACCGCACGGGTGAGGCTTTCGTCGCACCCGTGCGGTCGCGGGGAAACGCAGAGGCCCGACCGGAGGGATCCGGTCGGGCCTCTGCGCGTACAGCTCGGCTCCGGTCTCAGACGAGGCGGGCCACTCCGTCGGCCTTGGCCGCGGCGGCCACGGCCGTGGCGACGGCCTCGGCCACGCGCTCGTCGAACGGCGACGGGATCACATAGTCGGCGGCGAGCTCGTCACCCACGACGCCGGCGATGGCGTCGGCGGCGGCGATCTTCATGCCCTCGGTGATCCGGGTGGCGCGCACCTTGAGGGCACCCGCGAAGATGCCCGGGAACGCCAGCACGTTGTTGATCTGGTTCGGGAAGTCCGAACGGCCCGTGGCCACGACCGCCGCGTACTTGTGCGCGACGTCCGGGTGGACCTCCGGGTTCGGGTTGGCCATGGCGAAGACGAACGCGTCCTTCGCCATCGAGGCCACCGCCTCCTCGGGGACCGTACCGCCGGAGACGCCGATGAAGACGTCCGCGCCGTTCAGCGCGGTCTCCAGGGAGCCCGTCTGTCCGGTCTTGTTCGTCAGGCCCGCGATCTCCGCCTTGACGTCCGTCAGGTCGGAGCGGTCCGCGGAGACGACGCCCTTGCGGTCGGTGACGCAGACGTCGCCGATGCCCGCGTCCACGAGGATCTTGGCGATGGCGATACCGGCCGCGCCGGCGCCCGAGATCACGGCGCGCAGGTCACCGAGGGTGCGACCCGTGAGCTTCGCGGCGTTGCGCAGCGCGGCGAGCGTCACGATGGCCGTGCCGTGCTGGTCGTCGTGGAAGATCGGGATGTCCAGCGCCTCCTGGAGGCGGCGCTCGATCTCGAAGCAACGGGGCGCCGAGATGTCCTCGAGGTTCACGCCGCCGAAGGACGGGGCGAGACGGATGACCGTCTCGATGATCTCGTCCGTGTCCTTGGTGGCGAGCGCGATCGGGACCGCGTCCACGCCACCGAACTGCTTGAAGAGGATGGCCTTGCCCTCCATGACCGGGAGGGAGGCCTCGGGACCGATGTCGCCGAGTCCGAGCACGGCCGTACCGTCGGTGACGACGGCGACCACGTTGGACTTCCAGGTGTACTCGTTCACCAGCTCCGGCTGCTCGGCGATGGCGCTGCACACCTTCGCCACGCCGGGCGTGTAGGCGAGGGAGAGGTCATCCTTGTTGGTGACCGGCACTGTGGCCTGGATGGCCATCTTGCCGCCCCGGTGCAGCGCGAACACCGCGTCCGGGTTGTTGTCCGTGACGCTGTCACTGCGAGGGTTGAAGATTTCCGCTGCCACTTCGTGTGACCCCTTAAGTCCTTTGAATCGTTGAGGGTGGCCACTCCTGGTTAAGGGGTGGGCGGGCACCGCGTCCGTACTCCGCGTCAACGGTTGGCCCGTCTCCGCGAAGGGGAGGTTCGTACGCGCGGGCGCGCCGCACGCGCGCCCTGAGCCCCGGATGAGGGGTGTAAGGATCTGTTCTACCCGAAGAACGCTCGCCCAGACGAGTCGATTCCCGCTCAACTGTAGGTCCCCTGCCCGGCTTTTGGCGAAAAGTCCAAACCTTGCCGTCCGGTGGGCGAGACGCCCCGTAGAAACTGCGGCAAAACCAGCAGGTCACAGCAGTATCTGCGGCCCCGAACCCTGTTCTCCGCAGTCCTGTTGGGCTACCCAGGGCGCCCGTTATGCGATTTTGACCTGACGGGCACCCTGAATGTCTCAGTCCGAATGGCAAGATGCCGTAATCACACAAGGTCGCGACACTCGATGGTGCGTGTTCGACCGTTTTTCGTTGCTTTTCCACCAGCGCCGGAGGAACCAAGCCATGACCGCTAGCACCACCCGTCGTACGACCGCCGCACGGTCCCGGATCGCCGCGGTCGGCGCGATCGCGGTCGCGGGCGCCCTGATCCTCACCGGCTGTGGTGACCAGACCGACAAGGCCTCCAGCACCCCGTCCGGCGCGGCCGCCGACAGCAGCGCGCCGCTCTTCGCCAAGCTCCCGAAGAAGATCCAGGACGCCGGTGTCATCAAGGTCGGCACGGACGCCACCTACGCGCCGATGGAGTTCACCGAGGGCGGCAAGATCGTCGGTGTCGACCCCGACGTGGCGGCGGCCATGGCCAAGCAGCTCGGCGTGCAGTTCAAGTTCGAGTCCGGCACCTTCGACACGCTGATCGGCAGCATGCAGACCGGCCGTAGCGACCTGGTCATGTCCTCGCTCACCGACACCAAGGCCCGTCAGGAGGGCCTGGACGACAAGGGCGCCAAGACCGGTGCCGGTGTCGACTTCGTCGACTACTTCTCCGCCTCCACCGGCATCCTGGTCAAGAAGGGCAACCCGGACGGCATCAAGACCCTCGACGACCTGTGCGGCAAGACGGTCGCCGTGCAGCGTGGCACCACGTACGAGGAGTCGGCCAAGACCCAGGCCGAGAAGTGCAAGACGGACGGCAAGGGCGAGCTCAAGGTCGAGTCCTTCCCGACCGACGCCGAGGCCCAGACCCGAGTGAAGGCCGGCGGCGCCGCCGCGGACCTGAACGACTCCCCGGTCGCCGCGTACATCGCGCAGACCGCCGGTGGCGGCAACGAGTTCGAGGCCATCGCCAACCCGACCGACGCCGGTTTCTTCGGCATCGCGGTGGACAAGAAGAACACCCAGCTGCGCGACGCGCTCAAGGAAGCCCTTGACGCGGTCATCAAGGACGGCACCTACAAGGCCGCCCTGGACAAGTGGAACGCGGGCTCCGGCGCCGTGACCGAGGCCAAGATCAACGCCGGTTCCTGATCTCCGCGTACCACCGCAGCACACTGAAGGGCAGTCACTGTGACTGACAAGCTCGACAAGGTCCCGGGCCCGGCGGACACCCCGCCGGCCGGGGCCGTCCCCCCCGAGGCCATCCGCGCCATCCCGGTCCGCCACTACGGTCGCTGGATCAGCGCCGTGGTCGTCATCGGCCTGGTCGTGGCTCTCGTCGTCGCCTTCTCGCAGGGCAACGTGCGCTGGGCCACCGTGCCGGAGAAGCTGTTCGACCCGACGATCCTCCGCGGTGTCGTCAACACGGTCTGGATCAGCATCACCTCGATGGCCCTGGGCCTGGTCCTCGGTATCCTCTTCGCCGTCATGCGGCTCTCGAAGAACCCGGTGACCAGCACCATCGCCTGGTTCTACATCTGGCTGTTCCGCGGCACCCCGGTGTACGTGCAGCTGCTGATCTGGTTCAACCTCGCCCTGATCTTCCCGATCCTGAACCTCGGGTTCTACAAGGACGAGATGACCCAGGTCATGACGCCCTTCCTGGCCGCCCTGCTGGGTCTCGGCCTGAACGAGGGCGCGTACATGGCGGAGATCGTCCGCGCCGGCATCCAGTCGGTCGACGAGGGCCAGACCGAGGCCTCGCACGCGCTCGGCATGACCCGCACCCAGACGATGCGTCGCGTCGTGCTGCCGCAGGCCATGCGGGTGATCGTGCCGCCGTCGGGCAACGAGTTCATCAACATGCTCAAGACCTCGTCGCTCGTGGTCGCCGTGCAGTACTTCGACCTGCTGCGTGCCGCGCAGGACATCGCCTCGACCTCGTTCGCGGTGATGGAGATGTTCTTCGTCGCGTCGATCTGGTACCTCGCCCTGACCAGCGTGTTCAGCGTCGGCCAGTACTACCTGGAGCGCCGCTACGCCCGTGGCGCGCTCCGCTCGCTGCCGCCGACACCGCTGCAGAAGATCAAGGCGAAACTGTCCAGCTTCTCGAACCGCAAGGCGGTGGCCTGATGACGACTGCCATGGTGAAGGCCGAGGGCGTCCACAAGTCCTACGGTGCGGCGCACATCCTCAAGGGCATCGACCTGGAGGTCGCCCCGCGTGAGGTCTTCTGTCTGGTCGGCCCGTCCGGCTCCGGCAAGTCGACCTTCCTGCGGTGCATCAACCACCTGGAGCAGGTCAACGCGGGACGGCTGTACGTCGACGGGCAGCTCGTCGGCTACCGCCAGAAGGGCGACAAGCTCTACGAGCTGAAGGACAGCGAGGTCGCGGCCCAGCGCCGGGACATCGGCATGGTCTTCCAGCGCTTCAACCTCTTCCCGCACATGACGGCCATCGAGAACGTGATGGAAGCCCCGGTCATGGTCAAGGGCGAGTCCAAGGCGGTGGCGCGCGAGCGCGCCGTCAAGCTCCTGGACCGGGTGGGCCTCGGCGACAAGGGCGGGAACTACCCCACCCAGCTCTCCGGCGGCCAGCAGCAGCGCGTGGCCATCGCCCGCGCGCTCGCCATGGAGCCGAAGCTGATGCTCTTCGACGAGCCCACCTCGGCGCTCGACCCGGAGCTGGTCGGTGACGTCCTCGACGTCATGCGGGACCTCGCCGAATCGGGCATGACCATGATCGTGGTCACGCACGAGATGGGCTTCGCCCGCGAGGTCGGCGACAACCTCGTCTTCATGGACGGTGGCGTCGTCGTCGAGTCGGGCCACCCCCGCGAGGTCCTGGGCAACCCCCAGCACGACCGCACGAAGGCCTTCCTCTCCAAGGTGCTGTAGTCCGCACCCGCGGACGGACGAGGGGCGGTACGGATCCCCGTACCGCCCCTCTGTCGTGTCCCGCGAGCCCCCGGTCGTGGCCCCGGGAAGCGAACCCGGATTTCCTACTTCAGACCTAGGACCAGGGCGTCCGAGGGGGAGCGCCAGACCGTACGGGCCTCCGCGAAGCCCGCGGCGCGCAGGGTCTCGGTGTGCCAGGCCTCGGAAGGGGTGTCGCCGTCCGCGTGCTCCCCGTAGATCTCGAAGCGTCGCTTCACCTGTTCGGCCAGCGCCGGCTCGGCGCCCGCCAGCGCCCACCACTCGCGCCAGTCCACCGCCCCGGCCGTCCTGGCCCGGTCCATGCCGGCGTGCCGGTGGGCGTGCTCGGCGGCGTCGATGCGCGGGGTGGCCGGGTCGGGCATGTGGTCGGCGTTCATGAACACCCCGCCCGGGGCAAGGAGCGGGGCGAGCTGCCCGTACAGGACGGCCAGCTCCTCGCTCGGCAGCCAGTGCAGGGCGGTGGCCGTCAGGATCGCGTCGTAGGTGGTGCGGGGGAGGGCGGAGCGCCAGTTCGGGTCCTTGAGGTCGGCGGTCACGAACGTGACGCGCGCGTCCCCGGCGAAGTGCCCCTCGGCGATGGTCAACAAGGCTGGGTCGAGATCGACGCCCGTACTGGTGGCTTCCGGGAACCGCTTGAGGACGCGGTCCGTGATACTTCCCGTACCGCATGCGAGATCCAGCACCCGGGGGGCGGGTCCCACCAGTGCCTCGACCATGTCCAGCATCACGCGGAACCGCTCCTCGCGGTCGGGCATGTACCACTCCTGCTGCCGGTCCCAGCTGTCCTGCCAGGCCTGCCAGTCGGTCGTGCCCGTCGCTTCGGTCGTGTCCGTCGTACCCGCCGCATCCGTCATCCCGAACCCCTCCGCACGTAATACCCTCGAATACGTCTCAGCCGTTACCGGAGACACTAATCCGCAGCCGTAAGGACTACAAGTGGAACTGGCCCATTACTCGGACTTCGCCGTGCGCCTGGTCAACACCGAGGAGCCGGCCCGCAACAAGGACTCGCTCACCTCGGTGGACGCTGTCCGCGCCCTGTTCGGCGCCAGTCAGCAGATGGCGCGCCGCGTCACCGACGGTGACGTCACCCGCTTCCGCAACGTCCGCGGCCGGCTGCGCTCCGTCTTCGAGGCCGCCGACGGCGGCGACGAGGTCCTCGCCGTCGACCTGCTGAACTCGCTGCTCATGGAGTTCCCCGTCAGCCCCCAGGTGTCCGGCCACGAGACCCTCGCCGACGACGGCCGCCCCGACTGGCACATCCACCTCGCCGAACACCCCTCGAACGCCTCCGCGGGCTACGCCGCCATGGCCGCCATGGGCCTGGCCTTCGCCCTCACCGAGCACGGCCCCGACCGCCTCGGCCTGTGCCAGGCCGCGCCCTGCCGCAACGCCTACCTCGACACCTCCACCAACCGCTCCCGGCGCTACTGCTCCGACCGCTGCGCCACCCGGGCGAACGTGGCCGCCTACCGGGCCCGCAAGCGACTGGAGGCCGAGGCGTCCGCCCACAGCGGGCGCAGCGCCGAGGCCGCCCAGGACAGCCGGGCCCTCAGCGAACGCTGATCCTCCTCGCGCGGCCGGAACCGCAGCACCGCCGTCGCCAGCACCAGCTCGGCGGGCACCGGCCCGAAGTCGGTGCTGTCGCCGGTCTCGTTGTACGGGTTGTCGCCGAGCACCCACCAGCCGCCGCCCGGCCGCCGCTCCACCGCGCGCTTGACCACCAGCAGGTCCTGCTGGAGCGGATGCCGCAGCACCACCACGTCGCCCGGCCGTACGGTGGCCCCGTACCGGACCACGAGCCGGTCCCCGTTCAGCAGCGTGGGCACCATCGAGGGCCCCGACACCTCCACCACCTCGAACCGCTTGCGCGGGCGCCCGTTCTCCACCATGCGTGTCCTCCTCGTCACCCCCGCATGCTGCCCCACGGGTCCGTACATTCGCTCACCGGTCCGGCCGAGCCCCTGGACTTTTGTCCTAAGCCCATGGGGGCGCCCGCGAAATCCGGTTCTTCAGCGAGTAATCTCCCCCTTGAGAAGACGATCACGAGGAGGACAAACTCCATGCTTTCCCGCCTCTTCGCCCCCAAGGCGAAGGTCTCCGCCCACTGCGATCTTCCGTGCGGCGTGTACGACCCTGCCCAGGCCCGCATCGAGGCCGAGTCCGTCAAGGCCGTGCAGGAGAAGTACCAGGCCAACGAAGACGCCGACTTCCGCGCGCGCGCCATCACCATCAAGGAGCAGCGCGCCGAGCTCGCCAAGCACCACGTCTCGGTGCTGTGGAGCGACTACTTCAAGCCCCCGCACTTCGAGAAGTACCCGCAGCTCCACACCCTGGTCAACGACACCCTGAAGGCCCTGTCGGCCGCCAAGGCGTCGAACGACCCGGCGACCGGCGCGAAGGCTCTCGAGCTCATCGCCGAGATCGACCGCATCTTCTGGGAGACCAAGGCCGCCTGACCCTGGGCGCCCCGAGGCTCTTCCCGCGCCGCCTTCCGCGGCGCACACGACACCGGCCCGACCGCTCCGAGCGGCCGGGCCGGTGTCGTTCGCGGCCCCTACGGGGCGTCCTGCCGACCGGGCCGCCCCAGTCCGTCGACGGCGTCCAGCGCCACATCCCACGGGTACGCTGCCGCGCGCCCCTGCCCCGGCAGGTTGGGCACGAAGCCGCCCTCACCGTAGAGCACCCGCACGCCGGCGTTACGCAGCGTCGCGATGCTCTGCTCGAACTGCGGGTGCTGGACGTAGGCGGCGTTCACGCACGGCATGACGGCCAGCGGGATACCTTTGCCGATGGCTTCGGCGACCACGCCGACGACGAACCGGTCCGTGAGTCCTAGGGCCCAACCGTTGATCGTGTTGAACGTGGCCGGGGCAACGAGGATCGCGTCGGCCGTGGGCCATACGTCCGGCTCTCCCGGCCGCTTGTAGCTGCTGCGGACCGGGTGTCCGGTGAGCGCGGCCAGGCCGTCGAGCCCTTCCGTGAGCCAGTCGGCGGCCGTCGGCGTCAGGCCGAGGCACACGTCCCACCCCCGAGACTGCGCGTCCTCGATCACGCGGGCGATGTCGAACACGGGCGGAGCGGCCGACCCGAAGAGGTACAAGGTGCGCGTCATGGCTCCTGGCCCGCCGTCAGTGCTTCTCGCCGAGGACGGTGCGCAGCCAGTCGAGCGGGTCCTGGCCCAGCAGCTCGTCGGCCAGCCGCTGCCCGGTCTCCGTGATGAGGCGGGCCCTGCTGTTGTCGATCCACCGCTGGGCATGGGCGTGCCCCTGGGCCTTGTACTCGATGCCCTGGAGCATGCACTCCAACTTGTCGGCGTCGCGTGCGCAGACGGCCTCCGGCGAATCCTTGGCCTCGTACTCGGCGACGAGTTCGTGAATCGCCGATGCCAGCCGCTCCGGCATGCCGAGGGTCTGATCGGCCGTGACGGCCACCGGGTCGGCGCTCGTCGCGTACTTCTTGCCGAGGTGGTTGACGTCCCCCGTGCGGGTCTCCTGGGTGTCGTGCCACACGGCGAGGAAGGCTGCCCGCGCGGGGTCGGCGCCTTCCAGTTTCGCGATGATGGACGCGATGAGCGCCGTACGCCAGGAGTGTTCGGCGACGCTCTCCGGGTCGTTGACGCCGGCCATCCACCAGCCCGTGCGGCGCGTGTGCTTGAGCGTCCCCGCCTCGTAGAGGAAGCCGGCCACCGCGGACAGGTCGTCAGCCACTGTGTCTCTCCTTCATGCCTCGGCGAGGCGGATCGCGTACCGAATGCCTTCCAGCTCCCGACGCGCGCGCGGTGAGAGCCCGGTGCCATCCAACAACACGGGTAACCGGTCCTGGAGGGTCCGCCCGGCGGTGGAGCGCAGCAGGGTGGGGCGTGCGGCGAGCAGGGCCCACAGGGTGTGAATATTCAGATCGAGGAAGCCGTGCTCGGGCGCGAGGCCTTTCACGAGGTGCTGGACCACTCTGTGGCCGTGCCATGTCCCGAGCCCGGGTGTGGCGATGAAGTCGTCGGAGAGCTGGAGGTGAGGGCTCTCACCGAGCCAGTAGGCCCAGTAGTTCAGATTCGCCGCCTCGCCCGCCTCTTCGTCCAGCGTGGTGGAGATGAAGTGCCGCATGCGATCTCGGTCGCCCTGGCGGGCGGCGACGGCCGCCACGGAGCGCGCCGCCGGCCAGCGGGTGAGCCAGTCCTGCGGACGCTCCGCCCGTTGCTGCGCGAGCCAGGCGGCGGTGTCCGGGGCGTCGTCGTAACCTGCCAGGTAGAGAGCCTGGCGGCGGAGCAGGAACTCGCCGGATCGGGCTTCGTCCGCGGTTCGGCGGATGCGTTGGAAGAACCGTCGCCGGTCGTCGGCCGACAGCGTCGGTCCGTCGGTGCTGGGGCCGCGGCGTGGCCTGCCGGCGGCCACGTGGGCGCGCATCGGCTCGGGGGCCACCCCGTTCAAGGGCCAGACCAGCACCTCGACAAGATCGCGTTGCAGGACCCACGTACCCAGGGGGCTGTCACCCGTGGGCCCGTCGTCGGTGAGTACGTGCGCCAGGAGGAGATCTGCCTCCAGTGCCTTCTCCAGGGCGAGGAGCAGTGCGGTGCTCGCACCCATGCGCATGAGCCGGTGGCGATGCGCCGGCATCTGCCCCACCGCCAACGAGGTCAGCGGCCGTCGCCCCGACTCCCAGCCCGCCACCGTGTCCACGGAGACCCTGAATGCCTCGGACAGGGACTCTTGCGTGTGACCCAGATGCTCCCGGACCAACCGAAAGACGTAGCCGGACACCACGCCGCCGCGACCGCGTTGCCGGCTCCCCTGACCGGGGGTCGGGGTGGGATCCACCGGTGCGCCCACGACACTCTCCCGCCTGCGAAATGTCACCAAAGTACCCGTACCGGGGGTCACTTCGTGTGGCGGTTTCCGATTCCTACGCTCGTCCCATCACCCGCTGAGGACCGTAAGGAGCCGCCGTGTCCTGGAAGAAGACGGCCGACTGGTACGCGCGCTGTCTGCCCGATCCCGCGGCGGCGCACACCGCGTGGCGGGAGCACGGGGTCGCCGTACTGCCGCTCGGCGCCCGGTTCGAAGCCGTACGGATCCCCGACGCGCTCGCGCACGCGGCCGTCGAGAGCTCCGAGGATCGTGTCGTGGACCTCTCGCTCACCCTGGCCCTGGAGGGGCCCGTGATCCACGACTCGCGCGGCCGCAACCGCTACGCGCTCGTCGAGCCGGGTACGGCGGAGGGCTGGCGCCGGCGGCCCCGGAGCGCCGTCGAGTGCCTCGGCCACGGCACCCACCTCGGGGTGCCCGACATCGGCCGGGACCGGGTCGTCCCCGGCCGGCCTCTCTACTGGGCATCGGCCCCCGGCCCGGGGTCCTACTTCTGCCGGGTCGCCGCCGTGCGGCTGCTCGTACGGGTAGGCGCGGCACGGCTCGCCGAGGTGGTGGAGAGGTGACGGGCGGCCCGGAGGTCGAGGAGGCGCACGCGCACCCCGGCGGGGAGTGCGCGCGGGCGCACGTGCTCCGCGCCGGATGCGGACTGCCGGCCCCGATCACGATCGAGTACGGCGGTCCCATGGCCGACTGCCGGTCCTGCCGCTACGGGTGGAGCGTCCATCACGACCCGACGAGCTGCTGGCAGCCCACTCGCACGGAGGAGGGCCTGATCGCCCGGATCCGCGAGGCGGCGCCGCTTCTCGTCTCCGCCCGCGCCATGCTCGACGCCGTCGTCGGCCGCCTCTGAGCCGGTCAGGATCCTGTGTCGGACCGCCCGGTCCGAGCTTCGTGGGTCGCGGCGAGGTGTCGGGTCCGGTGTCTCGTCAGCAGCTCGTCCACGGGGTCCAGGACTCGGTCCCAGGCGTGTTCGGCCTCCGGTGACCGGCGGGGGGTGCGGGCGTAGGTCCGGGCCGCGGCGATCGCCTTGTCGTACAGGTCGTGGTCCGCGGGGAGGGCGATCGAGCGTTCGCGTCGCAACCACGTGATCAGCCACGGCATGTCCCGGGACCAGTGCGGGTTCGCCAAGGAGCGCACGCGCAGGTAGCCCAGCCGGTCCCACCATCGGCGGTTGTGCCACTTGCGCGAGTCGGCCGGCGGCAGGCCGGGAGGGAGGTCCTTCACCGGGCCCATGATGCCCGGCGACGGCGCGGGAGCCCGTGGAATTCGGTTCCGGCGGACAGAACCGGCCAGTACGAGCGGGGGTCCGGGCCGGGCCCGAAGGCCGGCGACCGGACCCCGGAGGATCACTCGTCGTCCGCGTCCTCGTCGTCGTCCAGCCGGGCCAGCCAAGTGGCCAGGCGTTCCACCGGGACCTCGAAGTCCGGGTTCAGGTCGACGAAGGTGCGCAGCTGCTCGGCGAGCCACTCGAAGGTGACCTCCTCCTCGCCGCGCCGCTTCTCCAGCTCCTCGATGCCGCGATCGGTGAAGTACAAGTCGGGCTCCGTGCCGTGATGGGGGTGTGCAGGGGGTGTTTCCCGCCAGGATAATCCGCCTATCGGCGACACCTCCCGCACGCGCCGCCCCCGGGTCTAGCCTGGATGCCCAACGAGCGGGGGGTGCGGATGACGGACGGGCGCACGACAGGGTCCGCGCGCGCCTTCGAGCTTCTGGAGCCCCTCGTCCAGGCGGCGACCGTACGCGTTCACGCCCCGCCGGGCGGGTATGAGACCCCTCGCAGTCATCGGACCGGTCCCACGTGGGGGAGCGGCTTCTTCATCGCCCCCGGCTGGGTCCTGACGTGCGCGCACGTGGTCGGCGAAGGGGGTGCTGCGGTGCGTCTGACGGGACGCGAGGTCGGCATCACCTTTTCCGCCGGGAGCACCACCGGCACGGTCACCGGGCGCGTGGAGTGCGTACTGCCCGAACGGCTGGAGGAACGGCGGCCCGGCCGGCACGCCCTGTGGGACCTGCCCGACCTGGCGCTGGTCAGGGTCCTGGCTCCCGTCTCGCACGCCTGCGTATGGCTGACCGACCGCTCCCGACCCCGCTTCGACGAGGTCGCCTACTTCGGCTGCACCGAGGACCTCGGCACCCCCGAGATCACCGGCCGCACCACCCGCCTGCGCGGCACCGCCGGGAACGGCGCGGCCATCCGGCTCGGCGACGACGACGAGATCGAGCCCGGCATGTCCGGCGGGCCCGTGGTGGACCTCGCCCGCGGCGAGGTCGTCGGCGTGCTCAAGGCCCGGCGCCTGACGGGCGGTGGCGGCCTCGCCGTCTCCGTCGTGCAACTGCGCACCCTGCCGATGGCCGCACGGGGGCCGGGCAGGTCGGGGCTCTACCGCCGGATCATGCAGGCCCACGACCTGTACCACTACGACCAGCACCTCAGCGACCTCGACAACCGGCGGACCTGGACGGACGTGCACGGCGAACTCCCGCCGGAGGAGGGCGACCCGTACGCCGGCCGGGGCCGGCTCACCCCCGGCGAGCGCACCACCCTGTGCGGTCTGCTGGCCGAGCTGCCCCCGCCGGGCTCCTCCGAGGTCGTACGCGCCCTGGTCGAGGAGGCACGCGGCGAGGAGCCGGACCCGCTGCCACCGGCCCCGCTGAGCTGGCGCGACGGACTGGGGCTGCTGCACGACCCGCCCGGCGGGACGGCGGAGGCCGCGGCGATGCTCCGGTACGCGACGGACGTGAGCGTGGCCGAGTACCGCGAGCCGGCCACACCGGGCGCGGACGAGGAGCTGTGGGACTGGGTACGGGCCACCGCCGAGCGGCTGTGGCGGCCGCTGCGGCGCGAACTCGGCGAGCGCCACGAACGGGGCCTCGCCGAGCGGGAACGGCGCCGTCGGGCCTCGGCCGGGCGGGCGGTGCACGGCCCGGCGAGGCGCTCCGGCGGGCTGCCGACCGGGGCCTCGGTGCTGCTGGAGGTGTGGGCGCACGGCTGGGAGGACGTCTACGACTGGCGGGTGTCGGTGCTGGCCGGCCCCGCGCACGCCGGCCGACTGACGCCGGTGGACTCGGGCGTACGGGCCACCCTGGCCGGTCTGCCGGAGGCGTTACGGACCCCGCTCGCCGAGGGCTTCCGGCGGTGCGACACCCACGAGACGGCGGCCCTCCTCGAAGTGGCCGTGGCCCCCGCGCTGTTCGGGCTGGCGGTGGACGAATGGGTGGTGGTGGGCGGCGTACCGCTCGGCGTGCAGCGGCCGGTGGTGCTCCGTCACCCGGCCGGGGCGAACCCGGGCACGGCGCCGAACCTCGGCGGTGCGCGGGAGCACCCCGCCGACCGCGAGGGCACCGACGCGTCCGCCCGCTGGGCGAGGGTCCAGGCGGGACCGCTGCAGGACGAACGGGCCGACTGCGTCCGGGGCCGCCCCCGCACCCCCGCCACCGAGTGGCTGAGCGGACTCCCCGACAACACCGTGCCGGTGCACTGCCGGGCCGCCGAACAGGAGCCCACGCTCGGGTCGCTGCACGCGGTACGGGACGCCGGGTACGGGGTGGTGGTGACCCGGCGGCCGCCCCCGGACCCGGGAGCCTCCTGCGCGCCCTTCCACCGCGGGCTACGGGAGGAACTGGCCGACGCCGGACGGGCGGAGGTGCTCCCGGAGCGCCTGCAGGATCTTCGCGGGCGGGCGTACGGGGCGGATCCCGACGCCTATTGGGCGGCCGGGACGGGACTCGTGTGGGAGGACCCGGCGCGGCCGCTGCCGGACGAGGAGCCGCTCCAGGGCGACCTGTGAGGCGACCGGGACGCCCCCCATGAAGCGACCTGTGACGGGATCCATGGCACGACCCATGACACGACCCATGACACGACCCATGACGTGACCTGTGACGGGGCCGGGGCGGACGACGCGAGGGAGGGAGCAGGAGCACCATGAACGACGAGTGGCTCATTTACCGCGGGGTGGGCGAACCCCACGACGGCATCGACGCCCTGCCCGACCCGCCGCCCTGGCGGGACTTCGACGGCGGCCCCGTGGCCGAACCGGACGGCCCGGCCCGGGTCGCCGACGGCAACGTGGCCCGGCGGCTCGGGGCGCACCGGCAGGCCGCCGAGCTGCACCGGCCGGAACCGGAGGAGCTGGAGGCCATCAACGCGGCCCTGTACCTGCGCCGGCCGCTGCTCGTGACCGGCTTCCCCGGCACCGGGAAGTCCACCCTCGCGCACGCCGTCGCCCACGAGCTGAAACTGGGGCGGGTGCTGCGCTGGCCGGTCGTCTCCCGAACCGTGCTCCAGGACGGCCTCTACCGCTACGACGCCCTGGCCCGGCTGCAGGACGTACAGATCGCGGCGAGCAGCGGCACCGGCAGCGGCGCCGCTGCCTCCGGCGGCCCCGCCGCCGCCACCGACTCCGGGGTCCCCGGCATCGGGAAGTACATCCGGCTCGGGCCGCTCGGCACCGCTCTGCTGCCGACCGCCCGACCCCGCGTCCTGCTCATCGACGAGCTCGACAAGAGCGACATCGACCTCCCCAACGACCTGCTGAACGTGCTGGAGGAAGGGGAGTTCGCCCTCCCCGAGCTGGAACGGGTGGCCGACGTCGAGCCCGAGGTGCAGGTGCTCACCGACGACGGGACCAAGGTCACCGTCCGCGGCGGCCGCGTCCGCTGCCGCGCTTTCCCGTTCATCATCCTCACCAGCAACGGGGAACGGGACTTCCCCGCCGCCCTGCTGCGCCGCTGCATCCAGCTCAAGCTCGGCCAGCCCGGCGAGAAACGGCTCGCCACCATGGTCCGGGCCCACCTCGGCGAGGAGGCCGCCCGGCTCGGGGCCGACCTCATCCGGGAGTTCCTCAGCCGCTCCCAGTCCGAGCTGGTCGCCGCCGACCAGCTGCTCAACGCCGTGTACCTGACCCACTACGCCGCCCCGCCCACCCGGGAGGACCTCGCGGACCTGCTCATCCAGCGCCTCGACCGTCCGAGGTGATCGGCCGTGGCCCCCGCCGGCGCGCCCGGCGTCCGTGAACTGGCCGCGCTGCTGCGCGCCGCCGGGCTCGACCCGTCCGCCGGGGAACTCGCCGACGCCCTGTGGCTGGCCGGGCACATCGGCGGGCCCCGCCGGCCCGCCCCGGGCGGGCCGGGGCCGGGCGCCCCGCCGACCGCGGCCGAGGAGCCGCCCGGGGAGCCCGCCGAGCCCGCACGCCCCGACGCGGAGGCCGACGCCCCGGTCGGGCTCTACGCCCCCGGGGCGGCCCGGCCCGACGGCCCCGACGGGGACCGGCCCGGGGAGTCGCCCGAGGAGTACGGGGTGCCCGTACGGGTGCCCGGAGCCGCCGCGTTGCCCCGCATCCTGGACATCCAGCGGGCCCTGCGCGCCCTCCAGCGGCACCGCCCGCCCGGCCCGCCCACCCGGCTGGTGATCGACGAGGCGGCCACCGCCGAGGCCAGCGCCCGCGCCCTCGGGCTGGTCATCCCGGTGCTTCGGCCGGCGAGCCGGCGCGAGGCGACCGTACGGCTGGTGATGGACGCCTCCCCGTCGATGGCCGTCTGGCAGGACATGTTCGAGGAACTACGGTCCGTGTGCGAGCGGTTGGGTGCCTTCCGGGACGTCCAGGTGCACTACCTGCACCGTCTCGCCGACGGCACGGCCGCGCTCGGCCGCAGCCCCGCACCCGGCTGCGTACGCGCCTCCGGCCTGCGCTCCGGGGACCAGCTGCGGGACCCGACCGGCCGGGCCCTGACCATGGTGGTCTCCGACTGCGCCGGGCCGCTGTGGCGCGAGGGCACCGCGCAGCGGCTGCTGCACCGGTGGGCCGAGTGCACCCCGTGCATGGTCGTCCAGCCGCTGCCGCAGCGGATGTGGGGGCGCAGCTGGCTGCCCACCGAGCGGGGCACGCTCACCCGGCCGGAGGGCGGCGGGCAGCGGCTCGTGTTCCGGCCGGACCGCCCCCCGCTGCCCGGGCGGCCCACGGGCGGGCTGACGGTGCCGGTGCTGCCGCCCAGCGCGATCGCCCTCGGGTCCTGGGCCCGGCTGCTGGCCGGGCTGACCGCCGGGCCCGTACCGGCCGAGGTGGGCCGGGTACGGGCCGACCATCCGGCCGCGCCCCCGCCGCCACCGCGTGCCGTGCGGCCGCCGCGCGAACTGGTGGCGCGGTTCCGGTCCTCGGCCGCGCCCCGGGCCGTACAGCTCGCCGTGTACCTGTCGGCGGCGCCGCTGACACTGCCCGTGATGCGGCTGGTGCAGCGCACGATGCTGCCGGACTCCGAGCCCTCCGACCTGGCGGAGGTGCTGCTGAGCGGGCTGCTGCGGCGCGGCGCGCCGGGCTCGGGTCACTGGTACGAGTTCGTCCCCGGGGTGCAGGACGTGCTGCTGGGGCCGCTGGGGCGGGACGATGCCGCGCTGGTGCTCAAGCACTGCTCGGAGTACGTGCTGGCGCACTTCGGCCGGGGCGTACGCAACTTCCCCGCGCTCGCGGTCTCCCAGCTGACCGGGATCCCGCCGGCGGTCGCCGACCCCGGACCCGAGGAGGACGAGAGGGCTCCGGAGGGGCGGCTCCCGCAGGCCTTCGCGCAGGTTTCGGCCAAAGTCGTACGCCGCTACCTGCCCGGGATGCCCGAGGAGGGCCCCGCCGTACGCAGACCCGCCGCGGCCCCGATCCCCACCCGGGCCGGGGCCGTGCGCGCCGCCCGGGACCGCCTCGTGGACGCCGACGCCGACGGTGACGGCGGCGCGCGGGCGCTGTACGAGGCCGTGGCGGTGCTCCGGCGGGCGGTGACGGCCCCGCCGGGGCCCGGCGATCCGCCGGAGGAGGCGGAGACCGAGCTGGCGGGGGCCCTGCTGCGGCTGTGGACGGCCCAGCGGGACCCGGAGCTGCTGGCCGAGGCGGAACGGGCCGTGACCGGGCTGCGGTCGGCGCGCGCGGGGGCGGTGCTCGGCCGGGTCCTGTACGAGCGGGCGCTGGCCGCCGGACCGGACGCGGAGCTGCTGGCGGCGGCGGACATGCGGTTCGCGGCGGCCGGCGCCGCCGCCGACCCGGAACTGCGGCGGGACTGCGCGGTGCGGCGGGCCGAGACCCTGATCCGGCTCAGCACCCTCCGGGACGAGGCGGGCGCGCTCCGCGAGGCACGGGCGGCCCTCGAACCCCTGGCGGGCCCGGCCCCCGGCGCCGGGGGAGAAGCCGGCGACGGCGGCGACGGGATCCCGGCCCCGTACCCCGAACTGCACCTGGCCCTGGGCCGCGTCCTGCTGGCCCTGCTGCCCCGCACCCCGGATCCCGCCGAGCGCACGGCCCTGGCCGAACAGGCCGCGGTCCGGCTGGCCGCGGCCCTGACCGCCACGCCCGTCGGCCCCGGCGCCCCCGTCCGCACCGGCCCGGGCACCGTGCAGGTCCGGGTGGAGCTCGCCGACGCGCTGCGCCACCTCCCGGGCCGGCTGGAGGAGGCCGCCGGGCAACTGGAGGCGGCCCTCGCGGAGGTGGGCGGGGACCCGGAGCTACGGGTGACGGCCCTGGTGTGCCTGGCGCGCGTGCACCGGGAGCGGTACGCGCGGGACGCCGACCCGGTGGCTCTGGAGGACGCGGCCGAGGCGTACGGCCGGGCCCGGCGGCTGATCCCGCGCGACGCGGAGGCCTTCGCGGAACTCCTGCCCGAGTGGGGCGACGTACTCCTGGACCGAGCCCGGGCCGCCGACGGGCGGCGATTCACCGGGGCCGCCGTACGCGTGCTGCGCGAGAGCCGGGCCGCGGTGGCGCAGTCCGACCCCGGTGCGGCCCACCGGCTGCTGCGGCTGGCCACCGGGCTCCGGCTGCGGCACACGTACGAGGGCGACCCGGTGGACCTGAGGGAGGCCGAGTACCTGCTGGAACTGGCCGTCCGGCACAGCCGCGACCCGCTGGAACAGGCCCGCGTCTGGCGGGACCACGGCGACGTCCAGCAGGAGATCCACGGCCACACCCGGGCGCTGGAACGCCTCGACCGGGCGGCGGACTCCTACCGGCGGGCCTGGCGGGCCGCCCTGGAGGCCGACGTGGAGGACCGCGCGGACACCGCCGTCCAGCTGGCCGCCCGCGTACAGCAGTTGCGCGGCGACGTGCTGGAACGCCTGGCCCGGCCCCGCGCGGCCCTGGACGCCTACCGGTCGGCGCTGGAGCTGTGGACGCGGACCCACGAGGGCGCCGCGGGGCGCTCGGAGGCGGTCCGGGCCCGGATCGCGGCCCTGGAGGCCGCGCTCTGACGCCCGCGCCGAGGGCGCGGCCCGGGCCGGGACCGCTGTTTCCACGGACCGGGGGACGGGAAGAGGAAGTGGACCATCCGGTGTGCGACGCGACAGGGGGCCCGGCGGCACATGGTGACGAAGCAGCAGGAAGTGGAGGCGACGGCCCCGGGATGTCCGGGACGGCTGCCGGATCTCTCCGGGCTGGACCTGGCGGCGCTGCGCGGGATCGACCATCCCGTGCTGGCCGGGGTGATCGAGGGCATGGTCGAGCGGGTGACCCATCCCGCGGAGATCCTCAACGCCTTCGACTCCAGCGTGGCCTGATCGCACCATGCCTGATCCGTCCTACCTTGAAACCGAGTTGACCACTTTCCGCCGTTAGCCGGGACCGTCCCCAGGGCAGGGATGCACCGTCCGCCGGGGTGTCCCCGGGGGGTTGTCGCCGGGGGAGGGAGGTGCGGTGATGCGGCGAGCGGTCACGAGCGGAACCCCGCTGCCCGCACCCGACGGTCCCGACCCCACCCCACCCCCCGACCCCACCGCGCACCCCGGATCCTCGGAGCGGTCCGACCCGCACGCGGACCCGCACGCGGACGCGGCCGCCGCCCAGCGGCTGCGCCACGCCCTGCACGCGCCCTGGCCCTACACCCGGCTCGACGTGGCCGCCGCGCGGGCCGCCGGCCACCGGCCGCACCCGATCCGCCAGTTCGTCCTCAAGACCCGCAGCCGCTGCAACCTCGCCTGCACCTACTGCTACGTCTACGAGATGGCCGACCAGGGCTGGCGCGACCAGCCGCCCGCGATGACCCCCGCCACCGTCGCCCGCGCCGCGCAGCGGATCGCCGAGCACGCCGCCGCCCACGACCTGCCCCGGATCGACCTCGTCCTGCACGGCGGCGAACCCCTGCTCTCCGCGCCCGCCCGACTGGCCGCGCCCGTCGACGCCGTACGCACCGCCGTGGCCGAGGCCGCCCCGTCCACCCGGGTCACCGCCACCGTCCAGACCAACGGCACCCTGCTCACCCGCGGTCGCCTCACCGCCCTGGCCGCCGCCGGGATCCGGGTCGGCGTGAGCCTCGACGGTGGGCTGCCCGCGCACAACACCCGCCGGGTGGACCACGCGGGACGGCCCGGCTTCGCCTCCGCCGCCCGCGGCCTGCGGCTGCTGGCCCGCCATCCGCAGAGCTACGCCGGGGTGCTCTGCGTCGTCGATCTCGACCAGGACCCGATCGAGACCTACGAGTCCCTGCTCGCCTTCGCCCCGCCCAGCGTCGGGCTGCTCCTGCCGCTCGCGAACTGGAGCACCCCGCCCCCCGGCCACCGCCCGGGCCGGACCCCGTACGCGGACTGGCTCCTCGCCGTCTTCGAGCGCTGGTGGCACGACGGCGTACGGCGCACCCGGATCCGGCTCTTCGAGGAGATCATCGCCCTGTTGCTCGGCCTGCCCACCACCACCGAGACCCTCGGGCTCACGCCCGCCGCCACCGCCGTGATCGAGACCGACGGCTCCATCGAACAGGCCGACTCACTGAAATCCGCGTACGAGGGGGCCGCCGCGACCGGGATGGCCCTCGACACCCACAGCTTCGACCAGCTCCTCGACCACCCCGGACTCGCCGCACGCCAACTCGGCCGGGACGCGCTCGCCGGCTGGTGCCGCGCCTGCGAGCTGGTCGAGGTGTGCGGCGGGGGGCACTACCCGCACCGCTACCGCGCCGGCGAGGGCTTCCGCAGGCCGTCCGTGTACTGCGCCGACCTGCAGCGGCTGATCCGGCACATCGCCGCCGCCGTGCAACAGGCCGCCCGGACCACCCGACCCGCCGCCGAAGCCGCCGATCGGGTCGCCGATCCGGTCGCCGAAGCCGCCGCCCCGGCCGCCGATGCCGCCGATCCGGTCGCCCGACCCGCCGCCGAAGCCGCCGCCCCGGCCGCCGGACCCGCCGCCGAAGCCCCCGCCGCCCACCCCCCGGCGGTCGCCTCATGACCGACGCCCTCACCGCCTTCACCGTCTCCTCTCCCACCCTGCGCGCCCTCGCCTCCACCGAACCGTCCATGGAGGGCACCCGCCTGGTCCGCGACGTACGCCGCTCCAAACGCCTGCTCCTGCTGCGCGCCGTCCTCGACGCCGCCCCCGGCGGCCGCTCCGGGGAGACCGCCGACCACTGGGCCCTGCTGGAGGAGGCCGAGCGCCGCGACCCGGGAGCCGTGCGCGACGTACTGCACTACCCCGCCACCGGGGTGTGGGCCGAGGAGACCCTGCGCCGGCTGCACGCCCCCTGCGGCCCCCCGCCCGACCTCGGACACCTCGGGGCCCTCGCCGTCGCCGCCGCCCTGCGCGCCCGTATCCCCTTCAGCCACACCCTGCGGCCCCTGCACGGCCGGCTCGTCCTGCCCACCCTCGGCCTGCTGCGCCCCGACCGCCCCGGCCCGCTCGCCCTCTCCGAAGGCTCCTGGGACCCCGACGACCCCGCCACCGTGCCCCTGCACGCCCTGCCCGGCGGCCGGACCGCCCTCGACGACCTCGACCCCTACCGGGCACCCGGCCCCGCGCAGCCCGTCCCGATCCGCCCCGCCCGCCGGCTCACCCCCAAGGGCCACAAGCGGTGGGACACCCAGTGGTCCGGCGCGCTCACCCTGCTCCAGCGCTACGACACCATCCGCGCGGAGGAGACCGTCCAACTGCTGCGCTCCGTCGTACCGCTGGCCGGCGGCTCCCGCTCCAACGGCGCCACCCTCCCCGCGGCAGCCGGCTCCGTACTGGCCCGCACACAGGCCCCGCCCGCGCTCGCCGCGACCCTCGTCCACGAGGTCCAGCACGGCAAGCTGACCGCCCTCACCGACGTCCTGACCCTGCACACCGCCGACCACACGCCCCGCCACTGGGCCCCCTGGCGCAGCGACCCCCGCCCCCTGGAGGGCCTGCTGCACGGCGCCTACGCCCACCTCGCCCTCGCCGGGTACTGGCAGCGCGCCGCCCTCTACGGGGCCCGCGGCGCCTGGGCCCAGCACGCCCGCATCCGCGCCCAGGTGGCGGCCGTCCTGCCCACCCTGCGGGCGCACGAGCTACTGACCACCGCCGGACGGGAGTTCATCGACGCGATGGGGGCGGCCGAACGCGCCATGGACGACCTGCCGCCGCCCGGCGACCAGCACACCGCGGCCCGCCGGGCCGTCGACCGCGAACGCCGCGCCTGGTGCGAGGCCCACCCCGAACTCGCCCCGTTCGCACAAGGCTGACGGACCGTCCGCTGCGGTACCTTTCAAGCCCGTCCACCGCCCGGATTCCAGGGAGACGGCCCGATGACCACCGGTAGTCGCCAGGACCGTGAACCGGCGGCGCAGCAGCCGCCCCAGCCGCCCCAGCCGCAGCGATTCGTCATCAGCTTCGCGGGATTCAACCGCCCCTGGGCGGTGTGGATCGCGCACCGCCTGGAGGAGCACGGCCACCGCGTCGCCCTCCATCGCTGGGACCCGCAGAACAGTCCCGGCATCGACCAGGCCCTCGACGACCTGGCCCGCTCCGGCAGCCGGGTCCTCCTGGTCCTCAGCGAGCGCTACTTCTCCGCCGGCACCCACACCGACGAGCAGTGGAACACCGCCCTGCGCGCCGTCACCGACCGCCATCCCGAGCGGTTCGCGGCGGTCTGCCTCACCGACGCCCCGCTGCCCAGCGCCGTCGCCGTGCTGGAGAAGACCGACCTATGGGGGCTGGACGCGTACGAGGCCGAGTACCGCGTGCTGCGCCGCCTGGAGCTGCCCACCGACCGGATCGGCACCGAGACCGGCCGCCGCGGCCCCCGCTTCCCCAACGACCCGCCGGAGATCTGGGGCCGCGTCCCGCGCCGCAACCCGCGCTTCACCGGCCGCAACGACGTCATCGGCACCCTGCGCGAGGCGCTGGTCGAAGCCCCGCCCGGCGCGTCCACCGTCACCCTCCTCGGGCTCTCCGGCGTCGGCAAGACCCAGGTCGCCACCGAGTACGCGTACCGCTTCGCCTCCGAGTACGACGTGGTGTGGTGGGTCCCGGCCGAGGACCGGCCCACCCTGCGCGAACGCCTCGCCGACCTGGCCCTCGCGCTCGGGCTGCCGCGCGGGGCGGGCAGCTACGGGGAGCAGATCCGGGCCGTCCTGGAAGCGCTGCGGCGCGGAAACCCGTACGGCCGCTGGCTGATGGTCTTCGACGGCTGCGACAACCCGGACGACCTGATCGACCTGCTGCCCTCCGGCGCGGGCGACGTCATCATCACCTCCCGCAACCGCGAATGGGCCGCCCGGCACACCAGCCTGGTCGAGGTCCCGCTCTACGCCCGCCCCGAATCGATCACCTTCATCCGCCGCCGGGCCCTGCGCCTGACCGCCGACGAGGCCGACCAGCTCGCCGAGGCCCTGGAGGACTACCCGCTCGCCCTCGACCAGACGGCGGGCTGGCTCGCCGACTCCCCGCTGCCGGTCGGCGACTACCTCGTCCTGCTCCAGCACCGGATGGACTCCCGCGAGGCCGTGGCCCTCTCCGAGGACTACCCCCTGCCGTTCCCCACCGCCCTCGCCATACTGCTCAACAACGTCCGGGAGAACTTCCCCGACGCCCTGGCCCTGCTCCGGCTGTTCGTCTTCTTCGCCCCCGGCCCGGTGCCGCTGCGCCTGCTGCGCGAATTCCCCGCCGACGACGTGCCCGAACAGCTCGCCGGTCTGATCAACGACCAGATCCGGTGGAACGCCGCCCTCAACAAGCTGGTCCAGTTCTCCGTCGTCCGGCTGGAGTACTCGGACCTGGCCGTGGAGGAGGGCGGCGGCGGACTGGAGACCGTACAGCTGCACCGCATGGTCCACGGCATCGTCCGCGAGGACCTCTCCGAGGGGGAGGCCGAACCGCTGGCGCGCGCCGTACGCCAGGTCCTCGCCGCCGCCGACCCCGGCCGGCCCTCCGACTCCCGCCTGTGGCCCCGGTACGCCGAACTCATCCCGCACCTGGCCACCTCAGGGGTGCTCACCAGCAGCAACCCGCGCATCCAGAACTTCCTGCTGCACTGCCTGCGTTACCTGATCCTGTCCGGCGAGTACCGCACCTGTCTGCGGCTCTCCGAGGAGACCGACCTGATCTGGCGGGCGCTGCTCGGCGAGGACCACCCCAAGGTCCGCGAGCTCAGCTACCAGTACGGCGAAGCCCTGCGCAACCTCGGCCTGTTCCGGCGCGCCGAGACCCTCACCCGCGCCCGCGCCGACCGGCTCGCCGGGGAACGCGGCGACCGCGACCTGGAGACCCTGCGCGCCACCAGCTCGTACGGCGGGGTCCTGCTGTGCATCGCCCGCTTCGAACCGGCCCGCGAGATCTTCGAGCACTGCCTGGCCACCTACCGCGAACTGCTCGGCGAGGACGACTCCACCACCCTCGCCGCCCAGAACAACCTGGCCGCCACCTACCGCCTGCTCGGCCGCTACCAGGACGCCTACGACCTCGACCTGGACACCCTGCGCCGCCGCGAACGGGTCCTTCGGACCCACCACATCTCCACCCTCTCCTCCGGGATCGCCTGCGCCATGGGCCTGCGGCTGATGGGCCGCTACCACGAGGCCCAGACCCGGCAGGAACAAGGCGTGAAGATCAACACCCAGGTGCTGGGCCTCGAACACCCGCAGACCCTGCGTGCCGAGCACAACCTCGGGATGTGCCTGCGTCGCTCCGGTGACATCCCCGGCGCGGGCCTGCGGCTGCGTACCGTGTGGGAGCGGGCCACCAGGGTGTTCGGGGCGGACTACCCGTGGACCCTGATGGTCGCCTCCGACTACGCCACCTATCTCAGGGAGTACGGGGACGTCGGCGAGGCCCGCCGGATCTCCGAGGACGTGGTCCGCGGCTACCAGTCCCAACTCGGCCTCGCCCACCCGTACAGCATCGGCACGGTCGGCAACCTCGGCCTCGTCCTGCGGGCCCAGGGCGAACGCACGGCCGCGCTCTCCCTCGCCGAGCAAGCACTGGTGGGCATGCGCGGCGCGCTCGGCGACCGGCACCCCTGGACGCTCGGCTGCGCCCTGAACGCCACCGGCCACCGGAACATCACCGGCCGGCTGGAGGACGCGCTCGACCTGAGCCGCGAGACACTGCGCACGGCCGAACGGGTCCTCGGCCCGGACCACCCGATGTCGCTGAGCGCCCAGATCGCCCTGGCGGCGGACCTCCGGTCGGTACGGGAGTACGAGGAGGCGGCGAAACACGAGGACGCGGGCATCAAGGGCCTCACCCGCACCCTGGGCGCGCAGCACGTCCACACGATCTCGGCGAAGCAACAGACGAGGCCGTACTGGGACTTCGAGCCCCAGCCGTAGCGGGTCGGTGACGCCTCCGGGGCCCACTAGTCCGGCACCGGGATGAGGTTGGGGCCGTTGTCGAACACCTGGTCCTTGAACCGTTCGCGTTCCTCCGGCGTGACGCACTTGACGTCGCCGTCAAACATCTCCCGCCATACGTAGCCGGGCTTGCAGGTGGACGGCCCGTAGGCGCCGCCGCCGGGCTGGCGGTGGGGGTTCTGCGCGTGGACCCGGTCGCGGACCTCCGGCGTGACGCAGAGGGAGTCCCCGTCGAAGCTGTCACGCCAGACGTAGCCGGGCTGACAGGTGTACGGCCCGTAGGCGCCGCCGTGGGGCTCCTGGTGGGGGTTCGGGAAGACGTCGGAGCGGACGCCGGCCGCCGACTGCGGCGGATGGGCGACCGCCGCCGATGCCGGCAGCGCGACGGCTCCGCAGATGAAGGCGGCCGAGACGACGGGCATCACGAAGCGGGCCATCCGCCGCTTGGGCCGGGTGGGGGTCGGGGTGGGGACGTCGTAGGACATGGGGGCTCCTCCAGGGAGGGGGTCCGGCGGCGAGGGGCGCCGCCGGATCTCTGTCGGTCCGTGGCCCCGCGGCCGTCGCCGCGCGATCACGTCTCCAGTAGAGGTGCCGGTGCCGGTCCCGGTCATGTCCCGGAAGGACGTGGCTTGACGGAACGGAGCAGAAGTGCGGGGCGGGCCGAGGGGAGGCGCCGACCCGGAAGCCGGGCCCGCTACGCCGGAAGGCCCGGCCCCCGTGGGGGGCCGGGCCTTCCGCTACCGCTGGGATCGGGGCGGGCTACGCCTCGAAGACCTCGTTCAGCAGGAGCTGCTGCTCCGCCTGGTGGCGCTTCGCGGAGCCCACCGCCGGCGAGGAGCCGTGCGGCCGCGAGATGCGGCGCAGGCGCTCGCCCGCCGGGACGTCCGCGCCGACCGCCAGGTCGAGGTGGTCGATCAGGTTCAGGGCGATGAACGGCCACGCACCCTGGTTCGCCGGCTCCTCCTGGGCCCAGATGTACTTCGCCGCGTTCGGGAACTTGGCGATCTCGGCCTGGAGTTCCGCGCCCGCCAGCGGGTACAGCCGCTCGATGCGGATGATCGCGGTGTCCGTGATGCCGCGCTTCTCGCGCTCGGCCTCCAGGTCGTAGTAGACCTTGCCGGCGCAGAAGACGACCTTGCGGACCGCGTTCGCGTCCACCGTGCTGTCACCGATGACCGGACGGAACGCTCCGGTCGTGAACTCCTCCGCCTTCGACGCCGCCGCCTTCAGACGCAGCATCGACTTCGGGGTGAAGACGATGAGCGGCTTGTGGTGCGGGTTGTGGACCTGCCAGCGCAGCAGGTGGAAGTAGTTCGACGGCAGGGTGGGCATGGCCACCGTCATGTTGTCCTGCGCGCACATCTGGAGGAAGCGCTCGGGACGCGCGGACGAGTGGTCCGGGCCCTGGCCCTCGTAGCCGTGCGGGAGGAGCAGCGTGACGCCGGAGGTCTGGCCCCACTTCTGCTCGGCCGAGGAGATGAACTCGTCGACGACGGTCTGCGCGCCGTTGACGAAGTCACCGAACTGGGCCTCCCAGAGGACCAGCGCGTCCGGGCGGGCCAGCGAGTAGCCGTACTCGAAGCCCATGGCCGCGTACTCGGAGAGCAGCGAGTCGTAGACGTTGTAGCGGGCCTGGTCGTCCGACAGGTAGAGCAGCGGGGTGTAGTCCTCGCCCGTCTCCCGGTCGATGAGGACCGCGTGACGCTGGCCGAAGGTGCCGCGGCGGGAGTCCTGGCCGGACAGCCGGACCGGGGTGCCCTCCATCAGCAGCGAGCCGAAGGCGAGGGTCTCGCCCATGCCCCAGTCGATGGTGCCCTCGTCGATCATCGCCGCGCGGCGCTGCAGCTGCGGCAGCAGACGCGGGTGGACGGTGACGCCCTCGGGGATGGTGACCTGGGACTCGGCGATCCGCTTCACGACGTCCTGGGAGATCGCGGTGTTCACGGCGACCGGGAAGTCGGGCTGCGGGGTCGGGGACGGCGTCGCGGCGGCGGGCTGCGTGGCGGCCTCGCGGACCTCCGCGAAGACCTTCTCCAGCTGGCCCTGGAAGTCCTGGAGCGCCTGCTCCGCCTCTTCCAGCGTGATGTCGCCGCGACCGATGAGGGACTCGGTGTACAGCTTGCGCACCGAGCGCTTCTTGTCGATCAGGTCGTACATCAGCGGCTGCGTGAAGGCCGGGTTGTCGGACTCGTTGTGGCCACGGCGGCGGTAGCAGATGAGGTCGATGACCACGTCCTTGTTGAACGCCTGGCGGAACTCGAAGGCGAGCCGCGCGACGCGGACCACGGCCTCCGGGTCGTCGCCGTTCACGTGGAAGATCGGCGCCTCGATCATGCGGGCCACGTCGGTCGCGTACATCGAGGAACGCGAGGACTCCGGGGCGGCGGTGAAGCCGACCTGGTTGTTGATGACCACGTGCACGGTGCCACCGGTGCGGTAGCCGCGCAGCTGCGACATGTTCAGCGTCTCGGCGACGACACCCTGGCCCGCGAAGGCCGCGTCGCCGTGCAGGGCCAGCGGAAGGACGGTGAAGTCCGTGCCGCCCTTGTTGATGACGTCCTGCTTGGCGCGGGCGACACCCTCCAGGACCGGGTCCACCGCCTCCAGGTGCGAGGGGTTCGCGACGAGCGAGACCTTGATCTGCTCGCCGTCCAGGCCCGTGAAGGTGCCCTCGGCGCCCAGGTGGTACTTGACGTCGCCGGAGCCGTGCATGGACTTCGGGTCGAGGTTCCCCTCGAACTCGCGGAAGATCTGCGCGTACGACTTGCCGACGATGTTCGCCAGGACGTTCAGGCGGCCGCGGTGGGCCATGCCGATGACGACCTCTTCGAGGCGGGCCTCGGCGGCCGAGTCGATGACGGCGTCGAGCAGCGGGATGACGGACTCGCCGCCCTCCAGGGAGAAGCGCTTCTGGCCGACGTACTTCGTCTGCAGGAAGGTCTCGAAGGCCTCCGCCGCGTTCAGCCGGCGCAGGATGCGCAGCTGCTCCTCGCGCTCCGGCTTGGAGTGCGGGCGCTCGATGCGGTCCTGGATCCAGCGGCGCTGCTTCGGGTCCTGGATGTGCATGAACTCGACGCCGGTGGTGCGGCAGTACGAGTCGCGCAGGACGCCGAGGATGTCGCGGAGCTTCATCATCGACTTGCCGGAGAAGCCGCCGACCGCGAACTCGCGCTCCAGGTCCCACAGGGTGAGGCCGTGCTCGGTGATGTCGAGGTCGGGGTGCTTGCGCTGCTTGTACTCCAGCGGGTCGGTGTCGGCCATGACGTGGCCGCGGACCCGGTAGGAGTGGATCAGCTCGAAGACGCGGGCGGCCTTCGTGACGTCGTCGTCGTGCGAGGCGTCGATGTCCCGGTTCCAGCGGACGGGCTCGTACGGGATGCGCAGCGACTCGAAGACGGCGTCGTAGAAGCCGTTCTCGCCGAGCAGCAGGTTCGCGACGATGCGCAGGAACTCGCCGGAGGCCGCGCCCTGGATGACCCGGTGGTCGTAGGTCGAGGTCAGGGTCATGACCTTGGAGATGCCCAGCTTGTTCAGGGTGTCCTGCGAGGTGCCCTGGAACTCGGCGGGGTAGTCCATGGAGCCGACGCCCATGATGACCGACTGTCCGGGCATCAGGCGGGGCACGGAGTGCACGGTGCCCAGGCCGCCGGGGTTGGTGAGGGAGCACGTCACGCCGGTGAAGTCGTCCATCGTCAGCTTGCCGACGCGGGCGCGGCGGACGATGTCCTCGTAGGCCTGCCAGAACTCGAAGAAGTTGAGGGTCTCGGCCTTCTTGATGCCGGCGACGACGAGCTGGCGGTCACCGTTGGGCTTCACCAGGTCGATGGCGAGGCCGAAGTTCACGTGGTCGGGCTTGACCAGGGTCGGCTTGCCGTCCTTCTCCGCGAAGGAGTAGTTCATCGACGGCATGGCCTTGATCGCCTGCACCATCGCGTAGCCGATCAGGTGCGTGAAGGAGATCTTCCCGCCCCGGGCGCGCTTGAGGTGGTTGTTGATGACGATGCGGTTGTCGAACAGCAGCTTCACCGGGACGGCGCGGACGGAGGTGGCCGTCGGCACGTCGAGGGAGGCGTTCATGTTCTTGGCGACGGCCGCCGCCGGGCCGCGGAGCGTCACCAGCTCGGGGCCCGCGGGGCCCTCGGTGGCGGGCGCGGCCTTCTGGGGGGCTACGGCGGAAGGGGCGGGCGCGGCCGGTGCGGCGGCCGGGGCCTGGGAGGTGACAGTCACAGCAGGGGCACCAGAGGGGGTGGCAGGAGCAGGGGCAGGAGCTGACACAGGCGTGGGCGCGGCCGTCGGGGCAGGGGCCGCGGCGCGCGCCGCCCCCGTGGCGGCGGCGTCGGTGACCTGCGGCGCCGCGGGGACGGTGGTGGCGGCCTGTGCGGAGGCGCCGTCCGTCGTCGCGGGCTTCTCGGGACCGTCCGACTTCACCGGAGCGACAGCGCCCCCCGGCTTGTAGTCGGCGAAGAAGTCCCACCAGGCCCGGTCGACCGAATTCGGGTCCTGGAGGTACTGCTGATAGATCTCGTCGACGAGCCACTCATTCGCGCCGAAGCCTGAGGCAGGGTTCTTCCCGCCCTCTGCTGCTTCGGTCGTGGTGCTCGAGTTACTGGGGGACTGTGGCGACACGGCGGCAACCGCCCTCTTCCGCTTCACAAGGTATGGACAGCGGGAATAAAGGCTACGCCTCCTCGGGCGCTGCATGCAGGCCGGGCGGGACTTACGTCGCGCAGGTCACATCGAACGGCGGGTTTCGGCACGTGGAATGGCGGGAAACGAGCCTGGTTCGGGTAGGGGGCACCGAGGTTGCGGCCCCCTTGGCTTCGCACCCCTGACGGACCCCGGGTACGTGTGGCCGAGATCATGTCCTTCCCACTCGAACCCTACGTCAACACGACACCTATGAGCTGCCCGGAAGCGTGACGAGGATGCGGCAGCCGCGTGACGATTCGGCCACTCCGATCCGGCCCCCGTGCAGCTCCACGGCCCAGCGGGCGATCGCCAGGCCCAGTCCGGTGCCTCCGTCGCCGCCGCGCGCGCTGCCCCGGTTGAACCGCTCGAAGACGCGGTGGCGCTCCGCCTCGGGGATGCCGGGCCCCTCGTCCCGTACCTCCAGCACCAGACTTCCGGGTGCCTCGCCGGTCCGGGCGCGGACCGTGACCCGGCCGTGCGGAGGGCTGTGCTTGACCGCGTTGTCGATCAAATTTGCCACCACCTGGTGCAGGCGTTCCGCGTCCGCGTGCGCCCACAGCTCGGGCGGGAAGACGTCCAGGTGCAGGTGCACGTCGTTGCGGGTGTGCCCGCCCGAACCGGAGAGCAGCCCGGGCCGGCCGGCGGCCGCCAGCCGCGATTCCTTCAGCACGCCCGACAGGTACGGCCAGACCTCGAAGCGGCGGGCGCGCAGCGGGACCACGCCGTTGTCCACCCGGGACAGGTCCAGCAGGGTCTCCACGAGCCCGCCGAGCCGCTCGGTCTGCTTCAGCATCGTGCGCATGGTCTCCGGATCGGCGGCCGAGACCCCGTCCACCACGTTCTCCAGCACCGCCCGCAGCGCCGCGATCGGCGTGCGCAGCTCGTGCGAGACATTGGCGACGAGCTCCTTGCGGTGCCGGTCCACGGCCTCCAGGTCGTCCGCCATCAGGTTGATGGTGGCGGCCAGGTCACCGAGCTCGTCGCGGCGACCCGCCCCGCGTACCCGCCGGGTGAAGTCGCCGTGGGATATGGCCCGGGCCACCCTCGTCATCTCGTCCAGCGGCGCCGTCAGGCTGTGCGCCACGAACTGGGTGATCAGCATCGAGGCGATCACCGAGAAGACCGTGATGAAGCGCAGCTCGGTGTCGGTGCGCAGGGCCACCAGCAGCAGACCCGTCGTGATGAAGACCGACACCACCACGAGCGTGCCCAGCTTGGTCTTGATCGAGAAGGGCGAGAAGGGCCGCAGCCCCGCCGGAGGCCGGTGCCGCGGCCGCAACCGGTTCGGCGGGCCGCTCATGTCTGGGCCGGGGTCTCCAGGGCGTACCCGACGCCGTGGACCGTACGGATCCGCTCCGCGCCGATCTTCCGGCGCAGGGCCTTGATGTGGCTGTCGACGGTACGGGTCCCGGACGCGTCGGCCCAGTCCCACACCTCGGCCAGCAGCTGCTCGCGGGAGAGCACCGCCCGCGGGGTGCCGGCCAGGCACACCAGCAGGTCGAACTCGGTCGGGGTCAGGTGCACGTCCTCGGTGTGCACGCGGACCCGACGCTGCGCGTGGTCGATCTCCAGATCGCCCAGCCGCAGGGTGGCCCCGCGCGGGGTGTGCGCGGCCATGGTGGCCCGCTCCACGCGCCGTAGCAGCACGTGGACCCGGGCGGCCAGCTCGCGCATCGAGAAGGGCTTCGTCATGTAGTCGTCCGCGCCGACCCCGAGCCCGACCAGCAGGTCGGTCTCGTCGTCGCGCGCGGTGAGCATGAGGACCGGTACGGGCCGCTGGGCCTGGACCCGGCGGCAGACCTCCAGGCCGTCGAAGCCGGGCAGCATGATGTCGAGGACCAGCAGCTCGGGCAGCCAGCTCTCGGCCGCCGTGACGGCCGAGGGGCCGTCGCCGGCGGTCTGCACCTGGAAGCCCTCGGCGCGCAGGCGGGCCGCGATGGCCTCGGCGATGGTGTGGTCGTCCTCGACGACCAGCACACGCCGCTGGGCGCCGGGTGTCGCCGCGGCGCCCTGATGGGTGGTGTGTGTCTGTTCCATGTCCGCCCCTGAAGATCCCGCGTGAATGGGGTGCAGCGTAGAGGAGGCGTCGGCCTGCGGCTACGTGGGGTTCGGACATGGCATATGTGCTTGACCACAGTAAACGGAATGTGATGTACCGGGTGCCGGTCCCCCCACGGAACCGGCACCCGGCGGGCGAGACCGGTCAGGTGCCTCGCCGTTGCTGCCCTCCGAGGGGCGTTCGGGGGGTGCCCGCAGGCACCTACAGGGTCAGCCCGTGACCGTGCGGGAAGACCGGGTCGAGCGTGTCGTTCGGCACATCCGGACGGGACGCCTCGACGGCCTTCATCGAGCGCGGGAGCTCGAAGGGGAGCCGACCCTCGGGGGTGGCGCGGCCGAAGGCCACGTCCAGCAGGGCGGCGTCACCCGCCCCGTAGTCGGCGATCAGGGCCGCCGCGCGCTCGGCGATCTCCGGGATGACGGCGGCCCGCTCCAGGTTGATGCAGACCAGCGTCGGGACCCGGTCCAGGAGGGCCAGGATCTCCGCCAGCTCAAGTTCGGGGAACGCCAGCGAACCCGAGTGGAAGTACGACTCGAAGATGTTCTCGCGCGGCTTGTACGGGGTCCGCAGCCGCAGGACGGCCAGATCCGCGTCGGCCGGGTCGGCGACGACCTCGCCGTACCGGGCGGCCACGGCCGCGTCCACGTTCCGCACGTACAGCTTCGGCCCCGCGGCGAGCGGGAGCAGGCCGTCCGGGTTGGTCAGGACGGTGAGGGAGCGGCGCTGGGCCGCGGCTCCCAGGGCCGTGAAGTCGGACCGGCCGACGATCTCGGCCGCCGCGTCCGGGTCCACGTACGGGTCCTCGAACAGGCCGAGCGTGAACTTCTCCCGCAGCAGGCGGCGTACCGAGTCGTCGATCCGGGACTCGGCGACGCGGCCCGAGCGGACCAGCTCCACCACCACCTCGGGGCACTGCTCGCCGCCGAACTGGTCGCAGCCGGCCTCCAGGGCGCGGGCCGCCCGCTCGGCCACGCCCAGGTGCTCCAGGCCCCAGGCGCGCGCCGGATGCACCTGCCCGAAGATCGTCGCGTCGTTCAGCAGCCCCCAGTCGCTGCAGACGATGCCCTCGAAGCCGAGCTCCTCCCGGAGCAGACCGGTGACCACGCCCTTGTTGAAGCCGAAACCGACCTCCTCCCAGTCGGTGCCCATCGGCTGCCCGTAGTACGGCATCATCTGCGCGCACCCGGCGGCGATCGCCGCCCTGAACGGCTCCAGGTGGTGCTCGCGCATGCCGCCCGGATAGACCTGTTCCTTGCCGTGCGCGAAGTGCGGGTCCTCGCCGTCCTTCTGCGGGCCGCCGCCGGGGAAGTGCTTGACCATCGCCGACACCGACCCGGGCCCCGGCGTCGCCCCCTGCAGGCCGCGTACGTACGCCGCCACCAGCTCGCCGGTCAGCCGGGCGTCGGAGCCGAAGGTGCCGGACTGGCGGGCCCAGCGGGGCTCGCTGGCCAGGTCGATCTGCGGGTGCAGGGCGACGCGGAAGCCGACGGCGAGGTACTCGCGGCGGACGGTGTCGGCGAAGCGGCGGACCAGCTCGGGATCGCCGATCGCGGCCAGGCCCAGTGCCTCCGGCCAGGCGGAGAAGGCGCCGGAGTTGAAGGAGGCGCCGACGTTGTCGGTGAAGGTGTGGCGCGGGTCGGTGGAGAGGGTGACCGGGATGCCGAGCCGGGTGGCCGCGGCCATCTCCTGGACGGCGTTCTGCCAGCGGGCCATCTCGCGGGGCCCGTAGGTGCCGAGCAGGTTGAAGTGGGTCAGGAAGCGGTCCTCGATCAGCTCGGGCGTGGTGAAGGGGAGCATCGAGCCGTCGGTCTCGGTGACCGGCGTGCCGTCCGCGTTCATCATCAGCATCGAGTGGAAGAGCTGACCGGCCTTCTCCTCCAGGGTCATCCGGGAGAGCAGGTCCTCCACGCGGCGGCCGACGGGCAGCGCAGCGTCTCGGTAATCGGGCGTCGCGTTCATGGCGGGGCTCCTGGAGCACGTGACCGGGCGGATCGGCACGGCCACGGTAGAACTGAAAACCTTGTACCTGCTAGGTTTTTGAAAAGTGAGCCGGGTCACACGCGTCGGGTGGCTCGAAAAGGCCGCCGCAGGGCCTCGGCCTAAGGTGTCGGCATGGCACAGGACACGGGGCGGACGCGGGGCAAGGCGTCGAAGGGCGCGGCCCGCGGGACCTACGCGGTCGGCGACGCCCGCCGGCAGAAGATCCTCGACACCGCCGTCGAGCACTTCGCCCAGTGGGGCTTCAACGCGTCCTCGCTCACCCGGATCGCCGCCGACTGCGGGATCACCCAGGGCGGACTGCTGCACCACTTCCGCGGCAAGGAGGACCTGCTGCTGTCGGTCCTCGCGCAGAGCGAACGGCACGACGTGGAGCGGCTCTTCAGCGAGCCCGCCGAGTCCGTCGCCGCCCACTTCGCCACCGTCGTGGACCTCGCCGCCGACAACGAACGGCGGCCGGGCATCGTCCGGATGTTCAACACCCTGGTCGGCGAGTCCGGCAACCCGGAGCACCCGGCACACGCCTACTTCAGCCGGCGCTACGCCCGGGTGCTCGGCTACACCGTCGACCTGCTGGAGGCGGGCGTCGCACGTGGTGAACTGCGCCCCGACACCGACTGCGAGGCGGTCGGCCGGGAGATCCTCGCCGTCATGGACGGCCTGCAGATCCAGTGGGTGCTGACGCCCGACAGCGTGGACATGCCGGCCCGGCTCCGCGGATTCCTGGACCGGCTGCTGCGGGACATCACGGCCACGCGTTAGGGGGCGTCCTCACCGCCGGTGAAGGGCGGCAGCGCGGCCAGTACCTTCGTCAGGCCCTCCGGCAAGGACTCCTGGGCACCCGCCACCTCGTGGCCGTCGTGCACGAAGGCGTAGAAGTACCCGTCGAAGATCGTGGGGCCGCCCGTCACGAACCGGGGCAGCCGGGCGAAGCCGGCCTCCCGCAGGGCGGTACGCAGGGCCGTGAGCTCCGCCGCGGACAGCTTTCCGGTGCCCGTCGGCCGCGCCTTCACGTCCAGCTGGGTCCAGGAGCCGTCGCCCTTGACGACGAGCGTGTGGGTCCGCCCGGCGATGCCCCCGGTCCGGGTGACCCGCACCAGGGTCTCGCCGGGGGCGGGGACCCGGCCGGCCGTGGGGCTCGTATGCGGGTCGGCCGTGGCGCCCGTGCTCGCACCGGGGCTGGTTCCCGGTCTGGTGCCGGGGCTCGTGCTCGGGCCGGGGTCCGCGGACGCGCTCGTGCCCGGCGCCGTGGAGGCCTTCGGGGGCGCGTCGTCTCCGCCTCCGGGCGCCGAGGGCCCGCAGCCCACCAGGAGCACCGTGCTCAGCACCGCCACCGCGGCCGCTCGTAACGCGTGCACACCCACCTCCGCGGGGACTCGGCTCCAACCCCGAGTATGGAGTCCGCACCCTCGTTCCGACACCCGTTTCGAACACCCGTCCCGACCGCACGCGGAGGCCGACATCAGCCGGATCGCCCCCTGGCGCCTGATCCCGCCGCTGCTGTCCGTGCTCCTCGGCCTGTGGGGCCTGGAGCGGGGCGGCAGCATGTGGCGCGACGAGTCCGTCACCTGGCAGGTGGCCCACCGGCCGCTCGGCCAGATCGTGGAGCTGCTGGGCCGGGTCGACGCCGTCCACGGCCTGCACTACCTGCTCATGCACGGGCTGTACCAGGTGTGGGAGGGCGGCCTGTGGGCACTGCGCCTGCCCTCCGTCGCCGCCACCGCCCTCGCCGCGGCCGGGGTGGCCGCCGTCGCCCACCGGCTCGCGGGGGAGCGGGCCGCACTGCTCGCGGGCTGTGTGTACGCCGTACTACCGCCCGTGCAGATGTACGCCCAGGAGGGGCGCTCGTACGCCCTGGTCGCCGCCGCCGTGGCGTGGGCGACGTACCTGATGCTGTGCGAGCGGTGGCCGGCCTACACGGTGGTGCTGCTGCTCGGCTGCTGGCTGCACGAGTTCGCCGCGCTGGCCCTGCTCGCCCACGCCTGCACCGCGTGGCGCTCGCCCGGCTGGCGGCGCGCCGCCGCCGTCGTGGCGGCCCTGCTGTTGCCGCTGGCCGTGGTGAGCGCCCGGCAGGCCGAGCAGCAGCTGGGCTGGCTCGGCCGACCCAGCTGGCAGGACTGGGTGGCGTACGGGGTGGTGGGCGCCGCGGCCCTGCTGCTCGCGCGGGGGGCTCCGGACGACCTCGTACGGGTGGCGCTCCCGCTCGTCCTGCTGCCGCCCGGGGTGCTGATGGTGATCTCACTGGTCAACCCCTGGTACGTCGACCGGTACGTGATCTACGCGCTGGCCGGGCTCGCCCTGCTGACCGGGGCCCGCCTCGCGCGGGCCCGCGGGTGGTGGCCGTGGCTGCCGGTGGTCGCGCTGCTGGTGCCCTTCGGCTTCTGGTCGGTGTGGCTGCGTACGCCGGAGAGCCGCAAGGACGACGTGCTCGCGGTGGCCGCCGCGGTCCGGGACCGGGCCCGGCCCGGGGACGCGGTGGTGTTCATGCCCTCGCGCCGGCGCGAGTGGCTGCTGTCCTCGCCCGAGCTGTACGGGGAGCTGCGCGACGTGGCCCTGGACCGCACCCCGGCGGCCTCGCACAGCCTCCAGGGCACCGAACTGCCCCCGGACCGGATCCGCGCGGCGCTCCTGGCCTCGCCCCGGGTGATCGCCCTGCTGGACCCGGCGGGCCAGCCGCTGGACCCGTACCCGCGGGAGGTGGTCAAGCGGGCGGAGCTGGCCGCCGGCTTCGACCTGTGCGCGACGACCGAGGTGCGCGGCGCCCGGGTGGCGGTCTACGCCCGCCCGGGCGGCTGCGACTGACCCCGCCGAGGCCGACCCCCGGCCCCGAACGCTGCACAGCCCCGCGCCCACCTGCGCCGACGGCCCCCGCCGCCCCGGGTGCGGCACAGGCCCTCAGCGGTCCCGGTGTCGCACCGGTCCGTGGGTCCGGGGGCGGCCCTGGCCTCGGGCCGGCCGGGGCGAGCCCGGCCCGTCGGTCGGGGGCCAGGACGGCTGCTGTGCGGACCTGCGCGCGCCGGGCCGGATGCGGAGGCCGGATGCGGAGGCCGGAGCGGGTGCCGCACCCGTTCGCCGGTGCGCGGCTCGGGCCGGCAGGCCTGTCCCCGACGCGTTCCGGTCCACCCCGCCCCGCGGGCCGGGGCGCGGCGCGGCGGAGGATGGGGCGACCCGTGTCGTCCAGTCGGAGGTGCCGTCCCGCATGACCACACCCCAGAACACGCCGTTCGAAGCCCTGAACGAAGCCTTGCCCGAGGACCTGCCCGGACCGCTCGTCGGGGGCGACTGGCTCGCCCGCCGGCTGGGCGCGCCCGGCCTGGTCCTCTTCGACGCCTCCGTCGGCGCCCACCGCGCCACCGCCCACCGGATCCCGGGCGCCCGCCCCTTCGACCTCGACGGGGACCTGTCCGACCACACCGCGCCCGCCCCGCACACCATGCCCGGGGCGCCGGAATTCACCGAGGCCATGCGCGCCCTCGGCGTCGAGGACTCGGACACCGTCGTGGTCTACGACGGCGCCGGCATCTACTCCAGCGCCCGCGCCTGGTGGATGCTGCGCGCCATGGGCTTCGACCGGGCCGCCGTCCTCGACGGGGGACTGCCCGCCTGGACCGCCGCCGGACTGCCCGTCGAAGCCACCGCCCCCGCGTACGGGGGCCCGCGTGGCTCCTTCACCGTCCGGCCCCGGGCCGGGCTGCTGGTCGACAGCGTCACCGTCGCTCGGGCCCTGACCGACCCTGCGGCGGCCGTCCTCGACGCCCGCACCCGCGAACGCTTCGCCGGCACCGCCCCCGAACCCCGACCGGGCCTGCGCGGCGGCCACATGCCCGGCGCGGTCAACCTGCCCTTCGCCGAACTCCAGGACCGGGACGGGCTGATGCGGCCCGCCGGGGAACTGCGCGCGACCTTCCGGGCCCTGACGGGGGAACGGGAACGGCTCCTTCTCAGCTGCGGCTCCGGGGTGACCGCGTGCGTCCTGGCCCTCGGCGCCGAACTCGCCGGGTACGAGGAGATCGCGGTGTACGACGGCTCCTGGAGCGAGTGGGGCCTGCCCTCGGAACTCCCCGTGACCACCGACCTGTAGCGCGGGGGAGCGGGGGACGGGGGGTTAGCCCCACCTGAGGTCCGGGTACGTGCACCATCGGCCCGGGCAGGCTCCCGGGCCAGACTCGGGCCATGACCACTCACACCGCCTCCGCCCGCACGGCCCGCACCGCGATCCTCGCCCTCGGCGCCGGCCTCCTCCTGGCCGGGTGCTCCTTCTCGGGCAGCATCGTGGACGGCGCCTACAAGACGGCGACCGCCGATGCCACGGTCACCGAGGCGGTCACGGCGGTGAAGCTGACGGGGGTCCGCTCCGGCTCGATCGAGGTCACCCCCGGGACCGGCCCCGGGGCCACGATCCGCCGCGTCGTCCGCTACCGCGGGGACACCGTCCCGGAGACCGGTCAGCAGGTCACCGGCGGCGTCCTGACCTTCAGCAAGAGCTGCGCGGAGGAATGCCGCGTCGACTACCGGCTGGAGGTCCCGGCCACGGCCACGGTGGACCTGGAGAGCTCCAGCGGCGACATCACGGTGACGGGTGTGGCGGGGGCGGCGATGGAGGCCGACTCCGGCGACGTCACGGCCGAGCGGATCGGCGGCCCGCTGAAGGTCCGCACCTCCTCGGGCGAGATCACCGCCACCGGGCTGTCCGGCCCGAGCGCCGAGGCCCGCTCCACCTCGGGCGACGCACGACTGGACTTCGCGAAGGCCCCGTCGTCGGTGCTCGTCGCGACCTCCTCGGGCGACGTCACCCTGAAGGCCCCCCAGGGTCCGTACCGGACCAAGGTCTCCACCGACTCCGGCGACCGCGACATCACCCTTCCCGACGACGCCTCCGCCCCCTCCCACATCTCGGTGAAGACCACCTCGGGCGACATCCACCTGTCGGCACTCTGACGCGACCCGGAAGGAGGGCGTTCCGTGCGGACCACGCCGCGCTTCCCCCGGCCCGTGGGGACCGCCGGACGCGTCATGATCACGTGCTGACGTCCCTCGCGATCTGTATCAACGCCTCGTCCCACACGTCCCCTCCGTCCGCCCAGGTCCACAGCCATCCACGCAGGGACGGTGCCGCGTAGCGCAGGCCGTCGTGCGGGCTCTGGCCCTGTTCGGGAATCCAGCCGTCGGCGTCCCACAGCAGCACCGGACTGTCGACCGCTCGCAGGGAGACGTACCACTCCATGCTGCAGCCGCCGCCCGTCAGGAAGAACCACGAGGCCGGCGGGCCCCATCCGGGCCGCCGGTCATGGACGGCGGTCGCACAGGGCCACTCCTGCACGTGCCCGTGCGGAACGCCGCGCGGTATCAGTGAGGCGAGGCCGCCGTCCGGACCGAATCCTCCGTCCCCGATCTCGGTGTAGACGCGTCGGAGCAACCCGGGCAGTCGATGGCCGAGCTTCTGCTCCGCGTGCTCGACCTCGGCGAACGTCACAGGCGGGAAGGGCGTGTCGGGGAGGCCGCCGCCGCGGGAGGGGATCGTGCCTCCCTCGCCCCAGGCGCGTGCGTGCAGCTTCTCCAGCAGTGCGTCGTCCGCGGCGGTGCGGTGGGTGGCATCGGTCACGAGTCGGAACCGTAGCGAGGAAGGCCGCCGCTCCGGACGCTCGGCGTCGTTCGCGACGTCTTCCCGGACGCGTTCGCCCCGGGCGAACGGGGCGTGGGGAACATCGGGAGGCGCACATGCATTGAGTCGGCATAGCTCAACTTCACTGCCGGAGGGAAGATCATGGCTTCGACGTCCGTCACACTCACCCTGCCCGTGCTGCCGCTCGACGACGAGGTCGTGCTGCCCGGAATGGTCGTACCGCTCGACCTGTCCGACGCCGAGGTACGCGCCGCCGTGGAGGCCGCGCAGGCCGCCGCCGGCAAGAGCGGCAGCGGCAAGCCCCGGGTCCTGCTCGTGCCGCGCATCGACGGCACGTACGCCGGCACCGGAGTGCTCGGCACCGTCGAACAGGTCGGCCGACTCTCCGGCGGGGACCCCGGAGCGCTCATCCGCGGCCTCGGCCGGGTCCGCATCGGGGCCGGGACCACCGGCCCCGGGGCCGCGCTCTGGGTCGAGGGCGAGACCGTCGACGAGGCGCTGCCCGATCCGCTGCCCGGGGCGGTCACCGAACTCGTCAAGGAGTACAAGGCGCTCGCCACCAGCTGGCTCAAGAAGCGCGGCGCCTGGCAGGTCGTGGACCGGGTCCAGCAGATCGAAGGCGTGTCCGCGCTCGCCGACAACTCCGGCTACTCGCCCTTCCTGACGGTCGAGCAGAAGGTCGAACTGCTGGAGACCGCCGACCCGGTCGCCCGCCTCAAGCTCGCCGTCAAGGCGCTCAGCGACCACCTCGCCGAGCAGGACGTCGCCGAGTCCATCGCCAAGGACGTCCAGGACGGCGTCGACAAGCAGCAGCGCGAGTTCCTGCTCCGGCGACAGCTGGAGGCCGTACGCAAGGAACTGCGCGAGCTCAACGGCGAGCAGGACGGCGAGGAGTCCGACGACTACCGCGCCCGCGTCGAGGCCGCCGACCTCCCCGAGAAGGTGCGGGAGGCCGCCCTCAAGGAGGTCGAGAAGCTGGAACGGTCCAGCGACCAGAGCCCTGAGGGATCCTGGATCCGGACCTGGCTGGACACCGTGCTGGAACTGCCCTGGAACGAGCGCACCGAGGACGAGTACGACATCCGGGGCGCCCGGGCCGTCCTCGACGCCGAACACGCGGGCCTCGGCGACGTGAAGGACCGCATCACCGAGTACCTCGCCGTCCGCAAGCGGCGCGGCGAGCGCGGCATGGGCGTCATCGGCGGCCGCCGCGGCGGCGCCGTACTGGCCCTCGTCGGCCCGCCCGGCGTCGGAAAGACCTCGCTCGGGGAAAGCGTGGCGCACGCCATGGGCCGCAAGTTCGTCCGGGTCGCCCTCGGCGGCGTCCGCGACGAGGCCGAGATCCGCGGCCACCGCCGGACCTACGTCGGCGCCCTCCCCGGCCGGATCGTCCGGGCGATCAAGGAGGCCGGGTCGATGAACCCGGTGGTGCTCCTCGACGAGATCGACAAGGTGGGCTCCGACTTCCGGGGCGACCCGGCCGCCGCCCTGCTGGAGGTCCTCGACCCGGCGCAGAACCACACCTTCCGCGACCACTACCTGGAGGTGGAACTGGACCTCAGCGACGTCGTCTTCCTGGCCACCGCCAACGTCCTCGAAGCCATCCCCGAGGCCCTGGCCGACCGCATGGAGCTCGTCCGGCTCGACGGGTACACCGAGGACGAGAAGGTCGTCATCGCCCGCGACCACCTGCTTCCGCGCCAGCTGGAGCGCGCGGGGCTGGGCTCCGACGAGGTGGTCCTGGAGGAGGACGCCCTGCGCAAGCTCGCCGGGGAGTACACCCGCGAGGCGGGCGTCCGCACCCTGGAGCGCTCCCTCGCCCGCCTGCTGCGCAAGGTCGCCTCCCAGCACGAGCTGGGGGAGCGGGAACTGCCCCTGAACATCGGCGCCGACGACCTGCGGGCCCTGATCGGGCGCCCCCACCACGTACCGGAGTCCGCCCAGGACCCCGCCGAGCGGCGCACCGCCGTCCCCGGCGTCGCCACCGGCCTGGCCGTGACCGGCGCGGGCGGCGACGTGCTGTTCGTGGAGGCCTCGCTGGCCGACCCGGAGACGGGCGCGGCCGGGCTCACCCTCACCGGCCAGCTCGGCGACGTCATGAAGGAATCGGCGCAGATCGCCCTGAGCTTCCTGCGCTCCCACGGCGCGGAACTGGAGCTCCCGGTCGCCGACCTGAAGGACCGGGGCGTGCACATCCACTTCCCGGCGGGCGCCGTGCCCAAGGACGGCCCGAGCGCGGGCATCACCATGACCACCGCCCTCGCCTCGCTGCTCTCCGGTCGGCAGGTGCGCACCGACGTGGCCATGACCGGCGAGGTCTCGCTGACCGGACGCGTCCTGCCCATCGGCGGGGTGAAGCAGAAGCTGCTCGCCGCGCACCGGGCCGGACTGACCACCGTCATCATCCCCAAGCGCAACGAGGCCGACCTGGACGACGTCCCGGCGGAGGTGCTGGAGACGCTGGAGGTGCACCCGGTGACGGACGTGCGCCAGGTACTGGAACTGGCCCTGGCGCGGGCGGAGGCCCCGGTCGTCGCGGCCGCCTGACGCACGCACACGGCCCGGTGGCCCGCTCCGGCGGGGTACCGGGCCGTCGGCACACCCGCTGCGAAATACTGGCCCCCGCACCCACCGGGGTGCCGGACATCATCGAAGGAGCGGGACGTGCACGGGAGTGAAGACCAGGAGTTCCTTGCCCTGGAGCGGGAGCTGTCCGTCTTCCTCCGACGGGCCCGCGCCTCCTCGGGGGAGATGGCCCGCGAGCTCCACCCCGAACTGGAGCCGGCCGCGTACGGGCTCCTCGTACGCCTGGAAGCGGCCGGACGGCAGCGGGCCACCGAACTCGCCGCCTACTTCGGGGTCGGCAAGGCCACCATGAGCCGACAGCTGCGGGCCCTGGAGGTGCTCGGCCTGGTGGCCCGCGAGCCGGACCCCGCCGACGGCCGGGCCTCCCTGGTCGGCCTCACCGAGGAGGGCCGGGAACGGTTCCTGCGGGTCCGGGGGGCGCGGCGCGAGCAGTACATGCGCAAGCTCGCCGACTGGGACCGCGGCGAGGTCGCGGAACTGGCCCGGCTGCTGAACCAGCTGAACGCGGGCGGGGAGTAGGGCGCTTCGCCGCGGAACTCGGGTGGGCCCGCTCAGAGCTCCGCGTAGACCGCCGACGCGTCGTCGTGCCGCTTGTACCGGCCCGGCGGGCGGGCCGGATCGGACTCGACGGCGCGCACCCGGCCGATCAGGCCCTGCGCCCCCTCCTTCCGCAGCACCGCCAGGCAGTCGGCCCAGTCGCCCTGCCCGAAGGTGTCCGTCCACCGGCTCGCCCCGTCCGTGAGCGCGGCCACCGCCCGCACGCGCCCGCGCGGGGTGCGCCCGGTCAGAGCCCGGGCCGCCACCGCCGGGTCGGCGGCCGCGGTGAAGAAGCCGCCCTCCGCGTTGCGCAGGGCGTCCGTGGCGGCCACCGAGCCCAACACCTCCCGCGGGATCCGGTCCAGCCGGTCGTCGAGCACGGCCGTCACCTCGCCGCCGGGCGCCTGCAGGAGCAGTACGGAGTCCGAGAGGACGAGGTGCTCCACGTCCTCCGCGTCCCAGCGGAGCATGACGACCGTCGCCTGCGGGGTCCGTACGTGAGAAAGGTCACAGGTGTCGCGGTGGGTGTCGGCCGTGGCGCGGACGGACTCGGCCAGAACCTGATCGAGCGGCATGTCCCGCCGCGATCCGGACAGTTCGGTCAGTCGGCCGCCGAGACGCGCTACGAACCAGGGCACTCCGTGCACGCACCCGTCGTCGCCGCGCGGCGGCGTGACCCCGTCCAGGACCACCACGACGCCGCCGCCCGCAGCGGGGATCGCGGCCGACACCCAGTCCTCGTTGGGGCGTTCCTGGTGGCCGGGGGCCGACGAGAGGTCGATGCGCATACCCGCATTCTGCCGCGCGGGAGGCAGCGGACACCGGTAGGTCCGTACCAAATCGGGCGCGCCCGGCGCGGTGCCGCACACCGACCGTCCGGGGCGGTCGGCGAGGGCCGGGGCACCCGGGCGGTCGTGTGGGCGGGCATCCTGCCAAAGCCCGTATCGATCTTTCAACCACCTGTCCATGGAGGCGCGCCGGCACAGGGTGCCCGAGTTGGTCGGCAACTCATCCGTGATGTTCACTCGTTCGGGTGGCCGGTTGGGTGATGTGCGGCTCTCTCCCCAGCACGCTGCAAAGGTCTGAGGCGGTACGAGGGGGCAGGGGGCGTTTACTTGTTGACCGGCCGTTACCTCGGCCACACGAGTAGACGAGCAAGAGCACACGTACAGGATTGCGAGCACCGGTGCAGAAGAAGCGGTCTCGGAAGAACGGCACCGCCGCCGACGGCCCGGCCCCCGCAGGACGCCGTGTCCGCGTGCGCCGCAGGCTGGTCGTCGGCGTAGCCGTCGCCGGCCTCACCGTCCTCGCGGCAGGCGCGCCCGCCGTCGTCTCCGCGTCGAGGGAACTGAACGACTCCCAGCGCCTGGTCACCCTCGCGGACTCGACCCGGCAGACCCTCACCCTCGCGCACCTCCTCGGTGACGAGCGCGACGCGGTCGTCGAGTACGCCGCCAAGGGCCGGCCCGGCGCCGCCAAGGGACCCGTCCAGGAGCGCGTCGCCGGGACCGACCGGCAGCTCGCCGAGGTCCAGGCCGAGGCCGACGAGGCGACTGCCCAGGCCCTCGCCCGCGTACGGACCGTCCGCGCCGAGGCCGTCGACGGCAAGGGCAGTGCCCTCGCCGCCGAGCAGGCCTACGCCGGAGTCATCGCGGAACTCCTCGCCCCGGGCCGCCGGCTCGCCGAGCTCACCCCGCCGCGCGCCGAGGCCGCCCTGACCACCACGCGTCCGCTGGCCCCGCTGGGCCAGGCCGTGGAACAGGCCTCCGCCACCCGCGGACTGCTGCTCGCCGCCCTGGCCGTCCCCCGCGGCGATCAGTCCCCCAACTCCGCCGTGGTCGACGAACTCACCACCGCCGCCCAGCGAGCGCGCGTACGGGAGCAGGCCGCCCTCGACGACTTCGCCCGGGCCGCGCGGCCCGACGTACGCCAGACCCTGGCCGCCACCGTCACCGGCCCCGAGGTCAAGACGGCCGACGACTTCCTCAAGCGGCTCACCGACCGGCCCACCCTGACGCCCACCGACCGCAAGGCCGACGGGGCGACCGTCGGGACCGCGCTGACCGCCCGCATCGACCGGATGCGCACCGTGGAAGCCACCCTCGCGAGCGAACGGGCCTCCGCCCTGGCCGCGCTGCGGGACGACGACGTGACCCGGCTCGAAATCGTGATCGCCCTGCTGGGCCTGCTGTTCCTGTTCGCCGTCGGCGTCTCGACCGCCGTGGCGCGGTCGCTGACCCGCCCGCTGTCGGTCCTGCGCCGCGGCGCGGAGCGGCTGGCCACGCCGGAGGGCTCGGTGGAACCGGTGCGGTTCACGGGCCGCAACGACGAGTTCGCCGAGGTCGTGCGTCACCTGAACGCGGTGCGCGACCAGACGGTCTCCCTGCACACCCGGATCGCCGGGCTCGACGCCGACCGGCGCCGGATCATCGGCCGTAGCGAGGCCCTCGCCGCCGGCCGGGACGTGCTGGAGGAGGAGCTGACGAAGCTGCGGGCGGGGCTGGAGGAGCACCGGCGCATCATGTCGACGACCTCCGTGTCGCTGTCGCTGCGGACCCTGGGCCTGGTGGAGCGCCAGCTCGCGGTCATCGAGGAGCTGGAGTCCAAGGAGCAGGACCCGGACCGGCTGGCCACCCTCTTCAAGCTGGACCACCTGGCGACCGTGATGCGCCGCCACAACGAGAACCTGCTGGTCCTCGCCGGGCAGGAACACGGCCACGGGCAGGGCCTGCCGGTGCCGCTGGTCGACGTGATGCGGGCCGCCGTCAGCGAGATCGAGCGCTACGAGCGCGTCGACCTCGCCGCGCTGCCCTCGTACACCCAGATCGCCGGACACGCCGCCGACGACGTCTCGCACGTGCTGGCCGAGCTGCTGGAGAACGCGACCACGTTCTCCCCGCCCGAGGTCAAGGTGAAGGTGTCCGGCTGGCTGCAGGGCTCCGGTGACGTGGTGCTGTCCGTCGTGGACGAGGGCATCGGCGTCACCGAGGACCGCCTCGAAGCACTGAACGCCCGACTGTCCACGCCCGATGCCTACGACGAGGAGACCGAGGCGGAACACGGCCTCGGCCTCGGCCTGTACGTGGCCGGGCGGCTCGCTGCCCGGCACGGGGTCACCGCCGAGCTGCGCACCCCGAAGCACGGCGGGACCGAGGCCCTGGTGGTCGTCCCGGCGGCGCTGCTGCCCACGACCCCGGTGGTCTCCCCGGTGCACACCCTGGCCATGCCGGGCGGGCCCGCGCTGCGGCTGCCGGGAGTGATAGCGGAGGCGAACGAGAACACCCTGCCGACGCGACGGCGCGGGGCGCATGCCGCTCCGGACCCGGACGAGGACGCGGCCGTGGAAGCGGCCGCGCCGGCCGAGGCCGCGGTCGCGGCTGCCCCCGAGGTCGTCGCCGAGGTCGTCGCCGAGGAACCGGTCGTGCCGGCCGCGGTCGAGCCGGAGCGGGAGCCGGAGCCTGTCGTCGAGCAGCAGCCGGAGCCCGAGCCGGAGCCCGGGCCCGCCGTCGCGGCGGTCCCGATCACCCTGGCCGAAGCACTGGCCGGCCCCGCCGTCGTCGCCGAAGCCCCGGCGCAGCCGGACCCGGAACCGGCGCCCGCCGAGGCGGAACCCGCGCCCGCCACCGCCGGACTGCCGCCCGCCGAGGAGGTGTTCGTCGCCGCGCCCCGCGCCGCCGAGCCCACCCCCGAGGAGCAGCTGCTCGCGCGGGTCGTCCCCGACGCGCAGCCGGCCGCCCCCGGCGTGGCGGACCCCGCCGAGGAGATCCCGACCGCGGCGCACACCGCCGCACCCGTGGCCGACGTACCGGAAGCCGAACGGGAGACGGAGCCGCACACCCACGCCCCGGCCGAGGGCAACTGGCTCCCCCGCCAGGGCAGCCACCCGGCCGACCGGGCCGAAGGCGAAGGCGCCGTCACCGACAAGGGCCTGCCCAAGCGGACCCCGCGCACCGTCCCCGCCAAGAGCGCGGCCCGTGCCGACGGACCGCCCGAGCCGCCACGCAAGGTCGACGCCGAGGAGTTGCGGCGCCGACTCGGAGGCTTCTACCAGGGAGCCCAGGACGGACGGCGCGTCGTCGCCGCCGAACTCGCCCAGGAGCAGGGGCCCGACCGAGCCCCTGACCAGGCGCTCGACGAGGCCCTCGACCAAGGGCGGACTCAGCGGCCGGGCCAGAGCAAGACCGACCGGGGGGACACCGCACAGGAGGCACGCACATGACCGCGCCCAGTACGTACGGACTGAGCACCCAGGCCCGCAACCTGCAGTGGCTGCTGACCGACCTGGTCGAGGAGGTGCCCGGCGTCAACTCCGTCGCCGTCGTCTCCTCGGACGGGCTGCTGCTCCTGTCCTCCGACCCGGGAGCGGGCACGGCCGAACCGGCCGACCGGCCGCGCCCCCGGGGCCCGCGCGGCGCCTCCGCCGACCTGGCCACCATCGTCTCCGGCCTCGGCAGCCTCACCACGGGCGCCGCCGCGCTCATGGAGACCGGCGCGGTCAAGCAGACCATGGTCGCGATGGAGCACGGCTCCGTCTTCGTCATGGCCATCAGCGACGGCTCACTGTTGGGCGTGCACGCCACCCCCGACTGCGACATGAGCGTCGTCGCCTACCACATGGCCCTGTTCGTCGGCCGGGCCGGCCACGTCCTGACCCCCGAAGTCCGCAGTGAACTGCGCCAGTCGATGGAGAACACCCCGTGAGGAGTACGGCCTCCGACCGGCTGCCGATACGCGGCGCCGACCGCCGCCCCGCCCGCGTCCGCCCGTACTCCCTCACGGGCGGTCGCACCCGCTTCACCCAGGTCCTGCACGTCGAGACGTTCGTCGCCACCCTGGACACCAAGGTCTCGGAGCCGCAGAAGCCCGACCGCATGCCCGAGATGCCCGCCATCGTCGAGGTCTGCCGCCGCATGCGGACGATCGCCGAGATAGCCGCCCTGCTGAAGCTCCCGCTCGGCGTCGTCCGCGTCCTGGTCAGCGACCTCGCCGACCAGGGCCGGATCCGCGTCTACGGAACGGGCCACGGCAGCGGCCGTCCCGAACGCGCGCTGCTGGAAAGGGTGCTCAGTGGTCTTCGCCGTCTCTGACACCCCGGTGTCCCTGCCGCGGTCGGACGACGAGCCGGCCCAGCCCTGGCAGTACGACCGCTCCCGCGCGCCCGTCGCCGTCAAGGTGCTGGTCGCGGGCGGCTTCGGCGTCGGCAAGACGACCTTCGTCTCCTCCGTCTCCGAGATCACCCCGCTGCGCACCGAAGCGGTGATGACCCAGGCCAGTGTCCCGACCGACGACCTGTCCGGCACCCCCGACAAGAGCACCACCACCGTCGCCATGGACTTCGGCCGCGTCACCCTCGACGACGACCTCGTCCTCTACGTGTACGGGACCCCCGGCCAGGAGCGGTTCTGGTTCATGTGGGACGACCTGGTGCGCGGCGCCATCGGCGGGCTGGTCCTGGCCGACACCCGCCGGCTGCGCGACTGCTTCCCGGCCCTCGACTACTTCGAGACCTGCGGGCTCCCGTACGCCGTCGCCGTCAACCACTTCGACGGCTCGCAGTCGTACGAACCCGACGACGTACGCGAGGCGCTCAGCGTCCCGCCCCACGTACCCGTCGTGATCATGGACGCGCGGCGCCGCGACACGGTGGTCGAATCACTGCTCGCCCTGGTGGGCCACGCCCTCGACACCACTCCCGAATAGAGCCCCCGAACAGAGAGCGTGAGAGATGCGCAAGATACTCGTCGTGGGAGCCGGCCAGTCCGGTCTCCAGCTCGCCCTCGGACTCCAGTCGAAGGGGTACGAGGTCACCCTCATGTCCAACCGGACGGCGGACGAGATCCGCACCGGGCGGGTGATGTCCACGCAGTGCATGTTCGACACGGCCCTGCAGCACGAGCGGGACCTCCAGATCAACTTCTGGGAGCAGCAGGCCCCGAAGATCGAGGGCCTCGGCGTCTCCGTCGCCACCCCCGACGCCGGCCGCGCCATCGACTGGCTCGGCAGGCTCAAGGGATACGCGCAGTCCGTGGACCAGCGCGTGAAGATGGCCGGCTGGCTCGACACCTTCGTGCAGCGCGGCGGGCAGCTGGTCATCCACGGCGCCTCGGTCGCCGACCTCGACTTCTTCTCCCGTACGTACGACCTGGTGCTGGTCGCCGCCGGCAAGGGCGAGCTGGTCTCGATGTTCGGGCGGGACGCGGCGCGTTCCCCCTACGACGCCCCGCAGCGCGCGCTCGCCGTCGCCTACGTGCACGGCCTCGGCCCGCGCCCGGAGCACCCGGAGACCGAAGCGGTCCGTTGCAACCTGGTCCCGGGTGTCGGCGAGCTGTTCGTCATGCCCACCCTGACCACCTCGGGCCGGGCCGACATCCTGTTCTGGGAGGGCGTGCCGGGCGGTCCGCTGGACGTCTTCAACGGGATCAAGGACCCGGCCGAGCACCTGGCGCTCACGCTGGAGCTGATGGAGAAGTTCGTGCCGTGGGAGTACTCCCGCGCGACGAAGGTGGAGCTGACGGACGCGGGCGCCACGCTCGCAGGGCGCTACGCGCCGGTGGTCCGCAACCCGATCGGCCGCCTCCCCGGAGGCGGCCTGGTGCTGGGTGTCGCGGACGTGGTCGTCGCCAACGACCCGATCACCGGACAGGGCTCCAACTCGGCCGCGAAGTGCGCCGCCTCGTACCTGTCGTCGATCCTGATGCACGGGGACAAGCCGTTCGACGAGGCCTGGATGAAGGCCACCTTCGACAAGTACTGGTTCACCACGGGCAAGCCGGTGACCCAGTGGACGAACGCGATGCTGGGCGTCCCGCCGGAGCACGTGCTGAACCTGATCGGCGCGGCGGGGCAGCTCCAGCCGGTGGCGAATCGATTCGCCAACGGCTTCGACAACCCGGCCGACTTCGACGCGTACTTCTACGACCCCGAGGACACCGCCGACTACCTGGCGGAGGTCGCCTCGTCCGTCGGAGCCTCCTCGGCGGAGTAGCCCGTATCGTCCCCCGCCTGCGCCGCCGGTGCCTCCGGCAGCGCGGGCGGGGTGAACTCCGCGAGCGGGGACCCGTCCGGGTCCGGCCGGACCGCCCCCAGCAGCGGGTTCGCGGCGATCGGCGAGACCTTCACCACGGCCCCCGGCCGCGGCGCCTGGATCACCTTGCCGTCGCCGACGTACAGGCCCACATGGGTGGCCTTCGGGAAGTAGACCACCAGGTCCCCGGGCCGCAGCTGGTCCAGCGGCACCTTCGGCAGCTGGGCCCACTGCTCCTGGCTGGTCCGCGGGATGGCCCGCCCGGCGTGCGCCCAGGCCTGCGAGGTCAGCCCGGAGCAGTCGAAGGACCCCGGCCCCTCGGCGCCCCAGACGTACGGCTTGCCGATCTGCGCCGCCGCATAGGTGAGGGCGGCGCCACCGGCCGCCGTGGGCGTGCCCGTACGGGTCGGGAGGCGACCGGAATCCACCAGGTTCCGCTGCGCGACTGCGGTGTTCTCGGCCTCCTGCGCGCCGAGCCGGGTCAGCTGGTCCGGGGTCAGGGCGGCGAGCACCCGCTCGACCTCCTTGAGCTGGGCCGCGACCTCGTCCTGGTGCTCCTTCTGCCGCGCGGCCAGGGTCTGTCGGGTGTCCAGGGCTTCGCGGGCCCGTACGGCGAGCGCGTCGGCCTTCTTCTCACCCCGCGCGAGCCGGGCCAGTACGCCCGCCCGCCGGGCACCCTCGCGGGCGGCGAGCCGACGCTGGTCCAGGGCGGCCTGCGGGTTCCCGGCGAGCAGCATCCGGGCGTACGGGGACAGCCCCTGGCCGCCCTGGTACTGCTCCCGGGCGAGCCGCCCGGCGACGGCCCGCTCGGAGTCCAGCGCCGTACGGGCCCGGCCCAGCTCGGCGGCGCGCAGCCGCTCCTCGGCCTGGCCGGCCCGCAGGGCCACATCGGTGGCGTTGTAGGCCTCGGTGGCCTCCTCGGCCTTCTGGTAGAGGCCTTGCAGGCGGGTGAGCAGCACCCCGACGGACTCCCCTTCGGGCAGCCCCGGCTCGGCCCCGGCCCCGGGGGCCGGCCCGGCGACGACGAGTACCGCGGCGATGCAGACGGCGCGAAGCGGCCGCTGTGACAGCCGATATGACATGGAATCACCTCCGAGGCGGCCGATGCTGCCACGTCCGGTATGACAAATCGCCCAACGGAGTCGGCCGGTCGCGCCCCCTCACCCGGTTGGGGGCGGGGCCGGGGGAGCGGGCTTCGGCAGCGGGAGCCGACTGGGCGGCGGTTTCGGTGGGTGTGAGTGGGCCGGGCGGGGCCGTGAAGCTTAACGGGGGTGCGGGGGCTCGGGGGTGCGGGGGTGCGGGGGTGCGGGAGCGGGCTGGATGGGGTCGGTGCGGCTGGGCGGTGGCTTCGGGGGGCGGGAGCCCCTCGGGCGGCATCGGGGAGGGGTATGGGGGTTTCCCGTCAGTCCCATCGTCCCTCCGGGGCGGGCCGGTCCCTCAAGGGCGCTCCTTCGTCGCGTCGCTTCGCGATGTCGCTGCGCTCCACCCTTGACCGACCGTCCCGCCCCGGAGAAACGAAAGACTGCCGAGAAGCCCCCAAAAGAACGAGCCGGCCGAAGGTCTGAGGGACGGGGTGGTCGGAGATGTGCTGCCTGGTCGGGCGTGAAGAGGTACGTCCGAGAGGCGGGGCCCAGCCCGGCCCGGGCCTGGGTCGGGGGGAAGCGCGTCCCATCGCTACGCGCTCCTGATCTCTCAGCGTCCGCGACACGTCTTGGGCCGGACATAGGCCGCCTACGGTCCCGGTCCGGTCCTCGATATGCGTCCGACGCCCGGCTGTGGCTGGGCAGAGGCCGCCCACGCTCTCGGTCCGGCGATCGATATGCGTCCGACGGCCGCCCGGCGCCGGCCGCCCACCACCCACCGCCCGGGGGCGCCCTCGATGCGAGGCGTCGGACGGCCGTCCCCGGCGGACGGGCGAGGGAGTGCGGCTATTTCGTCGTGGATGCGGGTCAACGTGAGTGGGCGCCCCAAAAGACCGTCAGTGTGCCCCAATTGCCCCTGATTGTGTGCGAGTTTGTGGTGTCATGTTGGCGCTGACCCAGATCTACGACGGATTAGGAGAGCTGTCGGCCGTCCGCTCCTCCCAGCGCCCCTCTACCGTCCTCGACGGCCGGCGGTCGCAGTCCCGGAGAAGCGCGTAGCGATCTGAGGCGGCCAATGCCCAGCAGCAGCCGGGCGTTGGACGCAGATCGAGCATCGAACCGACCTCGTGGGCGGCCTATGCCCAGCTCAAGACGGTCGTCGGACGCTGATACGTGTGGAGCGCGTAGTGATTGGGCGCGCCCCATCGCCCCCGCGCGGGTCTCTGATGGGCCCCGTCTCGGGACCGTGCCCACCCACGTCTGCCTGGGCGTCTGTGATCGCCCCGTCCTTCGTGCCCTCGGCCGGCTCGTTCTTTTGGGGGCTTCTCGGCAGTCTTTCGTTTCTCCGGGGCGGGACGGTCGGTCAAGGGTGGAGCGCAGCGACATCGCGAAGCGACGCGACGAAGGAGCGCCCTTGAGGGACCGGCCCGACCCGGAGGGACGATGGGACTGACGGGAAACCCCCATACCCCACTGTGATGCCGCCCGAGGGGCTCCCGCCCCCCGAAGCCACCGCCCCGCTCTGCCCGTCCCGCCCCGTCCCCGTCACCTCGACGCGCGCCGGGCCTCTCGGACCGCACGGTCGACGGCCCAGGCGTCGGCGACCGGGCCCAGGTGGGCGAGCTTGTCCGGGTTGACCACCGAGCGGATGGTGCGGACCTGGCCTTCGAGCATCTCGAAGGCCAGGACGTGGAGCACCTTGCCGTCCCGGTCGCGGACGATCGCGCCCGGCTCGCCGTTCACGTCGTGCGGCTCGGCGGTCACGCCGATGTGGAACAGCCAGGGGAAGGACGCGGCGAGCAGGCGGGCCACGTTCTGTGCGCCGGTGACGGCCCTGGCCAGCCGCGGGGCCTTGCCGCCGCTGTCCCCGACCAGTTGGACGTCGGCGGCCAGCAGCCGCTGCAGCCCGCAGATGTCGCCGTCCTTCATCGCGTCCAGGAACCGGGTCGCCAGTTCCTGCCGCTCCTGGTGGTCCGCCCGGAACCTCGGCCGGCCGGCCTCCATGTGCCGCCGCGCCCGGACCAGCAGCTGCCGGCAGGCGGCCTCCGACCGGCCCACCGCCGTGGCGACCTCGTCGAAGCCGAAGGCGAAGACCTCCCGCAGGACGAACACCGAGCGCTCCAGCGGGCTGAGCCGCTCCAGGAGCAGCAGCGCGGCCATCGACACCGAGTCCGCCAGCTCCACCGACCGCGCGGGGTCCTGGTAGGGATCGTTCAGCAGGGGCTCGGGGAACCACGGCCCGACGTACTCCTCGCGCCGCACCCGCGCGGAACGCAGCACGTCGATCGAGAGCCGGGTGACCGTTGTGGAGAGGAAGGCCTTGGTGGAGGTGGGGCGGGTCGGCGAGGCGTCGAAGCGCAGCCAGGTCTCCTGCACCGCGTCCTCGGCCTCACTCACGCTGCCCAGGATCCGGTAGGCGATCGAGAACAGCAGTGACCGCAGATCCTCGAATTCCTCGACCTTGCTCATGCCGACTGTCCTCCCCCGGTGGCCCTGCATGATCATCAGGGACGCCGCGGGGGAGGGCAAGCCCGCGCCGGCGCCTTCAGTGGAACTGTCCGGCCACGTAGTCGCCACCGGGCTGCTGGGTGATGAGGTTGATCCGGTTCGCCATGTTCATGAAGGCGATCAGCAGGACCAGGGCGTTGAGTTCCTCCTCGTCGTAGTGCTTGGCGGCGCGTGCCCACACCTCGTCGGCCACCCCGCCGGCCCCGTCCGCGGTGCGGGTGCCCTCCTCCGCCAGCTCCAGCGCGGCACGCTCGGCCTCGGTGAAGACCGTGGCCTCGCGCCATGCCGCCACCAGGTGCAGTCGCACCGAGGTCTCACCGGCGGCGGTGGCCTCCTTGGTGTGCATGTCGATGCAGACGGCGCAGCCGTTGATCTGGCTCACGCGCAGCGACACCAGTTCCTGCGTCGCGGCCGGCAGTGACGAGTCCTTGATCACCTTCCCGGCCGACATGAGGTGCTTCAAGACCTTGCCGGTGGTCGGGCCTGCGAAGAGGTTCAGTCGTGCGTCCATGGTGTGCTCCTCGGTGGTCGTCGTCGGCTACATCCCTGAGACGAGACGGCCCGGCCCCCTGTGACACGGGCGCGTGTGACCTACGTCTCCAGGTTCGCGGACCGCGTGAGGGCGCGTCGGAGCCGGCGTGTACGGGCGTCGCGGGCGTCCTGGCCGAGGGTCGCCTCGGGAGCGAGGCCGTCGAAGCCGTGGAAGGCGCCCGGCCGTACGTGCGGTTCGGCCTGGCCGCCGGCCCGCCGGAGGGCGTCGGGGTAGGCCACGTCCTCGTCCGCGAGAGGTCCGGTGCGCCGCACCGGTCGCCGAGGAGTGCCTGCCATCCGGTGGCGTTGGAGGTGCGGTCCCAGATGTCGACGCCGGCCATCCGGTGGCTGGAGAACCCGTGCTCTCGCCGTCCACGGCGCGCGGCTACCCGAAGGCCACCCGGTCCGGCCGTCCGCTCGCGCGTACGTCGACCACGTCGAACCCGTCCTCATGGCGCAGGAGGTGCTGGACCGCGTCCGAGCCGGTATACCGCAGGAAGCCGACCCACCCCCGGGTGCTGGCGAGTTCGAGCACCCATGCGACGACCTCCATCACGATCCCGAACTCGTCCTCGTGGACGCACGTCCGGACGGTCAGGGCCCAGGGCGTGCTGCCGTCCGCGTACGTCTGCTCGGTCCGCAGCAGGGACGAGCTGTCCACCCCGTCGAAGGCGTGGCTCGGGACGCCGCCGTCGAAGACCTGCCACGGGTATCCCCAGGTCTCCCAGTCGGCCGACGTGAGCGGTGTCGGCGCCTCCGCCTCGCCCAGGAGCCACCTCAGCTCCCGCATCGCCGGCTCGGGCAGGTCCTGCGGCAGTTCCACCGTCAGGAACAGGTCGTAGTAGTCACTCATACGGTCGATTCTGGATCCGGCCACCGACAGAGCGCCGCGGCGGTGTCGACGGGTGATGCCCGGCCTCCGGCACCGCCGTCCGTGCCACGCGCCGCCGGACCACGCGGAAGGCGCCCGCGCATCCCCGCATCCCCGCATCCCCGCGCCTCCTGTCCGCTCCCGGTCGCCCCGGTCCTGGCGGCAGCCGGCTGCCCCGACCGGTCGGTGCGGGTCAGCCCCGCAGCAGGCGGGCCTTGGCCGTCGTGAACTCCTGCGGGGTCAGCAGGCCCTCGCGGGCGAGTTCGGCCAGCTGGGTGAGCTCCGCCACCAGGCCGGCCGGGGCGGGGTGGTCCGGCGTGCTCGCCGCCGGCGGCTCCGGTTCGGCCCGCTGCACGGGCTCGGGCGGGGGCTCCGTCCATGCCCCGACCGGCGCCTCGGCCAACGCCTCGGCCGGCGGCGCCGGCTGTGCCCCGGCCGGCGGTTCGGTTCGGACCGGCGGGCGCGCGGACGCCGGACCGGCCGAACCGCCCGCCGGACCTGCCGGACCTGCCGGACCCGACGTACCCACCGAGCCCGCCGTCGCCTCCGCCGCTCCCGACGCCCTCGCCAGCAGGCCACGTAGCAGCGGGTGCCCCGGCGGGCGGTCCGCCGCGCGGACGGTCACTCCCATCGGGCGGATGAACATCAGGCCACCCCCGCCCGTGGGTCCGCCGGTACCCGGTCCGGCGGGATGCGGACCGAGCCGACGATCCGGCCGCCCGCCGCCCGTACGGCGATCGCCGCGTCCTCGGCCCACAGGTGTTCGACCACGAGCAGCAGCGCGCAGCTCCCGCGTGCCAGCAGCCCCGCCGCCTCCTGGATGTCCTCCGGCCCGATCAGCCGCGCCACGTCCCGGCCCGTCAGCAGGCCGTTCAGCTCCACGAACTCGTCGAACTCGGCCGCCAGGACATCCCCGGACGCCGTCCTCGTCGCCACGATCCCGTCGATCAGCCGGACCACCCCGGTCTTGCGCAGCCCCATCACGGCCTCGACCGCGGGGGCCCGCAGCTGCTCCTCCGGGAAGGCGAGGACGATGAATTCCACAGGTCCCATGCGCCTCGGCTCCTCACTTTCGACACTTCTGACCGTTTATGACGACTCTTCGGCACACTATGACATAAGCGGACATATCATCCGTCTGCTTGCTACGTTTCGGTCTATGACCGCTCTGACGGCGAAGGTGACGGAGCCCGCCCCGCCCCCGCCCCCCGGCGCCGGCGCCCCCAAGCGGCGCGGCGTCGAGCTGACGCTCCTCGCCGGAGCCGTCCTGATCTCCGTACTCGGTCACCTCTACGTCGGCCTCGCGACCACCGGCCACCTCCCCGGCACCGCCGCCCGCTACGCCACCGGCCTGTGCGCCGCCGCCCTGATCGCGCACCTCGCCGTCCGGCTGCGGGCCCCGTACGCCGACCCCCTCCTGCTCCCCATCGCCGTGCTCCTCAACGGCCTCGGCCTGGTCCTCATCCAGCGCCTCGACGTGACCACCCCCGGCCACCTCACCGCCGGGGACCAACTCCTGTGGTCCGCCCTGGGCGTGGGGCTCTGCGTGCTGGTCGTCGTGCTGCTCCGGGACCACCGGGTGCTCCAGCGCTACGCCTACCTCTCCGTCGCCGTGGCCCTCGTCCTGATGCTGATCCCCGTCTTCTTCCCGGCGGTCAACGGCGCGCACATCTGGATCCGGTTCGCCGGGCTCTCCTTCCAGCCGGGGGAGTTCGCCAAGATCCTGCTCGCGGTCTTCTTCGCCGCCTACCTCGCCGCGAACCGCACCGCGCTCGCCCTCACCGGCCGCCGACTCTTCTGGAAGCTCCGGCTCCTCCCCGGCCGCGTCCTCGGCCCGATCCTCGCGATCTGGCTGCTCAGCGTCGGCGTCCTGGTTCTGGAGCGGGACCTGGGAACCTCACTGCTGTTCTTCGGACTGTTCGTGATCATGCTGTTCACGGCCACCGGGCGGATCGGCTGGATCGCGATCGGGCTCCTGCTCGCCGCCCTCGGCGCGTACGCCGTCGGTACCTTCGAACCGCACGTGCACGGCCGGGTGGACGACTGGCTTAATCCTTTCGCCTCCATCGAGCGGGGCGAGGGCCCCGGCCAGCTCGCCCAGTCCCTCTTCGCCTTCGGCGCCGGAGGTCTCCTCGGCGCCGGGCTCGGCCACGGCCAGTCCTTCCTCATCGGCTTCGCCGCCAAGTCGGACTTCATCCTCGCCACCGCCGGTGAGGAGCTCGGCCTCGTCGGCCTCGCCGCGATCCTGCTCCTCTACGGGCTCCTCGTCGCCCGCGGCTTCCGCGCCGGACTCGCCCTGCGCGACCCCTTCGGGCGGCTGCTCGCCACCGGACTCGCCTCCATCGTCGCGCTCCAGGTGTTCGTCATCACGGGCGGCGTCACCGGCCTGATCCCGCTCACCGGCATGGCCATGCCCTTCCTCGCCCAGGGCGGCTCCTCCGTCGTCACCAACTGGATCATCGTCGCTCTGCTGGTCCGGCTCAGCGACAGCGCCCGCAGACCCCGCCCCGCGAAGGAGCCGGTCGAGTGATCCGCTACATCCGCTGGTGTGCGTACTTCTGCGCCCTCCTGCTGGTCGCCCTGCTGGTCAACATCGCCCGCGTACAGGTCTGGGAGTCCGCCGCCTACGGCGCGAACCCGGCCAACAAGCGCCCCGCCATCGAGCGCTACGCCGAACCGCGCGGGGACATCCTGGTCGACGGGCGCCCCGTCACCGGCTCCCGCGACAGCGGCCAACTGCTGCGCTACGAGCGCACGTACACGAACGGCCCGCTCTACGCGCCCGTCACCGGCTTCTCCTCCCAGATCTACGGGACCAGCTTCGTCGAGCGCGCCGAGGACGCGATCCTGTCGGGCACCGACCCGGGGCTCTCGGCCTTCCCGCTCTGGTACGAACTGGCCCGCGGCCGCCCCGCCGGCGGGAACGCCGCCACCACGGTCCGCGCCGGCATGCAGCGGGCCGCGTACGCCGGGCTCGCGGGCAAGCGCGGCGCGGTGGCCGCCGTCGAGCCGGCCACGGGGAAGATCCTGGCGCTGGTCAGCAGCCCCTCGTACGACCCGTCCGTGCTCTCCGGTACGGGTACGAAGGTCAAGGAGGCCTGGACCGCCCTGAACGCGGACCCCGCCCGGCCGATGCTCAACCGGGCGCTGCGCGAGACGTATCCGCCCGGCTCCACCTTCAAGATCGTGACGGCGGCGGCCGCCCTCGACGCGGGCGTGGTCACCGATGTGGACGCGCCGACCCGGACCCCCGACCCCTACCCGCTGCCCGGGACCAGCACCCTGCTGCCGAACGCCGGCACCGGCTGCGAGGACGCCTCGATGGCGGAGGCCGTGCAGTGGTCCTGCAACACGGTGATGGCGAAGATCGGGGTGCAGGTCGGGCTGCGCGGGATGGTGGAGGCGGCGCGGCGCTTCGGCTTCAACGCCGAGGGGCTGCGGGTGCCCTCGTGGGTGTCCCGTTCGAACTTCGACACCGACATGAGCCAGGACCAGCTGGCCCTCTCCTCGATCGGGCAGTTCAACACCAAGGCGACACCACTGCAGATGGCGATGGTGGCGGCGGCCGTGGCGAACGGCGGCGAGCTCCCGTACCCGTATCTGGTGGACCGGACGACCCAGGACGACGGCTCTCAGGTCCGGCGCGGCAGCCGGCGCGGCCTGGGCCGGGCGATGAACCCGGCCACCGCCCTGCGGATGCAGGAGCTGATGGTGAAGGTGGTGGAGAACGGCACCGGCAAGAACGCCGCGATCCCCGGCGCGGTGGTCGGCGGCAAGACGGGCACCGCGCAGCACGGGGTCGGCAACGCGGGGACCCCGTACGCCTGGTTCATCTCCTGGGCCAAGGCCGAGGGCACGGCCCTGCCGCAGGTGGCGGTCGCGGTGGTGGTCGAGGACGCGTCGGCCGACCGGGGCGACATCAGCGGCAACGGCGCGGCGGCCCCGATCGCGCGGGCGGTGATGGAAGCGGCGCTGGCCACCGGCTGACCCCCGCCGGAGCCCGAGTCGGATCCCGAGCGGGGGAGGCGGCCTAGGAGGCGTCCGCCCCGTCCGCGACGGCGGACTCGACCTCCGCCACCCGCGCCGACTCCTCGGCCGCGAACCGCTCGCGGTCCAGGGCCTCGGCGATCTCCTCGTCCTGGCTCATCAGCAGGTCCAGGTTCGAGTCGCCCATGTCGAAGACGCCGAGGTCCAGGTAGGCGCGCTGCAGCCGCTCGCCCCACAGTCCGATGTCCTTCACGCACGGCACGATCCTGCTGAACAGCAGCTTGCGGAACAGGTGCAGGAATTCCGACTGCTCACTGAGCTGCGTCGCCTCCTTGGCCCCGATGCCGAAGTTCTGCAGCACCTCCACCCCGAGCAGCCGGTCCCGCATCAGGTAGCAGCCCTCGATCACGAACTCCTCGCGCTCACGCAGCTCGGCATCGGTGAGCTGTTTGTAGTAGTCGCGCAGTGCCATCCGCCCGAAGGCCACGTGCCGGGCCTCGTCCTGCATCACGTACGCCAGCAGCTGCTTCGGCAGCGGCTTGGTGGTCGTGTCCCGGATCATGCCGAAGGCGGCCAGGGCCAGCCCCTCGATGAGCACCTGCATGCCCAGGTACGGCATGTCCCAGCGGGAGTCGCGCAGGGTGTCGCCCAGCAGCCCCTGGAGGCTGTCGTTGATCGGGTAGAGCATCCCGACCTTCTCGTGCAGGAAGCGCCCGAAGATCTCGGCGTGCCGGGCCTCGTCCATGGTCTGCGTGGCGGAGTAGAACTTCGCGTCCAGGTCGGGCACCGACTCCACGATGCGGGCGGCGCACACCATCGCGCCCTGCTCGCCGTGCAGGAACTGGCTGAAGTTCCAGGAGGCGTAGTGCCGGCGCAGCTCGCCCTTGTCCTTCGCGGTGAGCTTGGCCCAGTGCCGCGTCCCGTACAGCGGAAGGGCCTCCTCGGGGGTGCCCAGCGGATCGTACGGGTCCACCTCGATGTCCCAGTCGATGCGCTTGCCGCCGTCCCACTGTTTGTCCTTGCCCTTCTGGTAGAGCGCCAGCAGCCGCTCGCGGCCGTCGGCGTACTCCCAGCTGAAGCGGGCGGAACCGGCGGCGGGGACCTGCCAGACCGGCTCGCCCGGGTTCTCGGTGTAGAGCTCATGCGTCGACACTGACGCCCCCTCGTCTCACGTACTGCCGTGTGGGACCGGACAGTTGGCAGCGTCACACGTTGGTAGACACGGGGTCAACAAGTCGTGCGCGAGGGATTGACGACCTTGCTGACAGGCAGTCTCATAAGAGGAGACAGCCGGTAACTCGACGACAAGGTGTCCGAACCCATGACCACCGTGACCGAACGAGCCGCGCTCCAGGACGCCCTCGGCCTGCTCAAGGACCGCGAGCAGATAGCCGAGCGACTGCTCGAATCCTCGGCCAAGCACTCCTTCGACCCCGACAAGGAACTCGACTGGGACTCACCCCCCATCGAGGGCAAGTACTACTGGCCGCCGGAACTGCTCTCCCTCTACGACACCCCGCTGTGGAAGAAGATGGGGGAGGAGCAGCGCATCGACCTCTCCCGCCACGAGGCGGCGGCCCTCGGCTCGCTCGGCATCTGGTTCGAGATCATCCTCATGCAGCTCATGGTCCGGCACATCTACGACAAGTCCCTGACCAGCAATCACGTCCGCTACGCGCTCACCGAGATCGCCGACGAGTGCCGCCACTCGATGATGTTCGCCCGCATGATCCAGAAGGCCGGCGCCCCCGAGTACCCCGTCTCCCGCCTCAACCACAACCTCGCGCGGATCCTGAAGACCGTCTCCACCACCCCCGGCTCCTTCGCCTGCACCCTCCTCGGTGAAGAGATCCTCGACTGGATGCAGCGCCTGACCTTCCCGGACGAGCGCGTCCAGCCGCTGGTCCGCGGCGTCACCCGGATCCACGTCATCGAGGAGGCCCGGCACGTCCGCTACGCCCGCGAGGAACTGCGCCGCCAGATGCTGACGGCCCCGCGCTGGGAGCAGGAACTCACCCGGATCAGCTGCGGCGAGGCCGCCCGCGTCTTCTCGCTGGCCTTCGTCAACCCGGCCGTTTACGACAACGTCGGCCTGGACCGCCGCGAGGCCGTCGCCCAGGTGAAGGCCAGCGGCCACCGCCGCGAGGTCATGCAGAGCGGCGCGAAGCGGCTCACCGACTTCCTCGACGACATCGGCGTGCTGCGCGGTGTCGGCCGCAAGCTCTGGAAGAGCTCGGGGCTGCTGGCGTAGGGGACGGCCGGGCCCGGCGCGGGGGTCGACCGGCGGGATCCTGCCCGATCGCCGGGACACCCACCCGTCCGACGTGCGCGGGGCTACCCTGCGGACATGACCGTACGCGCGTACCGCAGGCTGAGCGTCGAGGAGCGGCGAGCCCAACTCCTCGACGCGGCCCTCTCGCTGTTCGCGCACCGGGCGCCGGAGGAGGTCTCGCTCGACGATGTCGCCGAAGCCGCCGGAGTGTCCCGCCCGCTCGTCTACCGCTACTTCCCGGGCGGCAAGCAACAGCTCTACGAGGCCGCGCTCCGCTCGGCCGCCGACGTCCTCGAACTGTGCTTCGCCGAACCCCAGGAAGGGCCCCTGACCCGGCGACTGTCCCGGGCCCTGGACCGCTACCTCGCCTTCGTCGACGAACACGACGCCGGTTTCGCGGCCCTCCTCCAGGGCGGCAGCGTCGTCGAGACCTCCCGCACGACCGCCACGGTCGACGGCATCCGGCGGGCCGCCGCCGAGCAGATCCTCGTCCACCTGGGCGTGCCGACCCCCGGCCCCCGGCTGCGCATGATGGTCCGTACGTGGATCACGGCCGTCGAGGCCGCCTCCCTCATCTGGATCGACGAGGGCAAGCAGCCCGAGGTCGAGCACCTCCGGGACTGGCTGCTGGACCAGTTCATCGCCCTGCTGACGGCCACCGCCGCCACGGACCCGGAGACGGCCGCGGCCGCCCGGGCCGCCCTCGCCCTGGAATCGCCCGACGGCCCGGTCGGGGTCCTGGCCCGCCGCGTCGTCCCGGTGGTGTCCGAGGCCGCCCACCTGCTGTGACACTGATGGGGTGAGAAGCCAACCGACCCCGTTCGAGGGCGGCCCGATGGACGGCCGGGTCCTCCCCGTCCTCCTCGGCCCGACCGGACACCCCCCGAAGTGGTACGAGATCCCCGTCCCGACGCCGGACGGCGGCCCGCCCACGGTCCTGCTGTACGAACGCGTCCCGGCCGGGTACTCCAAGCGGCTCGGCCTGCAGAAGGGGTGGAAGTACGACTTCCGCCCCTCGGGCACCAAGCCGAAACCCCGCTGGCCCTGGACGAAGCCCCCGAAAACCTGACCTCGGGCCGGTTCCTGGCCGGAGGCTCGGCTACGGGCTCGGCCGGGGTGCGGTGCGCTGCCGCGGGCTCGGCCGGGGTGCGGTGCGCTGCCGCAGGCTCGGCCGGGGTGCGCGGTGTGCTCGGGCCGAAGCCGGGTACCACGGGGCGGGGCGAGGCAGTGGGCGGCTGGGGCGGGGCTCCGGGTGGGGCCGGGCGCGCGCCGGGGTGTCTCCTCGGCCGCCGAACGTGACGAGGGGTCGGAAAGCGCGGCGGCAAGGCGTTCGGCGCCCTGCGGGGACACCCCGACACACACCCGTCCCCACCCTCCGCCCGGTCCCGCGACGGGGGAGCCCCCGCTCCGTACCCGGTCGAGCCTCCGGCCAGGAACCCGGCAGGGCGCGGAGGTCGGGGCCGGGTGTGTGCCGGGGCGATCCCCGCAGGGCGCCGAACGCACTGCCGCCCGACGTTCCGACCCCGCGTTACGTTCGGCGCCCGAGGAGACGCCCCGGCGCGCGCCCGGCCCCGACCGGAGCCCGCTCCGACCGCGCCCCACGGCCGAGCCCCGCCGAGCCCCCGGAACCCCGCCGAGCGTCAGATCCGCGGAGCCCCACGAAGGCCCGGCCCCGGACCCCGCGAAGCGGGCCCCGCAGAGCCCAGGCCGCCGCGGAGCGGACCCCGTGGAGCACCGGCCCCCGGACCCCGCCGAGCCTCCGGCTAGGAACCCGGCAGGGTGAGGACCGCCAGGCCCCCGCCCCCCTCCGCCTCCAGGAACTCCAGCCGCGCCCCGATCACCCCGGCCTGCCCCACGGCGATCGTCAGCCCCAGCCCGTGGCCCTTGCCGCCCCCGCTGCGGAAGCGCTGCGGGCCGTGCGCCACCAGGTACGCGGGGAACCCGTCCCCGTGGTCCCGTACCGTCACCACCGGCCCGTCCACCGTCAGTACCACCGGCGCACGCCCGTGCTTGTGGGCATTGGCCACCAGGTTCCCGAGCACCCGTTCCAGCCGCCGCCGGTCCGTCTCCACGTGCGCGTCCCGGACGACCACCACCTCCGTGTCGGTCCCTGACGCCCGTACCACCCGGCGTACCAGCCGCCCCAGCTGGTGCAGATCGCTCTCCACCACTTCGCTGCCCGAGTCCAGCCGGGAGATCTCCAGCAGGTCCTCCGTCAGCTGCCGCATCGTCCGGACCCGCTCGCGCACCAGCTCCGTCGGCCGGCTCTCCGGCAGCAACTCCGACGCCGCCTGCAGACCCGTCAGCGGCGTGCGCAGCTCGTGCGCCACGTCCGCCGTGAACCGCCGCTCGCTCTCCAGCTTCGACTGCAGGCTCCCGGCCATGGTGTCCAGGGCCGCGGCCACCGTCGCCACCTCGTCCTGGTGCCGTGCGGGGGTCCTGGTCCGCGGGTCGTTCACCCGCGCGTCGAGGTCGCCCTGGGTGATCCGCCGGGCCACCGCCGCCGTCAGGTGCAGCCGCCGGGTCACCCGGGTCACCGCGAACGCGCCCATCAGCAGTGTCCCGCCGATCGCCAGCAGCGACGACCCGATGATCGCGTTGTCCAGCCCGCTGATCGTCCGGGCGCTCTGCCCGTAGTCGACGGCGGCCGCGAGCGCCCGGCCGTCCGCCGGGCCCGCCGCCCACATGGTCGGGCGACCCCGGTGGTCCGCCACCAGCGTGCCCCGGCGCCCGCTGACGGCGAGCGCGCGCAGCTCAGGCGGCAGCCCGACGGGGTCCAGCCAGGATCCGCGCGGAAGGGGCTCGCCCGCCTCGTACGCGCGTGAGACCTCCAGCAGTTTGCCGAGGGCCTTCTCCCGCGCCGTGGCCACCGTCTGCCGGGTCACCTCCACGTGCACGAGGGCCCCCAGCACGGCCGCCAGCGAGCAGCACATCACCACGATGAAGCACGCCGACTTCCAGGTCAGCGTGGCGGTCCAGGACGGCAGCCGCAGGGGCGGCAGGGGGGTCACGGCCGGCCCGGCGCGGACGCGGGCTCCCGGCTGCCCGGGGCCTGACCCGGGGGCTGGGCCTGAGGATTGCCCGGCCCCGGCACCCGTACGATCTGCTCGCGCGTGGGCAGCATGGTGCGCTGCTTCTCGTCCCAGGACCAGGCGGTGATCAGCTCGTAGCCGTGATTGCCACTGGGGACCCGCAGGACCACGTCACCACCGGCCAGTTCCACCGTGATGACGGTCTCCGTGGTCGCCATGATCCGGTTGAGCCGTCCGTCCGGGTCGGCCGTGTAGACCCGTACGGACATCATCTTGTCCGGGAACTCGATGCCGACGATCAGCTCGTCCTTCCCGTTGTCCGTGAGGTCCCGGTAGTACGGCTTGAGCACCGGGCACGCCTCCGGATCCTCCTCGTCCTTGTCCGAGCCCTTCGCGCACTCCCGGATCGCGGCCACCGTCCGGGGCGGCATGCCGTCCGCACCGACCTCGGTGTTCGGATGGGCGGTCAGCTCGGCCTGGACGAGGGCCACCGGGTCGACGGCGTGCACGTCCTGGTCGCGGACCGGCGGGATCCCCTTGACGTACTCGGGCGGGGCGCCACCGGGATCGGCGGGCGGTACGGACGCGCCGCGGCGGTCGGGCCACAGATGTACGGGACCGCTCGCGGTCGGTGTGGAACCGGCGCTCACCAGCCCGCCGGTGTCCCCGCAGCCCGACAGCAGCGGAACCAGCGCGAGGAGGGGGAGCAACGTGCGCGCGGGCACACGCAAGCGCAACCTGTTCACAGCTCCCGTGCCCTTCTGCCCGCGCTACGCCGACGGTCGATCACGTCAACCATATGCGGTGGAACATCCGTTTTTACCCTGAGGTCTCAGCTGTCCGTGCGTCCCCGGCGCAGCATCGCGAATCCCAGCCCGGCCGCACCGACCGCCGCGATGCCGCCCGCGGCGGCGAGCAGCAGCGCGCCGTCACCCGGACCGTCCGCCAGCGTACTCAGCCGCCGCCCACCACCGGAGCCCTCGGCCACGACGTGGGTGTCCCCGGTGTCCCCGGTGGTCGCCTTCCGCGGACCGGAGGCCGGGACGACCTGCCCGCCGTGTGCGCCGAGCGCGTCGCCGCGGGCTTCGGAGCGGGCCTCGCTCCGGGCCTCGCTCCGGGTCCCGGTCTTGTGCCCGTCGCCCGCCACCGTGTGGTCGACGCCCCGGGCCGGGACGTCCCCCATCCAGGAGCTCAGCCGCCCGGAGGAGTCCAGTGCCGCGTGCAGGTCCCCGGATCCGCCGAAGGCGGTGACCCCGTCACGGCTCGTCAGGGTGGCCGCCCTGGAACCGTCGGCCGCCAGGATCTCGGCCCGGAAGGCCCCGTCGGCCGTGCGGTAGACCTTCGCCGTGGAGACCCCGTCCGCGAGCGCGAGGCTCTTGACGAGGAACGACCGCGGGGCCGCGGAGTGCGCGGACGAGGCCGCGGGCACCCCGTCGGCCAGGGCGGCGGCGGTGGGCAGCGCCAGCAGGCTTCCGGCGCATGCGGTCACGGCGGCGGCGCGAACGAGAGTGCGGCGGCTGACGGTGCTCACGGGGAAATCCTTCGGTGCCGGTCAGGGTCTGGGCCATCCAGGTGGGTCAAACCTAGGGCTCGGCCGTTGCGGCGGCGCCCCGTTCATGTAACAGCGGAGTCGCAACGTTCCGTCGGAGTCGTTACACATCCGAGGGATTGCCCTGCGGCGCCCCGGCTGCTCCCATGGACGGCGGGGGTGAGGGCGATGCGCGGACTCAAGGTACTGCCGAGCGGCCGGCCCGGCCGCGGCCGGCTGTACGTCAACCTGCCCGACGGGCAGGCGGTCGGCTGGTACGACCGGCAGGCCAACCGGATCAGCGTCCTGGCGGACGATCACCGCGAGGCGATCCTGGCGGCGCTCCGCCCCTACCTGAGCGGGACGGTCTCGATCGGCCCGCCCCCGGTTCCCACGGCCTCCGACCTGCGACGGCTCGCCCTGCTGCCGGACGCGGACCTGGCCCCCAACCGGCCCGGCGAGACCTTGTCGGGCGAACTGGAACACGGTCCGGCGGGTACCAGGGCCCGACACCGACTCCGCCAGGACCTGACCGCGCAGCAGAGGATGGGTGATTCGGTGGACGCCCTGGAGGCGGAAGGGTGGCGGACCCTGCACTGCGTCCCGCTCCCGGGGTTGGGCCGCATCGACCATCTGCTCATCGGCCCGGCGGGGATCTTCTGCGTGCGTACGGTCCCGGGCCGCCGTCAGCGCGCGGTGGTCGGCGACCTCCTGCTCACGGTGGGCCGTACGGAACCCCGCCCGGACCCCCGCTGGATCCGCCGCGCGGCGGCCTTCGCCTCGGCGGCCCTGGCCACCAAGGTCACCCCGGCGCTGGCGGTGGTCGACGCCTCGCGCGTCGAGACGGCCCCCACGGTCCGCGACATCCGCGTCCTCCAACCCCCGACGGCGACCCCGACCCTCACGGCATCCCCGACGACCCTGAAACCCCCGGAGATCGAAGCCCTCTTCGCCCAGGCCCGCGACACCACCACCTGGCTGGGCCCGAGACCCGTCTGACCGGGCCCCTCCGCCCCGTACGTCAGCCTCGCCGGCGTTCGAGGCGCGGGGTCCGGGGCGGTGCCCCGGTTGCGGGAGGGGGCGGGTGGGGGAGAGCGCCGCAGGCCCGCCCCGCCCGTGCGGCCCGACCCCGGCACCACCCCCGTTCAGGCGGAGGTCCGCTTCCGCGGTGTCGCGGTCTTCTTCGCGGCCGCCGCACCGGTCTTCTTCGCCGCCGCGGTCTTGGCCGTACTCTTCGCCGTGCTCTTGTTCGCGCCCGCGGTGCCCGCGCCCGCACCCGAAGTCGACTTGCTCGCGGCCGACTTGCCACCCGCCGTCGTCTTCTTCTTCGTCGCGGCCGTAGCCGCCGTCTTCTTGGCCGTAGCCGCCGTCGACTTCTTCCCACCGACCGCCTTCGGCGCGGCGGCGCCCGTGCCCGAGCGCGAACCCGTACGCGAACCCGTACCCGTACCCGCACCGGCCTTCCGTCGGATCGGCGTGACCTCGGCCTCCGCCTCGGCCGCGCCACCCTCGGCCGCCCCCGCCTCCCCCCGGGAAGCCTTCGCGGCCCGCACACTCTTCTCCAGCGCCGCCATCAGGTCGATCACCTGCCCGCCGGCCGGCTCCACCACGGCCTCCGTCGGCTCGAAAGCCCCGCCCGACTTCGCGACGATCAGCGCCTCCACGGCGTCCCGGTAGTCGTCGTGCAGCGAGGCCATCTCCACGTCCCCCAGCGTCGCCATCAGCGCGTCCGCCAGGTCGAGTTCGGCGTCCCGGACCGTCACGTCGGCCTCCGGCGCCACGCCCTCCGGCGCCCGGATCTCGTCCGGCCACAACAGTCCGTGCATCGCGATCACGTCGTCCACGACCCGCAGCATGCCCAGCCGCTCCCGCCCCCGCAGCGCGTACTTGGCGATCGCGACCTTCCGGCTCCGCTTGAGCGCCTCCCGGAGCAACGTGTACGGCTTCGCCGCCGTCGCCCCGTTCGCCGCGAGGTAGTACGCCGCGTCCATCTGCAGCGGATCGATCTCCTCCGCCGGCACGAACGACATGATCTCGATCGTCTTCGCGGTCGCCAGCGGCAGCTGCGCCAGGTCCTCGTCCGTGATCGGCACGATCGACCCGTCGGCCTCCTCGTACCCCTTGCCGATCTCGGCGCTCGGCACCTCCTCCCCGTCCAGCTCGCACACCTTGCGGTACCGGACGCGCCCGCCGTCGTTGACGTGGATCTGGCGGAAGGAGATCGAGTGGCTCTCGGTGGCGTTCACGAGCTTGATCGGGATGCTGACCAGGCCGAAGGAGATCGCCCCGTTCCAAATGGATCGCACGGTTCCTCCTGTTTCGTGGCAGTCTCATCGTATGACGCCGATCACATTGGTGGAGGGCCGTCGCATCGCGCTCAGCAATCTCGACAAGGTCCTCTACCCGGAGACCGGCTTCACCAAGGGCGAGGTGTTGCACTACTACGCCACCGTCGCGGGCCCGCTGCTCGCCCACATCCACGACCGACCGGTGTCCTTCCTTCGCTACCCCGACGGTCCGGACGGCCAGCTCTTCTTCACCAAGAACCCGCCGCCCGGCACGCCCGACTGGGTGAGGACCACCCCCGTGCCGCGCTCGGAGGACCTCTCCGCCGCCCAGGTGGTCGTCGCCGACCTGGCCACCCTCATGTGGTCCGCCAACCTGGTCGTGGAGTTCCACACCCCCCAATGGCCCGCCGGCCACCCCGCCCTCGCCGACCGGATGGTCCTCGACCTCGACCCCGGCCCGCCCGCGACCGTCGTCGAGTGCTGCGCCGCCGCGCTCTGGCTGCGTGACCGGCTCGCCGCCGACGGCCTGCACGCCTACGCCAAGACCTCCGGTTCCAAGGGCATGCACCTGGCCGTGCCGCTGGAGCCGACCCCGTCCGAGCGGGTGTCCGCGTACGCGAAGCGGCTCGCCCAGGAGGCCGAGCGCGAGCTCCCCGAACTCGTCGTGCACCGCATGGCCAAGGCCCTGCGCCCCGGCAAGGTCTTCGTCGACCACAGCCAGAACGCCGCCGCCAAGACCACCGCCGCCCCCTACACCCTGCGCGCGCGGGCCCGGCCGACCGTGTCCGCGCCCGTGTCCTGGGCGGAGGTCGAGGCCTGCCGGACCGCCGCCGGCCTCGTCTTCCTCGCCGACGACATCGCCCCGAGGCTCGCCCGTGAGGGGGACCTGTTCGGCTCCGTGACCGACCCCGAGCGGGCCCGCCCGCTCCCCGGGACCGGGACGGCGCCGAGGTCCCGGACCGGGACCCGGCCGTGATCCGCGTCGCGCTGGCCGCCCCCGTACGTACCCTGCCGCGCGGGGCGGGACTGGCGTACGAGCCGAAGTTCGACGGTTCTCCAGACACTTTGGAGTGTCTCATCCGGGTGACTCTCCCAGCCTTCCCGTAGCCGTTCGCGTGATCGTCCGTTGGGGTGACTGTCCGGTTCTTCGGAACGACGGCAGCGTCCCTCGGAGGATTCTGTGCAGCTGTTCTTCACCAACAAGCGGAAGGTCTGGAAGGTCGGTGAAGTTGCCGGCCTGGATCACGCCCAGCTCACGGATCTCTTCGAGCGACGTCGCATACCCGCAGGTACACCGATCCTGCTCGACAAGGCGATGCGCCCGGTGGAACCGGTCTCGACGTGGTTCCGGAAGATCTCCTTGAGCGGCCTGGACGCAAAGACGATGCGGTCGTACGCGTACACCGTCCTGATGCTGCTGAACTTCCTGGCGGCGCGAGGTTTGGATCTGCGCACGGCTACCGAGTCGGACATCCAGGAGTTCCGGCAGTGGCGGCGAGAGGATGCGGAGGAGACCGTCGGGGAGGCGACCTGGGACCGTGATTCGGCGGCCATCAGCGGGCTCTACGACTTCCTGCTCCAGGACGGCTTTGTCGAGGTCCGCCCCTGGCGGGCGACGGGACGGAGAGCAGCACTGCGCAGCGGGACCAGCCGTGACCTGCGGGTTCGACACATGGAGCTGGAGCAGTACCTCTACTGCCGGGACGTGGGTTTCGGCGGGCTGGCACCGGACGCGCAACTGGACGAGACATTCCGTGGATGGCGACCGCACCGCAATCGGGCGGCATGCGAGCTCGCGCTCATGACCGGCATGCGCATCCAGGAGTGGGCCACCCTGCTGCTGCCGGAGCTCGGGCTGGAAACCGGCCTGCGGCCGCGGACCACCGATGTCGCCCTTGCCGCCTGCGCGAAGTACGGACGGCCGCGCTCCGTCTACGTCCCCATGGACGCCATGGAGCTACTTGACCCCTACCTGCACATCGAGCGCCCGGAGATCGTCGCTAAATCCCAGTCCAGCCTGCGTCGGCGACACCGGGATCTCTTTGTGGTCCAGCGGTTCGAAGCAGACGCCTCGAAGGTCCGCGGGGTTCTCGACGGCCGAACGGTGACACGGGTGATCAAGGACATGAAACCCGATCTCCGCCGCATCACGGTGATGGAGACCGGCGACGGCCTGGATCCGCTGGCTCTGTTCATCGGGCAGGGCGGGCGGATGCTCACCTTCTCGGGCTGGGACCGGATCCGCTGGCGGGCCTGGGAACGGATGGAGCGGTGGGCAGCTCAGGTCGCGGTTCCGCAGTTGCCGCGCCGCTGCTGGGTCTACCACGACCTACGGCATACGTTCGCTCTGCGTCTTCTGATCTTCCTTACGCGCGAGGGGTTGAACGACGCCCAGAACCAGGGCCTGCCGATGTCGACCTTGCTGGACCACATGACCGGCAACCCTCTGCTGGTCGTTCAACGCCGACTCGGCCATGCCCAGCCATCCACGACCTATCGCTACATCCGCTACCTGAAGGACCCCATGCGGGAGGTCGACGATGCCTTCCGCGAGTGGACTGCGTCCGGCGGGGCCTCGTACATCACGGTCGCCCGTCATCTGCTGAGTCTTGAGGAGCATGTCCATGCCGCGCAGAGGTGAACACACGGGCAACTTCCCCACCTCCAGCTCCCGGCTTCCCGCACAACGTCGGGTCGGCGTCCGAGAGGTCGTCGCCCTCGACGGCAATGGGGAGATGGCCCCCGTCGCACTGGATCCGACCGCCTTCGAGTGCGAGACGCTGGCCGCGGAGCTCGCCGACGAGTGGGTGGAGCTGGCCGCAGCAGCTGGTCTGCACGCCGGCACGAATCGGCAGTACCGCCGGGCCATCAGGGCATTCTGCGAGCACGTTGACGCCACCGTTCCCCGTCCTCGCCAGGCGTCGCTGGCCCGCGCCGAGCCGGATCTGCACCACGCGGTCACCGAGTGGATCCGCGTGCTGCCCACCGAGCACAAGGCCGGATCGAGGACGCCGGCCTGGCTCGCGGGGAAACTGCGCATTCTGATCGGCCGCCGGATCGAGCATCACGAACGTCCCGTCGCAGGTCACCTGCACGGCTGGGTGGACGGCTCGCTCGGCCTGCGCCGCGGGCAGTCACAGGAACTCGACGAGTTCACCCGAAGTGACAAGAAAAGACTCGTGCAGAGGGCATGGGCCGACCACCTCGCCATCGCGGCAAGGATTCGACGCGGCTGGGAACTCGTCGCCAGCGGCACAGACCCAGCGAAGGGAGGATGGAGCGAACCGGCCAACCTGCTCTGGGCTCTGGCCAACGATGCCTGGACCTGCGGTGAGATCAGTCAGCACCTGCCGGTCTGGTCCAACATGCCGGATTCACTGCGCGGCTTGCTGCCGCAGGGGGATCGCCCCGGCTGGCGCCAAGAGGGCCTTGCTGAGATTTCTCGTCCGCGAGTTGTTCCTGAGCAACCTTGATCTTCAGCCGTACCGAGTCCTGCTGATGGCGATCACTGGTCGGGCCCCGGAGGAGGTCACGCTGCTGACGGAGGATGACATCGAGTTCGGCCCACACGGCGTGCTCATCGACTTCAGCAAGTGGCGGGCTCACTCCCACACACGGCAGGCGTTCAGCACGCCGCCCGTGGATACCACGCCCATCCTCCATCCGAGCAAGCCGAGGCTGGACGCGTCGGAGATCGTTCGACGACTCCTGGACATGAACAGGCCGCTAGCCGAGCGAGCCGGTATCTCACCGGTTCCGCTCTTCCTCCGAGCGTCGTTGCCCTCCTCCTCACTGTCGATCTCGCGGATGGACAGAGTGGTCGGCGGCACGTTCCGGGACTGGATGAAGGTCCACGACCTTTCCGTTGATGGCGCAGTGGATATCCGGCGGCTCCGCAAGTCCGGCAAAGTCGAGAAGGCGATCGCCTTCAAGGGTCGGGTCAGCGACATCGCCGACGACCACTCGGTGGAGACCTTCCGCAGCCACTACGCCCACGGCACCACGCTGCGGGTCATCGCGGGAAACGTCATCACCGCCGCTCAACAACGCTGGTTCACCCAGACGCTGGACGGGCCCCTTGTACTCACCGAGGAAGCAGAAGCGTCGCTGCACGAGCCGGGAACAGCCGTCACCCTGGGCCTCAGCCCCGACGACGTGGAGCAGTTGCGGGCCGGCCAGCTGGACATGGGCGTCTCCAGCTGCCGAGACCCTCTCGACTCACCGTACGGACGGCCCGGCCAGCTCTGCCCTGTCGCACCCACACGCTGTCTGGAATGCCGCAACGCGTTCGTGCTGCCGTCCAACCTGCCCCAGCTGCAGTTGTTCTCGGCCCATCTGGACCAGCTTCAGCTGCGGCTGTCACCCCGGCACTTCCACGCGCTCTGGGGACAGAGCCGTGTCAACGTCACCGAGGCGATCAAGGCCCGCACCGACGCAGAGATCGCACTCGCCCATCAGCAGATCGTTGACCAAGGGCTGACGCTGCCGCTTCCCCTCGCCGCACATGTGGAGTTCGACGCGTGAACAGGCACCTCTCGCTTTCCCAGGGCCAGTCAATCTTCCGTGAAGACGAACCTGTGATCCAGTCCCACCCCATGCTGGAAGGGGCGAAACCCCCACGGTTCGACTCCAAGGAGTGCTGGGACCTCAACGGGGTGGTCCGGCGAGCTCCGAACATGCAGGCCGCGGGCATGCGCGTTTGGTTTCGCGACCTCAACCCGGAGTGGAATCTGACGGCCCGCGAACTGGCCATGGTCTGGTTCAACCCGCGCCATCCGGCCGTTCTCGCGCGGGGCCTTCACCTGCCGGCTGCACCTTTGTCGCCGGTCACCGTCGCCCAGCGGATCGGGCATCTGCGAGCCATGGCCGCCTTCGGCGCCTCCCAAGGGCTGCCCCCAAGGCTCGACGACTGGAGCGACGACGATTTCCAGGACTACGTCACGCAGCGATGCGAGACCGGCGAGGCGACCAGCGCCCTCGGGCACGTCCATCTGATCAAGGCCCTCTACCGGTTCCGTCAGGCTCTCGCGTCTGGAGGTCTGAAGCGAGACCCTTGGCCCGGCGTTTCCACCAACGCGGTCCTCAACCAGCCCGTCGTGCCGGCTCTCAAGACCCCAGTGATCGCTCCGGAGACGTGGTTCCCCCTCGTCCGCGCCGCGTGGACGTACATCAGCGTGTTCGCCCCGGACATCTTGCGCACCCAATCCCACTGGCAGGACATTCAGGCACGGACCCAAAAGATCAGCACAGCCGAGGCAGACCCTCTCTTCAGGGCCTGGGTGGCGGACCCCGATCACCTGGTTCCCTTGGGCACGGCCGGGGCTACGGAGAGGTCTGTCAACTGGTCGCTGCTGTGCTGGATGATCGGAGCCGAGCCAAGGCGTGGCCGCCTCTTCGAAACCGCGTCCCGGCCCGGCCGCGAACGCCGGGCGATGGTCGAACAGCTCGTCGCGGCGGGCCGCTCGCAGGTCGGGCTGGTGGCCGACCTCATCCAGGTGTCACGGCCCGATGGAAGCTGCGGCCCCTGGCATGACTCGCTACAGCCACGCGATCTGTGGCTGGAGTGCGTCGCCCTGCGCAATGCCTGCTACGTCTTCGTCGCCGCGCTGTCGATGATGCGGGACTGCGAGATCCGAGAGATCGTCAAGGGCGGAGTCGTGGAGCACTACGGCACCCCGGCGGTGAAATCGACCAAACGGAAACTGGACCCGGACCTGCCCACGAAGCACTGGTGGATCATTGCTCCGGTCGCCGAGGCCATCGACGTCGCCTCCCAGCTGTCTCAACACAACGAATTGGCCTTCGCGTCCGCGAGTCCGCGATCCACCGGCGAGGGATTCGTCAGCGGGCACGCAGTTGCCGACTTCATCGCCCATGTCAATCGCTCCCGTCACATCACCGGCCTCGACGAGATCCCGCAGCAGAACGTCACTCCCCACATGTTTCGCCGGACAATGGCCATGCTCACCAAAGACTTCCCCGGATCCGAGATCGCGGTCGGCATGCAGCTCAAGCACGCCGCCACCCGCGCCCTGGCCAACCGGACCACGCAGGGCTACATGGATCACGATCCATCCTGGGCCCGCCACCTGGACACCGCCATCCAAGAGCGCCGGTTCCAGCGGCTCAAGGACCTCTACACCGCTGACAGCCGTGGCGAGAACATCGGTTTCGGACCCGGAGCCGAGCAAATGCGCGACGCTTTCGCCGCCGTCCGGCAGCAGGCCGAAACTCTCCGCAGCACCGGCAAGGCTCAGCGCGGCGACATTCGCGTCGAATTCGACCTCCTGCGACGCACCCGGATCTCCATCCGTTTCGGCAAGCTGAACCATTGCACTATGAACGACGCCAACCCCGTCGGCGCGAAATGCCTGGAAGATGCCATCGTCCCCCAGGGCCACCAAGGCCCGCTCCTCGACCGCTGCCAGCCGTCCCGATGCGCCAACAGCGTCCTTGGCCCAGAGCACCTGCCCATCTGGCAGGCCGAACGCTCTTCCTTGCTCAAGCTGCTGGACACACCCAAGATCCCCAAGAACCGGAGGGCCCTGCTCGACGCGCAACTGCAGGATGTCGAGCTCGTGATCAAGAGGGCGGACCAGTGACCGTGTCACCCCGGGCCGAGCAGGCGCTCTGCGAAGCCATGGAACGGCTGCTGTCGGGCAAGCCGAGCCGAACCGACGGCGCACTCACCAAGAACAACCTCTGGCGCGAGGCCGGCGTCAGCCGAGCCACCATGAACCGCGCGACCTCGGTCCTCGCCGAATGGGACAGCCGGGTCGACGAGAGTCCGGCTACCGCCCTGGATCGCCAGCGCCGTGAGGAGCTCAGCGAGGTGCGCGGCAATCTCCGAAAGAGCCGACAGGAATGCCGGCAGCTCCAGGACCAGGTCGACGCCGCTGCCACGGTCATCGCGGTGCTGCTGGCCGAGAACGCGGCGTTCCGTGAACAGCTGGCCAAACGATCGGCCGTCGTCATCCCACTCGACCGGACGAGCGCCATCCGTGAATGAACCGCGGGCCCGCGCGGGGTGAGGCTATTCCGGTGACAGGCCGGCCGGACCAGCGAGCCCCACTCTGTTCCGAAGACCGGGCAGACAGACCCTGGCGGCATGGATGAGAGTTCGCCGAAGGTGGTCCTTCGACCGCCCCTCGATGTCATGCGTCCGCGTCCGGCCGATGAGATCCCCGAGCAGGACAGCATGCACGGGGGGTTTCAGTACTCCCTCAAGTTGGATGGGTTTCGCGCACTCGCCTTCATCCTGGACGGTGGGAGAGTGTTCTTGCAGTCACGTTCCGGGAGGGACCTCACCAGAGAGTTCCCACAGGTCACCGAATATCTGCGCGGCAATTTACCGCCCGGAATCGTCCTGGACGGCGAGCTCTGCGCCTACCGCGACGGGCGGCTGAACTTCACTGATCTTCTTCGATCGCCCGCCGATCGCGAGCGGTCAGGAATTCCCGTCTACTACATCGCCTTCGACATCCTCGCCATCCCAGGAACTGATGTCAGGGGCCTTCCTCTGTGGGAGCGGTGGGAGCTCCTCGGTGCGGCTTTGGGCGATGCCGAGCCGCCTCTTCAGCGTGTGCTGGCCACGCTGGACGAGGGGATCGCGTACCTCTGGTTTCGCGAGATGAGGGCTGTGGGCGTCGAAGGAATCGTGGCGAAGTCGCTCAATTCGACATATCAGCCGGGGGAAACATGGGCCTGGAGGAAGATCAGGCACTCCGACACCCGAGACGGCAGACTCCTCGGCGTATTCGGTCCGGAACAGAGACCGCACGCCCTCCTCGTGGAGCTTCCCGACGGCCGAACCGTGAAGACCTCGCCCCGCCTGACGGGAACCCAGGCACGACAGGTCGGCGAATCGGTACGCGGCCGCCTCGGAGAGAGGACCGAACATCCCGACCACGGGCCCGTGACCCTACTGATCGAGCCAGTTCTGGTTGAGGTGCGCGAGACGGCAGGCCGCCACGAGACAGCGAAATTCGTGCGCGTCCGGTTTGAGGGATGAGGTACCGCGTTCAGGGCTTGATCTCGCGGTACGCGGTGAGTGCGCTGCGTTCGACCTTGGCGAGCAGTCCCTGCTGGGTCTGTTCATCCATCTTCCGGTCCTGAGACCAGGTACGGGCCATGTCAACACCCTGTGCACGCAGCCGGTCGAAGCGCTCCCCCTCGGAGGCTTTCCTCAGGTTTTGGAACCATGCTGTGGTGAGATGGGCGGCCTGGGCATCCTGATCGCTGTGGGGGGAGGTCTGTCCGTCCAGCAGGGTGTCGAGGACAGCCGTGCGCCATGCCCGTGCCTGTCCCTTGTCCTTGCCGTGGGTGACCGCGTCAGCGATGCCGTCGAGGATGCCGAGTGCTCGCGCGCTTTCCGTCGGGGGAACGCTGAGGCTGAAGTCCGTGGCGTCGGCGGGGACCGCCGAGAGCCTCTGCGCCGTGGTCCGGGTTTCCGCCATACGAAGCAATGCGTATGCCTTGGGGTCCTGCGCGACAGCGCGGACGACGCCCCTGAGAGTGTCAGCGAGGACGGTGAGGTGGTAAGTGTCCTCGGACTGCCACGGCGGAGCCTGAGGTGCGGCCTTGGCCAGGAAGTCGGTGATACCGATACCGCCGAGCATCGCGTGCAGATCGGGCGCGTAGTCGGCCAGGGCACTGGCCAGCGGGACACGCAGTGCGGGATCCAGGTTGAGTTCCGCCGGGTTTCCGGATCCGAGGGCGATGAGCACGTCCTTCAGCGCCTGGGCCTGAGCCTGGGTGTGCCGGCCGGATGCGTCCCCGGCCGACGCCCCCACGATGGCTTCGGCAAGAGCTGTGCAGCTCATGCCAGGGCGGACCGCCGCGCCCACAGACTTCTGCACGCGCTCGTCCCCTGCCAGACCATTGCACGGTTCAGACGTCTCCCTGCCGAGCAGCAGCCATGCGCCGACGCCACCCAGCAGAGCCAGACATAGCCCGAGCACGATGAATGCCTTGACTCGTGTCGTGCGGCCGGGGGTCTCCTGCGGCATGGCTGCCTCTCCTGTATGGGGGTCGCGTCAGTTGGTGGTGTCGGTCAGGTACTTGTGGGTGGTGTTGCTTCCCCGGTCGTGACCGTCGAGGATCTCGTCCTTCAAACCGGCCCTGGCGTTCACGTCGATGTCCGGCCGTCCGTCAGCCCAGGAATCGACCATCAGACCCATCTGGTTGGTGGCCGTCAGGTAGACGTCGGCGATGCCCGCGTTCGCCGTGACGTCCGCCTCTCCCTTCAAGTTGTTGCCCATGACCCAGGCCCAGGTGTCCACGCCGCGCTGGATCGAATCGCCAATGGCGATGGACATGCCTCCTGCTGTCGTGAAATACATCGGCGTCACTGCGCCACCGATGACGTGATAGGCCATCTTCGACTTCCAGTCGGCCTCGCTGTAGGCGGCCATGCGGTCGTCGTTAAGGACATCTTCCCTGATGGCGCTGTACGCCCCGAGGACGGCGCCGGCGTTGCTCAGCGGATTGCTTTGGGCGAAGCCGGTGGCGCCCTGCGGGATCTTCTCCATCTCCAGGCTGATGTAGCGGGACTCTGCCTTGTGCAGGGTGGCGTACGCCTCCGGGTCGTCGGAGAGGCCCCGCATGAACTGGGCCAGGTCCTTCTGGGTGACCGCCATGTGGGTCTTGTCGCCCTCCCGGAAGAAGCCATCGCCCGTCGCGGAGGTCACGTACTGGCTGCTGCCCATGCCTCCCAGGATCTGGTGGGTGTCCTCGGTGTAAGAGGCCAGAGAGCGCGCAAGCGGTTCGCGCAGGTTTTCGTGGATCTTCTGGGAGGGGCCGAGCTCGCCGATGACGTCGTGCATGACGCGTGCCTGGGCATCGGTGTGCGGGGTCACGGGCCAGGGGTCCTGCTTGGGGCCGAGGGGCGTGTGCCCGGTGGTCGCAGCCTCCAGGGCCGCGCCGAGCCCCATGTGGCTGGTCGGGTCGACCAGGTCCGTGTTGTGATAGCCGAGGACCGTATTGGTGGGCCAGTCGCGGGTTCCGTCGCCGCTGCCGGCCAGGTAATGCAGGTGGTCGTTGGTGACCTTGTCACCGTCTGGACCGTTGCCCTTGGCGTCGAAGAAGGCCGTCGCAGCGTCAGGGTTCTTGCTCATGACGTCGAGCAGCCCGTCGATGGCGTCCGTTTCGATGCCGTCGTGACCGGCTCCCCACTTGGTGAAGAGCCCGGGTTGCTTCTTCTCGGCCGATATGAGGTCGTCGCCGAGGTCGTACAGGAACTGGTCGTCGAACTTGGTGTCGGCGTGCTGCATCATGCTGATGAACGACTGGTAGCCGTAGAGCGGATTGGCCTTGTCGCCGGTCGATTTGACACCAGCCTTGTCCAGCCCGTCGGTGAACTCCCGGTAGAACTTCCCATCAGGACTGGCCAGCCACTCCTTGAACTTCTTGGACCCGGGCGGGGCGTCGGAGACCTTCCCCGGGACCTCGGTGGCACCCGCCACCGTGTTGGCCAGGCCCTTCTGGAGGTTCTGGTACCGGTCGCTGTTTTTCTTGTCCGAGTGAAGGGCCCGATCATTGAGCTTGTCCGTCAGCGTGATCGTGCCGCCCGGACCGAGACCTGACAAGAAGGTCTGACTGAATGCCTTGTTGCCCGTGTTGTCACGGAAGGAACGGTCGAGTTCCGCGTAGTCGGCAGCCGAAACGTTTCCGCCGCTGTTGATGCGGGTGGCGATGTCCTCGGCGTTTCGGGCCTCGTAGACCTCGATGTCGTTCTGCGCACCGGCGTTGAAGCCGTTGTATGTCTCGTCGTTGCCCTTGCCGAAGGCATCCTTGTTGCTGTCGACACCTACCGCATCGAGTGCGATCTTGACGCCTTGGTCGGCTTCCGACACGGCCTTCACGCAGTCGTCGAGATGCTGCTGCCACTTCGTGACGGCCTTCTGGACCTCGGCCTTACCGTCCGGGTCGTGCTGGTAGGCGCTTCGCTCGGACGATGTGAGCTTGGCGTAGTCGAAGGCGACGTTCCCCTGTTCGGAGACGACCATGCCAGCAGCTATCGCCTTGTCCCGTCCGGTCTCAAGCCTCTTCTTCAGATCGGTGAACTGGCCGTGGGCGTCTCGCAGCAGCCCTGCGATGGCCTTGGCCTGGATCTGCGCCGCAGAGTACTCATACCGGGTGGCGGCGAAGCTCGTGTGAGCCACCCCGACACTGACGCCGGTCCAGCTCTGCCCCATAGTGATCTTCTGGACGCTGTCGCCGTACCGGTCTTCGACCTTCTTCAGCTCACCGGCCATGGAGTCCCACTTGTCGGCCGCCGTCGTCAGCAGACCCAGATCCGTGGTCATCACTTCGTAATACGTGAGCATCTGCCACCCCTACATGCCGTTGAGCTTCGACTGGCCGATCGGGTGGAACTGGTCACCCAGCCCGATGTCATTGCGAACGAACAGACCTGATGCACCCCGCAGGGCACTCTTCTCCGAACCGAGTCGGCCCATCAGGACCTTGACCTGCTTGTCCCAGGTTTCCGCGAGCTTCTTCATGCCTGCTGCGGTGTCCCACCCGTCGAATCCCTTGACCGCGGTGTTGGTCGCCTCATCCGCGTGATCCGTCGCCGTCTTCGTGTTCGGCTCGAGCTCGGTCTCGATGGTGTTTGCCGCCGCCGTCTTCTCCGCCGGCGTGGACCCGAACGTCCCCGACCCCCCAGGCGCGAGCGGCCCTGCGGGAGCACCCGTACCGTTCAGTCGCATGTCCACCTGAGCATCACCCGCACCAGGATGCGACAGGAGCCACTTCCGATCGAAATCTCCCATGCTGTACACCCTCCCCCATGGACCTCTCGTGATCTTAGGCATGGCAACTGCACGCCTGCCAAGTCCGCAGGGCCCAGCGGCCGATCGCCTTGGCGGCCGCAGAGCCTGTCGGTGTTGCACTCCGAGTCCGTGAACTTGAGCATGCGGGGAATCCGGGCGTGAGTAATCCGCCTCGGACCGGTTTGCGGCCGTACAGGCGCTCTGCCAGAGAGTCAGTCCTGTGGCCGCATGCCGGGTACGTCGCGGTGTGCCAGGCGGGAGAGGACTTTGGCGTACACCGTTGTCGCCGCAGTAATGACGGTTGCAATGACCGCCAGCGCCAGGATGCCCAGCAGCGCGGGCCACTGGCGCAGCGAGTCACGGCACAGGCTCTCCTTGGACGACGGGTCGACCAGCGGGCCTCGGCAGAGGGCTCGGTCCCCGTACTCGGGGCCGTAGTCGGCGAGCATGAGGAAGGCGAACCAACCCCAGATCGCCAGGGCCAGGAGCATCCACGCGATAGACCACGCCTCGATGCGGCCTGCTGCCCGTCGCTCCTGTTCGACATGAGTCTGTGTGGCAGGTGCAGGATCGGGCGTTTGTGCGGCCGGAGCGTCGGTGGCCATGTCTCCCCCTCTTGATCAACGATGAAGGGAAGGCAGTTCATCACACCGCGCGGACGCGCTGGCGTGACCTTGCAGAGGTCAACCTGGCCTTGCGGTGACTGTGACGGCGATAGGGGGCCAATACCGGTGCAACAGGACACACAGAACGCAAGCGCCTACTGTGCGTGACTCTGCGCCGATGGTGAGGGTCGGAGCGTCCCCGCGACACCCGGCATGAGACTTCGGTGTGTCTCGTGAGACACCCCTAAGTCTGGAGAACGACGGCCACCGGCTCGTCGTCCTGCGCTCGGCGACCGACGTGACGCTCCAGGCGCGCTCCGGCCGGATCGTGACCAGCGCCTTCCCCGACCTGGCCGCGGCCGCGCTGCTGCTGCCCGCCGACACGGTCCTCGACGGCGAGGTGGTGGTCTGGCACGCCGGGCGTACGGACTTCGCCCTGGTACAGCGGCGGGCGGCGGCCACCTCCGCCCGGGCCGCCGTCCTCGCGCAGCGCCTGCCCGCCTCGTACGCGGCCTTCGACGTGCTGGAACTGGCCGGGCTGGACCTGCGCGGCCGCCCCTACGAGCGCCGCCGGGCCCTCCTCGTCGACCTGCTGCTGCCGTTGGGTCCGCCGCTGCAACCGGTGCCCATGACCACCGATCCGGAACTGGCCGCCACCTGGTACGAGACCCTGCCGGCCAGCGGTATCGAGGGCCTCGTCGTGAAACGGCTGGACCAGGCCTACCCGGCCGGGCGGCGCGGCTGGCAGAAGCTCCGCCACACCGACGTCCGCGACGCGGCGGTGGTCGGCTACACCGGAACCCCGCGCCGCCCGCTCGCCCTGGTGCTCGTCCTGCCGGTCGGGGACGAGAGCCCGCTGGTGTCGAGCCCGCTCAGCGCGGCACTGCGGGCGGAGGTGGCGACCGAGGTGGCCGCCCGCGGGCCGGCCTCGCCCGCGCCGTCCACGGTCACGGCGATCGGGCTCGGGGAGGTCCCCTTCCGGCCGCTCGACCCACCGCTCACGGCGGAGGTCCGGCACACCTCGGCCCGGCACCCGCCGCCGGAGGTGCTCCGGCTACGGACGGACCTCTGACCCGCGCGGGAGGCGCGGGTCAGAGGCCGTCGAAGTGGGTGCCGGGTGCGTCGGGCGGGTGCGCCGCGTCAGGCGTGTGCGCCGCGACCGGCGTCCGGGGGAGCTCCTGGCTGTGGATGCGGTCCCGGGCCCTCCGGCAGCTTGTAGCCGGACTCCCGTTCCGCCCGGACCTCGTCCGGATGGGTGGAGGTGGTGGAGCCGAAGTTCCCGTAGCCCTGCATCTCGTGCGGGCGTAGACCCCCCTCGGGGATCTCCACCTGGTCCCGCTCCTCGCGGACCTCGTAGACCGCCCCGCCCTCCGGCAGGTGGGGCTGACTCTCGGCGGTGGGCGGGGGTGGCTCGTGGTTCCGCACCCTCTTGCCGAGCAGGAAGCCGCCCAGCAGGAAGCCGGCGACGAGGATGCCGACGACCAGGAACCAGGCGATGTCGGCGAGGGTCGCGTCCACGCTCAGGGTCGTGTCCATACCGACCATGTTCCCGCACGCAGGTCCGAAATGCTTCGCTATGCCCTGGATGCCATGGGCCATCCGGGGTACACGCCCGGTACACGCCCGTACATGCCGAAGTGAGAAGGAGGCCGACGATGCCCCGCGGATCGTCCCCGAAGCGCGAACGACAGTACGAACACATCAAGGAGGGCCTGGAGGAGCGCGGCGAGCCGGAGGAGAAGGCGAAGGAGATCGCCGCCCGGACCGTGAACAAGGAACGAGCCAGGGCCGGCGAATCCCGGACCGCGAGCAAGGAATCCCTCCAGGACATCTCCTCGTCCCGGCGCGGAGGCCTGCACTCCCACTCGGGCGCGCAGGGCCCCACGTACGAACAGCTCTACGCCGAGGCCCGGCGCCGCAACATCCACGGCCGCTCGGAGATGAACAAGACACAGCTCAAGCGGGCCCTGGGCGAGTGACGGCCCCGGTCAGGCGTTGATGGGCCCGTCGGCGTCCCGCAGCGCGCCGGTGGCCTTGCGCTCCCCGAGCGCGCCCAGGATCTCGGCGCAGATCGCCAGCGCGGTCTCCGCCGGGGTACGGGCGCCCAGGTCCAGGCCGATCGGGCCGTGCACGCGCGCCAGTTGAGCCTCGGTGACCCCGGCCGCCAGCAGCCCCTCCCGCCGCCGGGCGGTGGTCTTGCGGGAGCCGAGCGCGCCGACGTACGGCACCTCCTGGGTCAGCGCCACCCGCAGCGTCGGCACGTCGAACGACTCCTCATGGCTCAGCATGACCAGGCACGCGGCGTCCCGGCGGGCCTCCAGCACCTTGCCGGCCTCCTCCGGGCCCGTGACCAGTACGGCCTCCCAGCCCAGCAGCAACGACTGCCGCTCGATGATCTCGGCCAGCTCGCCGCCGCCCCCGATGACCACGTAGGGGGCCGACGGGAACGCCTCGACCAGCACCAACCCCGACTCCGCGTACAGCGCGTCCCGCCCGGCCCGCCGGGTCGCCAGCAACTCGCCCGCCCGCCGGCCGGCATCGTCACCGGGCGCGTCCGTGGCCCGTACGACCTCACTGGTGGCCTGGTCGGCGGCCTCGTTCAGCCGGGTCACCAACGCCACCCCGACCCCGTCGCCCAGCAGCTCCCACCACGCGGCCGGGATCGCGGCGAGCGGCTGCAGCAGCACCTCGGCCTGCCCGCCGCAGGTCAGCTTCGCGGCCACGGCCTCGGCCGCCCGTACGGACACCTCGCACACCCGCGCCGTGACCCCGGGCGGCAGGGCCGCGACCTCGGCGGCGAGCTCGGCGTCGAAGACCCCGCGGTAGAGCGTGCCGACACACTCCCCCCGAGGATCGATGAGCACGGCCCCGGCGGGATCCCGCGGCCCGAACCCCTGCTCGGTCACGGGCCGGGCCAGATACCCGGCCCGCCCCTCGGCCGCCCACCGCCGCGCCGTCTCCACCAGCTCACGCATCCGCGCCGCCCCTTCCCGATCGTCAGAGCCCGCCACGCGACACCGAGCCGGCGGCGCCGTGCGGCCTCACCCCCAACGTACGCGCGCACCCCACCCGGCCCCACCCCCCGAATCCCACAGACCCCGCCCCACCCCCCTCGTACGGACCACCGACGCCCGGCGGGACCCGACAAGCCGGACCTGTCATGCCGAACAGCCGTTCACCCACCAATTGTTAGAGTGATCCACTCCGATTCGCAGGCCGGGGGTCAGTGCTCCGCTCCGAATACGGCCACGGGACGGGAGCCGGCTTGACGACGGGGAGGGGGGCAGGGGCATGACCATCGGGACGTTCGGGACACCCGACGGCGGTGAGCCGAGCCGGCCCCCCACAGGCGGCCCGGCCCAGGAGCCCGACACCGGCGCCGAGCGGCGGAAGCCCTGGCAACGGCGCCTCGCCATCGGGGCCGGGATCTTCGTGAGCCTGTGCGTTCTCGGGGTCCTCACGATGCTCGTCCCGCTCGCCCACGAGTGGGGACGACCGGCCGATGCCGAGGGCCGGGCGTGTTGCTGGGAGGAGAACGCCACGCCCGAGTGGACGGCGGGCGCGCTCGGTGTGCGGGTACCGGAGGCGGCCACCGATCGGCGGGCCGCGTTCCACAGCAACGTGCAGTACGACGCCGCGCTGCTCACCTTCACCGTTTCGACCGCGGAGGCGGACCGGTTCCTGCAGCCGCTCCTGCGTGAGGGCGACCCGATGGCCCGCAACCGGCACCCGTACGAGCCGGGCTACACCCGCAGCGACGGCTTCAGCCACCTCGGTCTGCCCGAACCCGAGACCTTCACCGAGGGCATGCGTGTCACGAGTGTCTGCCCGCGCGAGGCGAAGTCGCCCGAAAGCGGCGCACTCAGGCTGTGCGTGGACATCCACGCCCACGAGTTCCGGCCCGGCACCACCCGCGTCTACCTGTGGGCCGGCAGCGACGCCCCCCTCCAGAAGCCCCCGACCTGAGTCCGGGTCCGACGGCGGCACGGCCGTGAGCGCAGCGCAGCACGACGCGCGCCGACCGAAACGGAAGCGCACGCAAGCCCGGCTCCGTCTTCGTGTCAGGTCGGCCCGCTGATCCGTCGCTGTCAGAGCCGGGGGATACGGTGCGGGCACGATGGGGCGTTGTGCTTTGGGGAGGGACCTTGGGAGCCAAGACCGGTCTGCTCGTGTATGCCGACGGCGATGTGCCGGGCCTGCTGCGCCAGGTGGGTGCGGCGGACTTGGAGCCGACGTCCCTCATGATGAGGCGCCTGTATCCGGGCTGTGAGATCGAAGAGTGTGAGGGTTCGTTCCTGGGGGAGGGCGTCTATCCCCCCGACGGAACGACCTATGGGGCGAGCTGGTCGGGTGTGGAGCTCGTCTGCGATCAGCGGGTGATGATCGATTTGCCTTCACAGCTACCCGAGCACTTCGTGGCGGCGAGTGCCGGCCGACGGTTGGTTTTGCACGCCATGCACAGTGTCGTCGACTGGCTGGCATTCGCCGTCTGGGAGGACGGACAGCTCATTCGATCCCTGAGCCTGTCGCCGGACGGCGGGATCATGGAAAACATCGGGGAGCAGCTCCCCTTCGAACGCCCCTACTGGGCCGGGGACCGTCCGGCGGACGTCATTCCTTGGCCGGGTGAGGAAGAGGAGCCGTACGCCTTGCCCTTCCACCCTCTGGAGCTCGGAGAAGACGCACTACGCGCGCTCTGCGGCTTCATTCAGGAGGGATATCCGGAATCCGACGACGTGGACGCGGACAGCATCGGACTTCATGGCTTCCGCGTGCGGGACCCTCACGGCCCCGACCCCGCCGAGAAGGAAGAGGCGCGGCGGAGGGCCATCGCAGCGATGGGGCCGCCACGAATCTACTCAATGGGCCCTGACGGCTTGCTGGTCGAGCGGGACAGCCTCTAGCCCCCGGGGGCTCCCTGGTCGGCTTGTGGCCGGTGGGAGCGAGCATGGTGGACACCTGAACGACGCGCGGGCAACGGCGTTGCGGTCCTGCTCGGCCGGTACGCCCCGTGCCTCGACGGTCGGCAGGAGGTCGGCAACCGGCGGATCGAGGAACTGCTCCGCGAGTACGAGTGAGAGCTGAGGCGTTGCTGCCCGAGGCCCCTGGGGAAACCCGGGGCCTTCGTGTTTCCCTGGCTGACCCGGGCAGTTGCGGGGAGTTCCGGGCCGCGAACAGGCCGCAGAGGCTGTCATGGGGCTGCATCGCCTGGCACATGGCTGCACATACGCGAAGACCCCGGCTTCAGCGTTGCCGCTGATGGCGGGGTCTTTGGGCACTTCCTGCGAAGTGCCCCCGGCAGGATTCGAACCTGCGCACACGGCTCCGGAGGGCACTAGGGGATGTAGAGCAAAAGCGTCTCTGTGCTGCACCGATGCAATGCCGCGGCCCGAGAGGCCGGACGGCTCACACGCTTGTCACGCGCACTTGACTGTCTGAGGGTCTGGCCTAGCGAGTGGTGGAGACGAGCCGAGCCCTAAGTAGTCGCGGCTACACCCTGATCTGCCAGGCTGTTGCCGCGTAGAGTGCTGCCATCCTCCGATGCCCCTGGAGTCGCATGCCGCCGCTGCCGCCCCTTGACTCGTCCACTCAGTGTCCGGCTCCTGGCCGTTACCCCGCGACGTGGGAAGAGGTTGAAGCGTCGCTGGTTCGAGCTGAAGCTTTTGGAGCGTCGAGTACACGACCCGGCCTCTGGGAGGAGCTAGGGTCCCACCGGGCTCTGATCGAGTGCCTCTTCGGATCAGTGAGGCGTATCTGGCTGGCTGGGAGCTTCGTGAGCGGCAAACTGAATCCGAGTGACGTCGATGTGGCCTACCTCTTGGACGCCAGCGTCTATGGAACGGTCGCCGACCCCGATGACCTCGCAGACCTGGCCAACCTCAGCGATCGGGAGTGGTGTGTGAAGCACGGCATGCGCATCGACGCCTACGTCCTGAGCTTGCCGGCCACCTTGCGCTTCAAGGATTTGGGTGTCGTCGGAGCGATGGCGGCAGGTGACAGCGAGGTCTTTCAGATCCTTGGTCTCTATGATGAGATCTGGCAGCGCACGCGTCACACGGGACGTCGGGGATATCTGGAGGTGGCGCTATGAACACCCCCCCGAGCCTTCCTGATGTCACGGATAAGAAGGCCCTACGTGCGTGGCTCGCAGCTCGACGATCGGAGTCGACGGAGAAGCCGGCTCCCAGAACGCTCACCGAGCTCCGCTCGCTGCAGCTACGACGTCTTGCCAGATCGATGCAAGGCGAAGCAGGATCCGACACATCGGGCAGCGAGTGCCGGCCGATCCTGCGCTTTGCTCTCGATGGTGCAACTGTCCGGACACACCAGGTCGAGGTTGGCGTTCTTGGCGACTGGCTGCGCGCTCTGCAGACCGTTGTGCAGTCAGTCGCCTACGCTCTCGACGAGCTTCGACCCACACACGACTCTGGCCCCGTTCCTAGGGAAATTCAGCGGGTGACGAAGCTTTTCTCTGGTCCCGTATTCGCCTCGTCTTATGGAATGATTCTTGAAGGAGCTCCAGAGGCGGGACAAGCAGAACTTCCGGGCTCAGGTGGCGACATTCTCCTGGATCGAGCAATCAACAAGATCCTCGACCTAGCGGACCGAGCCAGCTCATCCGTTGGAGCGGAAGATGCGCTCCTCGATGCAGCCCTGCCGCTGGGCCGTCGCGTGATTAGCCACCTGTCTGAACTTTCAGATGTCCTCGCTTCGACCAATACGAATGTCACGATGACATGGGAATCTAAGGGCACCAAGCGTCGAACGTCATCGCTAAGCTGGGAGAGCGCGGACCGGTGCCTAAAGGTGCTCAAAACGGCCCAGGTGGACGACAGTACGGAGTCTCTTACCGGAGTACTGGTCGGTGGAAGTAAGGTGCGCGGCGTAATTGAAGTTGAAGTAGACGGCAAGGGTGTCGTGGTAGTGCGCACCGAGAAGGAGTCAGTGACTGGCCTTCTCGCGGGCTACGCAGAACGTCGTGTGGTAGTCGAGGTCGATGTTCTCACTGCTCGTCTCGCTGGTGGTCGTGAGCACCGTATCTATTCACTTCGAGAACTCACATTGAGCGAGGCTGAAGAGCTCTAGACGCCTCAATGGCGTGTGCGACCTTCTTCGCATCTGAAGGCCGCACCCCACCAGGTGTGGAGAATCAGGTGCTTCGCCTATTCCATAGATCGTTAACTCGATTTCTCTCGCGAAGGTAAATCCACGTCGGCACCGGAGGGGCACCTGCGGTTGCGGTGCAGTAGTCGCCGTACGCGGATAGGAGGGCTCCGATGCGACCTGCTCGGAGTTCCTCATCACTGCAACCCGTTAGAGACTCCAGGCGGCGATCAAGGGTTTCACTCTTCGACTCGGCTGACTTCCAAGAGGAAACTTCGCTCAGCTGTGTGAAAGCCGCGCCTGAGGCGAGGGCGACAACGATCAAGCGTGCCAATACCAGACCGTGGCCGTCCGAAGCCACCGGAATGGCGATAAGGGCTGCTGCTACGAATAGGCCGGCGAAGATCCAGAGCATTCTTCCGTAGTAGTCAGCGGCCTCCTTGTACAGGTGCTTTCCCCAGAATGCATTCTCCTGCAGGTGCTCACATAGGCGCTTCAGGCCTGCTGATGAGCTGCTAGCGAAATAGTTCGGAGGTGCGGGAGGTGGGGGTGCCTCACCGGTTCGTGGGGTTACTCGACTGAACCAGTTATTCAGGTCGACCCGCTCTTCTGTTGATCCCAGCGCATCCAGGAGGAGTCCCCTCATCCTCCCTTCCTCGCCGGCGCCATGGAACTTCGCGGCCTTGTTTCGAGTGATCCAGGAAAAGATTTGGATCCCTAGCGCTAGAAGGGCCGGTACGTAAGTCCACCCGTTTGAGATGAAGATCGATGCCACGCTAAGCGTAAAGGTGGCAACCTGGAGCCACCTGCTTCTCCGGTAGGCCGATCCAGCCTTCTCTAGTTGAGAATTGGCTAGAGCGATAATCTCAGACGATGACGGTTGGGTACTGGTCACCCAGCAAGCACCCCCAATGCTCGATAGATCCTTGCGTGTCCCCGCTTTCCTCAAGCTCCGCTGCTCGCTTGGCTGTAGCGTGAGCTTCTAGGATTTCCGATGGTACGCGCGATGTCTCGGCATATTGCCGAATTGCTGCATCGAAGAAGACGACCACGGCTTGACTTATTTCGGGCATCTCGCGCGCGAATGCAATGCTGGCGATCTGCTCAATTTTGAATGAGGGGATGGGTTTTCCGTGTAGATTACTCCACCATTTGATCAGCTTGATCAATCGGGTGAAATCCCCTCGGCACCTTGAGTCGATCTCGCGAACGCGTTGGGTCAACTCATTCGGGGAGAATTCCTGCCAGCTCTCAAGGTTGAAAGTTGGGATCTTGTACGTCTCCCTATCGGACGTGCCCGCTAGTTTGAGTGCTGGAAGAACGTCCACGCCTGGTCCGTCGGGAAATCTGATGCGCACGGTATTTTCGGATACTTCAGAACCTGGATACCGGGTCAGGAGGGTCTTGAGTAGATCGGAGATGATTGATGCCGGCCGGATATCTGATGAGGTGTTACTCAAGGTGACGACGAGGTCGATATCCGAGAAACCGCGTAGAGCCGTCGAGCGCGAGAGTGACCCACTCACGAAACAGTCGTGAACCATTTTCCCCTCGCCAAGGAATCTGCAGATTTCCCTGGCTCGGTTCTGTGCTTCTCCTTGCTGATTGTCACTAAGGGAGATGTTATGAAAGAAGACTTCGAGTCGATCTTGAAGCGTTCCGTTCATGCGGGACGGTGCATTTGATTCCCGAGGTTTAGGTCGCTTCTGCCCACGGGCAGAACGCTCATTTTGCCGCAAAGGCTAGGTAGCGGGCACGCGTTCCGCAAAATTTGTCGCCCCTCGGATGCACGCACGTTGACTGTTCGCCGGGGGCGTTGAGGGGGATCTTGGTCAGCGCAGAAGGTGCTCGTTCACCGCTCGCGCCTGGCTTCTCAGACCAGACAGCTCGATGACCTGGATGCCTTGCCCTCGCAGGGTTTCGACGCCCACACAGTCGGCCACCAGGAGGCTCGGCTCGCGCCAGGCGATGACCACGCGGCGGATGGGGGAGCGGAGGATCAGTTGGGTGCACGTGAGGGGGCGGGACCTGCGCTCCGAGCAGGGTTCCAGCGTGCTGTAGAGCGTGGCGCCGGCCAGGCGGGGGTCGTCCGTCGGGAGCTTGGCCAGGGCTGATTCCTCGGCGTGGACGTGAGCGTCGGTCTCGCGGGAGTAGCCGTGGGCCAGCTCTTCGCCATCTGCGCCCACGATGATGGCACCGACGGAGAAGGCGCCCTCGGCCGGCGGGCACTTGCGGGAGAGTTCGATGGCCCGCTCCATCCAGGTCACATCGTCGGCGTGCGTCATGCGGAGCCCTCCTGCTTGGGCAGGTAGCGGAGGAGAACGACGTCGCCGATAGTGCTCGCCTCGGCGAGGTGCATTCGGCGGGTGGATCCGCCCGGGTACGTGGCGGGGTTCAGGAAGCGGGGGGCGCCCGGGTCGCCGACGACCAGGGGGGCAATGGCGAGGTGGATCTCGTCGGCCAGGCCCTGGGAGAGGAAGGCGGTGTGGATCTGTCCGCCGCCCTCCACCATCAGCCGCTCTATGCCGCGGGCCCCGAGGTCGTCCAGCAGGGCGCCGAAGTCGATGTCCGGGCCCGTGGAGACCACCTCCGCCAGGCCGGCGAGGCGCTCGCGGAGCTTCTCCTCGCCCGCGTCCGTGGTGTAGGCGAGCTTCTCTCCGCCGTGGTGCCAGAACTTCAGGTCGGACTCCAGGTCTCCGCTCGCGGAGATGGTGACCTTCAAGGGGTAGGCCGGCTTTCCTGCGGCCACCCGTGCCGCGCGCCGCTCGTCGCTGTTCACCAGCAGTCGGGGGTTGTCGGACCGCATCGTGCCGGCGCCGATCAGGATGGCGTCCGACTCGGCGCGCACCTGGTCCACCCGGTCGAAGTCCTCGCTGTTGCTCAGCAGGAGACGTTCGGCGCTGGTGTCGTCGATGTAGCCGTCCACGGATGTGGCCACGCTCAGGAGGACGTACGGGCGGGGCATTGGGTCTCCTTCATGTGCTGGTCAGGGCGGAGGGAGCCTGTTCAGGCCTGGCGCAGTACTGCCTCGGTCAGAGCGTCCTTGAAGTCGCTCACGCCAGGGACCGTACGCCATTGATCAAGTACTCCGTCGAGCTGGGCCAGCTCCCGCGCGATGCGGTCGGAACCGGTCTCCTTCGCGACGGCCAAGGCCTGCAGTCCTGCGGAAGCGGCCTGCTCGGCCTCGCCCGCGCGGGCCAGGGAGACGGCTTCCCGTCCCAGGTAGACGCCGCGGTCGCGGTGGTAGCCGGCGGGCAGTCGGCTGATGGCATCCCGGAATCCTGCAGCCGCTCCGTGGTGGTCCCCGAGAGCGGCCAGGCTGTGCGCCCGCTGCACGTCTATGTACGCGCCATCGAGCCAGACACCCCAGGGCGAGCTGGGATCCGGGTCCATCCGGGCGAGGAGTTCCCGCGCGTGCTCGTATGCCCGCTGAGCCATCAGCGGGTCGTTCCGGAGCGCGTGGCCGTGGGCCCCGTACGTTGCGGCCACTGCCGCCAGACGGCTCCTCGGCGCGGCGCGGTCCTCTGCGGCCTCGGCAACGTCCACCGCCTCGATCGGGTCGTTCATGTCGCCGGCGAGCTGACTGCGGCGAGCCAGGACGTACGTGGTCAGTTCGTCGTCGCCCGCCATGTGGGAGGCCTCCAAGGCCTCGCGCATCCAGTGCTGGGCGGCGCGGAAGTCCCCGAGGTCCTGGTAGAGCCAGCCACAGAGTTCCGAGTACTGGGTCTGCAGCTGGAGGAGCTTCCGGCGGTCGGTGCCGCGGCGATCCGCACGTAGTTCCTTGATTGCGGTGATCTGCTGCTGCACCGTCGGTATCACCCGATGGGGACCGAACAGGTTGTCGTTGTCGATCAGCACCCGTCGGGTGGCCTGGAGAAGCTCGATCGGGTCGGCCCCGGAGGCGATGAGATCGGAGCGTGGGGCAGGGCTTGCCGCTGCGGAGAAGTCAGAGCTCGCAGCGATCGCGGCACCAGCGCCGAGCGCGCCGATCAGAGCCCTTCGGGACAGAGACACGAAGATGATCCTTCCGTCATCGGAACGAACGGGGACGGACATCCCCTCCTCCGACGGTGCCTGAGTCTCCGGTTCCTCAGCCAGGGCCACAGAGCCGTTGGCCACATGGGGCCCTCGTTTAGCCACATCCACCGTGGAAAGGGCGTCCAGGCTGGCCCCTTCGAGGATCGATGAGTGGAGCCGTACGAGCGAGCCGCTGGCGCCGAGCGCGTCGTCGTACGCCCTGACCAGGTCGGCCGACGCCGCCTGGCCGCCTCGTTCCACGCGGGCCATGTAGCTGGTGTTGAACAGGATCGATCGGCTGAGCTTGCCCAGTGATAAGCCCCGCTGCGTGCGCCAGGCGCGCATTTCGGCGCCTAGGTAGTGCTGAGGGCTTGCATGCGGTGTCAGGTCGTTCGGTCGCTGCCCCACTCGTCCCCCTCATGCGGCCTATGTGGCCGCCTCCTGGCGGCCACATAGCAGACCTGTCGGTCACTCAACTGCCCGGTCTACAAAGGGTGCAGAGGGGCGGACGACAGCCTAGCGACGCAGGTCGGAGCCCTCCATTCGATCCGAACGAAGGGGGCAAGATCGTGACAACAGCTGCCGCTCGTGAACCCATCACACGCCCCGCCGGCGACGGCCGGCGCGACGGGCGCCAGGGCCTAATTCTCCTCCAGACCCGCGACCCGCTCGCGGAGTTCGGCGACCTCGCCCTGGAGTCGGGCAACCTGATCGCGGAGCTCTGCGATCGCGTTCTCGGGGCTGGCGAGCCTCGCGGCGTCGGAGGCCTCCGCAGTCAGGAATGCCCCCTTGCCCTGATGGCTGACCGCGAGGCCGTCCGTCTTGAGCTGGCGGATGGCGTCGCGAGCCACGGTCACGGTGACGCCGTACGTTGCCTGGAGGTCTGCCAGGGACGGCAGCTTGCGGGACTCCGCGAACTCGCCGGCCGCGATCCTCCGCCTCAGCTGTTCCGCCACCTGCTGGTAGGCGGGCTTGCCGGTCCACTCGACCATCTGCACCTCATGTCTCTTCGCCGTCACTGCCTCAGTGTGCCCAAGCGGCACAGGGAGAGCTAGCGCCCGCCCCGCTCTTCCCCGGAGAAGGGCTTGCGCAACTCTGCCTCACAGTGCACTCTGAGGCAGGGTTGAGTGTCGCGGAAACGGGGCTCAACCGGTCGCAACTGCCCTGCCGGTAGCTGCGATCGACCCTCGTTTGCCCTGCCCGGAAGGCCCGCTTTGCCCCCGGGGCCGGTCGCCTCTCGCCAAAGACCGCGACCGCCTCGGTATCCCTTCGACTTCAGGAGAACGACGATGCGTATGTACATCGGCGGCCAGGAGGCCGCCAGTGTTGAGGAGTTCATCGAACTGGCCCTCGGTACCCCGCTGGAGCTCTGGCTCGGTGTGGAGGGGGAGACCGAGGAGGAGCGCGCGGCCCGCCTTGACGCGGCCCGCGACATCCTCGCCGAGAACCCCAACCTGCCCGACGACGTGAGCCGGATCGCCGCCCTGGTGATCGAGGCCAACGCGCCGGAGCTGTTCAACATCACCCCGCTGGTGCGGCGGCCCGCCGGCCGCCGCCCGGCGCACAAGGGCGGCAAGGGGGCCGCGGCATGAGCCACACCCTGACCGCCCTGTCCGTCGCCTTACCGCTCGCGTCCGGCTGGTCGGTTCACAGCCTGTGGATGCGGCGCCGGATCGAGACTGCCCGCCGCGACCCGCTCACCGACCTGTGGACGCGGGACCCGTTCGAGGAGCACGCTCGCAAGAGCCTCGCCCGGAAGCGCCAGCTCGCCGTAGTGGTCCTGGACCTCAACCGGTTCAAGGAGATCAACGACTCCCTCGGCCACGCGGCCGGAGACGCGATCATCCGCGCCACCGGCCGGCGTCTGGGCGGCTGGGCCGAGGAGCGCGCCGGCGTGGCCGGTCGTCTGGGCGGGGACGAGTTCGCCGCCGTCATCCCCGGCTACGGCGTCGACAAGCTGCGCGCGGACCTGCACATGCTCACCGCTCGATTGGACCGGCCGGTGCCGTTCGATGGCCACCTGGTCGAGGTGCATGCGTCGATCGGGGCCGCCTACTACCGCGCTGGCGCCGCGGAGCTCTCCACTCTGCTGCGGCGTGCGGACGAGCAGATGTACCGGGCCAAGCAGCGCGGCGGTGGCTGGCGTATCGCGCAGCGGTTGACGGTGCCGGAGCTGCGTACGGTCAACGGCCGCCGGGACGGCCGGCGTGGCACCGGTGGTGAGGCGGCGTGATGACGTCTCGCAGGTCGCTGACCAAGGTGCAGAGGGTCGTTCTGACGGCTGCGTTCGTGCCCATGGTGGCCACCGGCGTCGCTGGTGGAGCGGGCACCTTCAGCAACATCCGCCGCGCCTACGGTTCGGGTACGGCGGTGGGAGCGGTGGCGGCCGGTGAGGGCGCGACCGCCGTGCTGGCGCTCGTACTGCTCGGGCTGACGATGCTTGGGCAGTCCTCCCCGGGGATTATCCGGGTGGGCTTGTGGGCCCTGCCCGCCGCCGCATCGGTGATGGCCGCGATGGCCGCCGATGGCCCGGGCCGGACCGTGATCTATGCCGTGACGCCGATGGGCATGTGCGTGTCGGCCGAGGGCATGGCGTTCCTGGCCCGGCGGATCGTGGTCCACCAGGACGGCCGCGACGCCGAGGCCGAAGCCAAGGCGGCTGCCGTGGTGCGTGCCCTCGCGTACCACCGGGGGCGTGCCGCGAACCATCCGTCGGGTTGGGTGCGGAAGTGGTCCGACCGGACGTCGTGGCGGCTGGCCAGGAAGGTGGGGCTGGGCGACGCGTCGCTGGGTGCCAGGCTCCTGGACGTCCAACGCGACCGGCTCACCAGCGGCGCGGACGCCGCCCTCGCCGCCATGTTCACCGGAACCGCAGATCGGGATGTAACGCCTGAGATCACCGAAAATCGGTTGGGGTCTGACCTGCGCAAGTCGACTGCCGAGAGTCCGACCGTTGCTGCCGACGTATCCCTTCCCGAGTCGGCCGACCCGGTTCCCGCGATCGAGGCGGCCGGACGGGGCGAGTCGGTGCCGGCAGTCGAGCCGGTCGAGCTTCCCCAGTCGGCTCCTCCGAGGGCAGTCGCGGCCGCCGAGTCCGCTCCCCGCCGGGCGACGGGTCGGGTGCCGCAGTCGGCCCGTACGTCCCGACCGACTCGTACCCCGGCCGAACTCCTCGCCGAAGCCCGGTCGGTCACGGCCGACTGGCCCGACGCCCGATTGACGGCGGAAGGGATCCGCAAGGCGGTCCGTACGTCGTCCGCCAACGGCCGGACGCTACGTGACGCGCTCAAGGCCGAGCGTGCCGAGCCTGAGGCGGCCTGATGACCTCGCTGACGTTCGCCGAGTGCTTCGACCCGGACGGCGCCCGTTTCGGGATACCGACCTACCCGTGGCGCCTGGCCCCCGAGGGGCCTGGCCACCCGCCGCCAACTTCGCGCCGAGGGGCTGCGGCCCGGTGGCCAGCCGATCGCCGCGCAGCTCCTGCGGCCCCGGTTCCGGCGTGAGCCGCTCGTGGCCTACCTGTACCGCGTCGACCTGGCCAAGCCCGTTCGGCCCATGACCTCGCGCAAGTGGGGAGCGCTCGCTCTGGCGATGCTCTCCCGCCGCACCTGCCCGCAGTGCTCCACCGACGCCGGATACGTCATCCCGGCCTCGCTCGGCATGTGCGTGTCCTGCGCCTACCCCGAAGAACAGCGCGCCGCCTGACCGCACAGATCACGAGCTTCAGGCCCGGACGGTCGGCCGTCCGAAACGTCGTCCGGGCCCCTTCCCGCCTCCACAGAGGGAGCAGATCCATCGTGTCTGAGATCCACGTCATCGAGCAGTCCGGTGAAGAGCCGGAAAGCACGCAGAACTCCCCGGGGTCGGCTTCGGTCCTGCCGTTCCCCGCGAAGAAGGGCAAGACCGAGCCGCTGGCCCCGGGTGAGGCCAGGCCGGGGGAGTGGGAGGCCGAACTCCCCGACGAGCAGCCGGACGACGACGGGACCGTCGCCGAGGGCGACCCCGTCGACCCGCCCAAGCACGAGTTCCCGCCCTCGATCGCCGAGGTGATCGAGGCCAAGGACAAGGCCCGCCGGCCGGTGCTTCCCGACTGGCTGACGAGTGCCAAGCAGCGCGCCGCCGTCACCAAGTGGGCGGCCAGCCACTACGGCCAGACGACCGCCTACCACCTGGTGCGAACCCCCGTGTACTCGGCGAAGCTCCTGGCCTACGCCCCGCGCGGCGCCTTCCGCTGGGTGGGTGCGACCGGCCGTTGGGTCTCCGACGCCGAAGGCCTCCCGGTCCGCCTCGCCGCAGTCCGGACCGAGGACGCGGGGGAGTACCTCAAGCTCTCCCGGCAGCGGGACGCCCGGGTGAAGCTCCGCAGCATCATCGCCACCCTGGCCAGCGTGATCGGCCTCGGCGCGGCCCTGGCCATGTGGGTGCTCGCCCCGGCCTGGCTCCTCACCCTGGCCCTGATCGCCCTGACCGGGGCGCTCGGCTGGGTGGGCGCGCCGGCGGACCGGCCGCTGATCGATGCGGCCAAGGTGAAGTTCCGCCACCGCAAGCTGACCTCGGACATCGTCACCCGCGCCTTCCTGGCAGCCGGACTCACCAAGCCGGATCAGGGCATCGCCTTCCCGCAGCCCATCCGGCAGGACGGCGACGGCTGGCGCGTCGTCGTGGACCTCCCGTACGGCAAGACGTTCTCCGACGCGGTCAAGAAGCGCGACGCGCTCGCCTCGGGCATCGACGTCGCCGAGACCCAGGTGTTCCTGGACCGCGATACGACCAGCTCACGCCGCGTCTCCATGTGGGTGGCCAACCGCGACCCGCTCGCCGTTCCGACCGGCCGCACCCCGCTCCTCGGCGCGGACCGCGTGGACTTCTGGAAGCCCTTCCCGTGGGGCCGCGACGAGCGAGGCGTCGAGGTCGAGATCAGCATGCTCTGGCTCTCGCTCCTCGTCGGGGCCGTCCCCCGCCAGGGCAAGACGTTCTCCGCCCGCACCATCGCGCTCGCCGCGGCCCTGGACCCGTACGTCCGGCTGTACGTGTTCGACGGCAAGGCCTCCCCGGACTGGCGGAAGTTCTCGATGGTCGCCCACCGGGTCGGCTTCGGCACCGTGCCCCAGGGCGGGGTGGACCCGGTCATGCACCTGGTCAACTCGCTCCAGGAGCTCAAGGCCGATGTGGAGGACCGCTACCACCGGCTCTCCGAACTCCCCCTGCACGTCTGCCCGGAGGGCAAGCTCACCCCGACCATCTCGCGGGACAAGAAGTACGGCATGCCGCTCGTGCTCTTCGTGGTGGATGAGGTGCAGGAGTACCTGATGCACCCCGTCCACGGGAAGACCATCCTTGACCTGCTGGTCTTCCTCGCCCGCGTCGCGCCGGCCGTCGGCGTCTCGGTGATGACCGCGACGCAGAAGCCCGACGACACCGCCTGCCCGTCTGTACTCCGCGACCAGCACCAGGCCCGGTTCGCCCTGCGGGTTGGCGCCTACCAGGTCTCGGAGACCATCCTCGGCGCCGGATCGTACGGCGAGGGCCTGGACGCCTCCCGGCTCCTCAAGTCCCACAAGGGAGTCGGCCTGCTCAAGGGCATGTCCGACGACGCCGGGATCGTCCGTACGTACCTGGCCGACGGCCGCGACGCGGAGACCATCCTCACGCGCGCTCAGGCTCTCCGGCAGTCGGAGGGCACGCTCTCCGGCGACGCCGCCGGAGAGGCGCCGGCCGATGCCGCGCTCGCCACGATCCTGGACGACATCGCCGCCGTCATCGGCAAGGGCGAGACCAAGATCTGGTCCGAGACCATCGTGGACCGGCTTGCCGATCACCGCCCCGAGGTCTACGGGCCGTGGGCCGAGATGGACCCCAAGCCCAAGGCCGAACAGCTCACCGCGGCGCTCAAGCCGTACGGCATCGGCACCGACCAGATCGGCCGCCGCATCGACGGCAAGACCGTCAACAAGCGCGGCATCGAACGCGCCCACATCGCCAAGGCGATTACGGAGCGCAACAGGAAGCGGGACGCGGGCTAGCCCCACGGGTCGCTGGTGTTAGCAGCGGACGTCGCTAGCGCTAGCGACCCCGCTAGCAGCCCGTATGCCACCTGATCAGGTCGCTAGCAGATAGCGGCCCACCTGCGGAAACCACCGAATCCCGCCCTGGAGGCCTCTCGTGACCCTCTTCCTGCTCGCTAGCGTCCTCGCCCTGCTGTTCACGCTCGGTTACGCGGGCCTGTGTGCGGCCTCGCCGTTCGGCCGCTGCCGCAAGTGCAGCGGGCTCGGCTTCGCCCTCACCCACGACCGCAAGGGCAAGCTCAAGCGCGGCAAGCACTGCCGCCGCTGCGACGGCCACGGCATCCGCATCCGCGTCGGCCGCCACCTCTACAACCTGTGGGCCCGCACCTACCGCAACGGCACCCGCTGAACCCCACACCGACTGGAGTCGCCATGACCTTCACCATCTCCGCCGTCCTGCTCTTCGGGGCCGGATCGTTCTTCGTCCTCAAGTCCAAGTCCGCCGGGGCCGGCGCCGCGATGGTGCTCTTCCTCTTCGGCTTCTTCACCGCCGGGACCGGCGCCTACGAGCCCATCACCAACCTCGTGAAGTCCGCCGCCGTCGCGGTCACCGACATCGCCGAGTAAGGAGGCACCGCCGTGAACCACCACGACCCCGCCCGCTGGGAGACCACCGAGACCCACCACCCGGTCCCCTTCACGCCCGCCCCGCTGGCCGTCCACCACCCGCACGCCGTTCCGGACATCCAGACCATCCAGCTCCCCGACGGCCGCATCATCACCGGCTACGCCATCGCCCCCACCAAGGCCCCCGAGCCGGTCCCGGACCGGTCGGCCATCAACCCGCTCGCCGTCAACATCGCCCTCGGCGGCATCGGCTTCGCTGCGGCCTGCGGCGGACTGATGCTCCTAACCACCTTCATCGCCGCCGTGGCCGCGCTCATCCAGCAGCTCGTCGTCCTGGCCGCCGTCATCTTCGGGGGCTTCATCGCCACCCAGGTCCTCGGCAGCAACAACGGGCGCGGCCAGGGCGGGACGGTCGTCAACATCCGCCGGGCCGTCTTCAAGCGCAACTACTTCCGAGGGTGAAGGAGCCAACCGTGTTCGAGATCCGCATCATCTGCAGCCCGACCGAGGCACCCGAGATCACCAAGGCCCTGTCCGAGACGTTCACGACCGGCCCTGTCCGCCAGCACCCCACCCGCGACGGCGAGCGCGTCCGGCTGTACGTCACCGCCGAGCAGCAGCCGAGCCACTGGCCCGCACCCGAGACGGCCTATGCCACCGCACCGAGCGTCATCAGCGAGATCGGATGGACGGCCCGAGGAGTCCGCGACTGCCTGCACGGCGTCCATGTCCGCGAGTTCTGGCTCCGTAAGGCCGCGCTCCTGGACCGCATAGCCCTCACCGACGAAGACCCCGTGAGCGGCGACGCCGCCACCCGCGCCGTCGAAGCGGCCCGTCGCCTCATGGACATCGACCAGACCGCTGGCCTCGGCCCCAGCGGCTACGCCGACGGCCCGTACACCCCGGACCACCCGGACAGCATCCGCGACCCCCGCGGCTACGTCCGCCAGGAGTACGCCCTCTGGAACCGGCACCACTAGCTGTGCCCGGGGCGGCCGCCTCTCGCCAAAGACCGCGACCGCCCCGGTTCTCCGTCCCTTCGACAGAAACAGGAGACATTCAGCATGACGCACGCCATCCCCATCCGGCGATCCCGCCTGCGGGTACTCGACGCCTACTCGTGCATCGGCGGCGCGGCCCGTGGCTACCAGTACCTCGGCTGGCACGTCACCGGCGTGGACATCAACCCCCAGCCCGACTACTGCGGCGACACCTTCCACCAGGGCGACGCGGTCGAGTTCATCCGCGAGCACGGTCACGAATTCGACTTCATCCACGCCTCTCCGCCCTGCCAGGGCGAAGGGGCGCCGACCAAGGGCACGAACGCCGCCCGCAACGCCCGCACCGGCCGCCGACACCCCCGCCTCATCGCCCCCACCCGAGCCGCCCTCGACGTCGTGGGCAGGCCGTACGTGATCGAGAACGTGGCCGGCTCGGAGGTACGGAAAGACCTGCGGCTGTGCGGTGAACAGTTCGGCCTGGCCGTCCTGATGCACCGCTACTTCGAACTCGGCGGCTGGTTCACGGTGCAGCCGGCACACCCTTCCCACCGTGGCCGGGTTCGCGGCTGGCGGCACGGCGAGTACTTCGACGGCCCGTACGTCGCCGCCTACGGCAAGGGTGGGGGGAAGGCCACCGTCGCCGAGATTCGCGAGGCCAAGGGCATCGACTGGTCCACCGACCACCTCGCTCTGCGCGAGGCCCTGCCGCCCGCCTACACCCGCTGGATCGGCGCCGCGTTCATCACCCGCAGCGAGGAGGCAGCGGCATGAACACCAACCTCTTGAACGCCGCCCTCGCCGCGGCCGGGCGCGGCTGGCCCGTCTTCCCCCTGCGCCCCGGGGACAAGCGGCCCGCCGGACACCCCGAACGCAACTGCCCAGGCACCGGCCGTTGCGCGTACGGCCACCGCACGCCCGAGCAGCGCGCCACTCTCGACCACGGTCAGATCACCGCGGCTTGGCAGGCGGCTCCGTACAACGTCGGCATTGCTACCGGCCCGGCTGGACTCCTGGTCGTAGACCTGGACATCCCCAAGGAAGACGACGGCCCCGCGCCCGCGGACTGGGCGGGGGCGACCGATGGCCTGGACGTGTTCGCGATGATCTGCGAGAGGGCCGGTGAGCGCCTGCCGACCGAGACGTTCACGGTGCGCACCCGCCGTGGCGGACAGCACCTGTACTTCACCGCCCCTGCCGAAAAGCGGCTGCGTGGGAGCGCAGGGCGCTTGGGGTGGAAGGTCGATACGCGAGCCTGGGGCGGGTACGTGGTCGCGGCCGGCAGCACGGTGGGCACCGGCTCGTACGAGATCATTCACGACGCGCCCCCGGCCCCCCTCCCCACGTGGCTCGGTGACCTGCTCACCCCGCCACCCGCACCCGCCCCAATCCCCGTGTCGGTTCTCCGTTCCCGGATCGGCAAGGCGGACCGGTACGCGACCGCCGCGCTCAACGGTGAGGTCGCCAAGGTGGCCGGTGCTGTCAGCGGCACCCAGAACACGACGCTCTACAACGCGGCGTACGCCCTCGGGCGTCTCATCGCCGCAGGCACCCTCACCGAGCAGGAGGTGACCGACGCGCTCACCGCTGCCGCGCCGAACGGGCTCGCGCCTTCCCGGATCGCTGCCAGCATCCGCGACGGTATTCACCGCAGCTCCCGCAACACCACGGGAGACGCGGCATGACCGAACACCCCGTGGACGGCGATCCGTGGGCGGGCATGGACGCGACCGAAGAGCCTCAGTCCACCGAGCCCTTGTGGGAGGAGCCGATCCCGCTCAGCGGGCGCCGTGAGCTTCCCGCCTTCCCCGCGCACGTCTTTCCGGCCTGGCTCGGCTCGTTCGTGAAGGCCGTCGCCGAGGAGACACAGACACCTATCGACCTGGCCGGGTCGATCGCCCTTTCGGTGCTCGCGGCGGCGGCCGGCGGTCGGTCGGTCGTTCACGTCCGAGGGAGCTGGAGGGAGCCCACCAACCTGTACGTGGTGTGCGCGCTGCCCCCGGCCAACCGCAAGTCCGCCGTCTTCGCACTACTGACAGATCCGCTGTACGAGGCGGAGAAGAAGCTTCAGGTGACGATGGCTCCGGCCATCGTGGAAGCGGCGATGACCGCCCGGCTGGCCAAGGAAGCGGCTGACAACGCCGCTGCCAAGGCGGTGAAGGCCGATGGCGGGAAGCGCGAGGAGCTGATCGCCGAGGCGATCGGGCTGGCACAGACTGCCGAATCGGTGGCGGTGCCGGTTGAACCGCTGCTGCTGGCCGATGACTCCACCTCCGAGACGGTCACCTCGCTCATCGCGGAGCAGGGCGGCAGGCTCGCCGTGATGTCGGCCGAGGGCGGGATCTTCGACATCATCGCCGGACGCTACTCCGGGGCCCCCAACATGGAGGTGTTCCTCAAAGGGCATGCGGGGGACCGGCTGAGGGTCAACCGGCAGACCCGCCGCGAGTACATCGACCACCCGGCTCTGACGATCGGACTGGCCGTCCAACCAGACGTGTTGCGAGACATCGCCAAGGTCAAGGGCTTCGATGGGCGAGGCCTTCTGGCCCGCTTCCTGTACTCCATGCCCCGCTCCCTCGTGGGTGAGCGCGAGGTCATCACCGCCCCGATCCCCGAAGAGACCGCGGCCGCCTACGCGAGCAACGTTCTCTCGCTCACGCTCTGGCTGGCCGAGTGGACCGACCCGGCCGTCATCCAGCTCAGCCCGGAGGCGGACGAGGCACTGATCACCTACCAGCAGCGGGTGGAGCCGCAACTCGCGGCCCGGGGCGGGGCGCTCGGGCACATCGCGAACTGGGCGGGCAAGCTCGCCGGGGCCGTGGCCCGCATGGCTGCTCTGCTGCACCTCGCCGAGCACCTCGAAGGTGGACACACCAAGCCGGTGGCCGAAGCCACCATGCACGCGGCGATCACCCTGGGGGAGTACTTCACCGCCCACGCCCTTGGGGTCTTCGACGTCATGGGCGCGGATCCCACCGTGGGGCGCGCCCGCTCAGTGCTGGAGACGCTGCGGGCAGGCGGCTGGGAGGACGTGAGCCGGCGGGACCTGTTCACCAAGCTGTCCCGCTCGGAGTTCCCCAACATCGCCGATCTCGAACCCACGACCGCGCTGCTGGAAGAGCACGGCTACCTCCGCTCCTACCAGCCCGAGCGCACTGGAGCCCGCGGCCGGCCGCCGGCACTGCGCTACCGGCTGCACCCCTCCCTCCGGAAGGGCGAGGGGTGAGCTGCTGGCATCCCTCACCCCGCCCGCACAAACCGCACAATCGCGAAACCCCCGCCACCTGCCTCTGACCTGCGTATACGCGACATCAGAGCATCCGGCTGGGATCGCCGCACAAGTCGCAGACAATCCGCAAAAAACCCTGCGTCCCTCACGAGCCGACCTGGCCCATTGAATATCGCGGAATTTCGCGAAGTTCCGCGGAGGTGTCCACCGCACAAAGTCGCATCGCAGACGTGCAGGTCAGATCGGATGGGCGGCCTTTCCGTGGTTTGTGCGGCGCTCATCGTCGTCCTTCACCCACCGCTGTGTTCCGGAGGATCCGTGGCTGTACCGCGTGACGAGATGTTGACCATCCCCCAGGTCGTAGAAGAGATCGGCGTACCGCTGGCGACGTTCTACCGCTGGCGGCAGCTCAGGAAGGGCCCCAAGGCCATCAAGCTCCCGAACGGTTCGGTACGAATCCGGCGCTCTGAGCTGGAGCGTTGGATCGCAACCCTGGAAGAGGCCGCGTGACCAACCGCAAGACCGCGAACGTGCCGGGTCCCCGCAACAGCGGGGGCCCGGCCCCCACGGCGGAACTCACCCTGACCACGGACGTCCGGATCTGGAAGATCAGCAGGCTTTCCAGTAAGTCCGCTCCCTACCAGCTGCGATGGGTCGTGGCCGGGCAAGTCCGGCACGCCACGTTCGCCACCGTGGCGCTCGCCGAAAGCCGCCGTTCCGAACTCTGGAACGCGATGACGAAAGGGCAGCCGTTCGACGTCGAATCGGGCTTACCGGAATCCGAGGTCCGGAAAGCCGCCGCCAAGGAGAACGTCCGCCCTGATCCAACCTGGTGGGACTTCAGCCGTGAGTACATGGCCGTCCGGTGGCGGACCGCCGCGGCGAAGACCCGCGAGGGGCTGGCGGACAGCCTCGCCACGGTGGCCATCGCGATGATGGGCGACGGCGCTAAGGCGCCCACCCCTGAAGAGGTACGGCTGGCGGTCCGCTGGGCCGTCGTACCGGCGCATAAGGGCGAGGAGCCCCCGCCGGAGCTCGTGCGGCCCTGCACGTGGCTCTCGCAGCGCTCCCGGCCGCTATCTGACCTCCAGGACCCGAGGGTGCTCCGGGACGTCCAGTACCGGCTTTCGTTCAAGCTGGACGACACCCCGGCGGCGGGGGAGACGTACAAGCGGCGCCGCCGCGGCTTCAACACCGCCATGGAGTACGCGATCGAGTCGGGCTACCTGGACGCCAACCCCTTGGCCGGGGTGAAACGGGCCGGCCCCAAGGGCGGCGACGCGGTGGACCCCAGGGTCCTGGTCAATGCCGTCCAGGGAAGCCAGCTCCTGACCGCCGTCTCCTATGTGGGCTCTGTCCACCGCAACCGCGGGCGGCGGCTCGTCGCGTTCTTCGCCTGCCAGCGCTACGCGGCGATGCGGCCAGCGGAGGCGGTGGGCCTGAGGGAGCAGGACTGCCACCTTCCCGAGACAGGGTGGGGCACGCTCACACTCCGCGAGACGCTGCCGGTATCGGGCAAGAGATGGACGGACTCCGGAAAGCGCCACGACAAGCGCGGCCTGAAGTCCCGCGAGGCCAAAGCTGACCGGCCGGTCCCTATCCCACCGGTCCTGGTGGCGATGCTCCGGGAGCACATCGAGGAGTTCGGCACCGCTCAGGGCGGCCGACTCTTCGCCAACGAGCGAGGCGGCGTGCTGGGGACGTCCAGCTACTGGCGGGTCTGGCAGGAGGCACGGGCATTCGCCCTACCTCCCGACCGGGCCGCCTCGCCGCTTGCACGGCGGCCGTACGACCTGCGGCACACCTGCATCACGAACTGGCTGAACGCCGGAGTCCCGGTGGCCGAGGTTGCCCGCCGCGCTGGCAACTCGCCAGAGGTCATTCACCGGCGATACGAAGGCTGCATCGACGGCCACGAGGAGCTGAACAACGCGAAGATCGCGAAAGCCATGGGATGGGCAGAACCCCTGTGAGCACGAGGAATGGCCCACACTAATCTGCGCTCATGCGACAAGTGGCTAACCGATTAGGGCTGTTGGGGATCCTGGTGGTCCTATCCGGGTGCGGCGGCCGGCAGACGACGACCACCACGGGTGAAGTGACCACGACGGTGGTCCAGGACAGCCAGTGGGTGACAGCGGCGATCTCTGCCGGAGCTGTGCTCATCAGCTCGGCCGCCGCGGCCTGGATCACGCACTACTTCACGGGACGGACCGAGAGGAGGAGGCAGGAGCACGCCGACATCCAGGAGGCAGCCAAGCGCGAGCACGAGGCCAAGCTGTCGCACGAGCAGCGCATTCGGGAGCAGGTGATCGCCACCTCTACGACCATCTCGAAGATGCTCCAGGACTTCCGGTCGAAGATCGGCGAGGCGACCGAGGCGGCGGACACGTTGGCCGCCACGCTCCTGTACGACGAGTGCTCCGCCATCGTCCGCCGGCACCATGACGACGCCCTGCCCGTCATCGAGGTCATGCCGGACCTGGAGCTCCGGCAGCGGGCCAACGCCGTCTTCGAGGCCTACGGGGAGTGGGCGGCCGGCACTGCTGAAGCGCTGTCGAATCTCACCAGGCGACCGGATGCCGCGGGCCTGGACGGGACGCGCGAGCAGTTCTACGAGCGTGCACGAGAGGTGATCAGCGATGCGTCCGGCTGACGCATGACCACACGCCCCTCACTCGGGACCAGCGAGTAGAAACGACAAAGGCCGAGACTCGAAGGACTGAGTTCGGGCCTTCATGTTGGAACTTCAGGTGGTCAGCGTGGAGGGCCTGGCGCGAGGCCCGCCCGTTTGCTCTCCCACCAGATCTGCAACCCTCCGTATCCCTAACTTTCGTCAGCGCGGCTAGATAGGTTGGCTTCGCTGCTGTGGAGCAGCCTCTGGTGGCTGCTCCAGTTGAAGCTCCTTCTTTCTTTGTTCCTCGCGGATCCGCTCAACCTCCTCTGCAAAGACCGACGAAGCCTCCTCTGGAGGCAGGTCCTTGTAGCGCCTGATCCTAAGGCGATATGCCTGGACTTCCAGGTCTATGGAGTCTGCTGTCTGTTGAAGATTGAGGCTGCGTTCGCGAAACTTGAAGTAGGCAATGATTCCGGCGGAGACGCTTACGAGGGCGCTTAGCCCAACCGCGATCCAGCTCCATATCCCCTGTTCAGCAGCTGCTGTAGTGCTGACTGAAGTGAGGATAGACCCAACGATTACGGTTAGTTGGAACAGATTGTGGCGTCCGCGATACTTCTCCGCGCCCTTCCTGTACTCGTCGCGAAGGTCCGGGATAGAGCGATAGTAATCCTGAAATGGTGGAGAGGCGGACGAGTCGGGTTCCGTGGCGACCTGCTCTGAGCGGCGCTCCGCTTGAGCCTGCAGCAGCTGAACGATCTGTTCGCGCTCCCAGGAGCGAGCTTCTCGCCAGAGTGACACCGATAAACCAATTGAAATGAGCGTGGCGATCGCGCCCATGGCGTTTAAGAGGAATCGGCCAGAGCCTGGCTTAGAAAAGTCGATCAGTACGTTGCCGGCTATCACAGCACCGATGAGGAGAATGTTTCCTAAAGAGATCCAGGCGAGGGCCCATCGCTTCGTCAGGCGCGCGTCAGCGATGGTCGACTCAAGTTCGATGATGCGTTGGTCAATTGCAAGCAGCGATGCAGCGCTAGCCACGGATCCCCCCCGGCGTGGACGTCAACGGCCCGGGCAGGCGGCGCCGGTGGCCGAGCGTGGAACGCTAGCGGACGTCCGTCCTGTAGGTGTTGTGATCGTCGAAGGTGCCGGAGTGCCGGCCGTGGGCCCACACGCTCCTCACACGGGAGCAGTGCGTAACAACGACAAAGGCCCGGACTCAGTGGGACTGAGTTCGGGCCTTCATGCTTGGCACTTCAGCTGGTCAGCGGCGTGATCGCGCTGTCTCAGTTGGAGTGCCCCCGGCAGGATTCGAACCTGCGCACACGGCTCCGGAGGCCGTTGCTCTATCCCCTGAGCTACGGGGGCGCGTCGCTTGCGTTGCGGCGACGGGTTGAACACTACCAGCTTCCGTGGGGTGATCAGGAACGGGTTTGCGGGGGAGGAGGGAGTGGTTCGCCCGCAGGGGGTGGAAGTGGCGAAAACCCGGACGCGGGGGCCCGGGCGGACCTACTCTCGAGTTGTGCCAGGCGTCTCAGGCCGGGTGCTTGTTGTCGACGACAACAAGGTCATCCGGCAGCTGATCAAGGTCAATCTCGAGCTGGAGGGCTTCGAGGTCGTGACCGCGAACGATGGTGCCGAGTGTCTGGACGTCGTGCACCGGGTGTGTCCCGACGCCATCACCCTTGATGTGGTCATGCCGCGGCTGGACGGGTTCGGGGCCGCCGCGCAGTTGCGGGCCGATCCGCGGACCAGGGACGTGCCCGTCGCCATCGTCAGCGCCTGTACGCAGCAGGAGGTCGAGGCCGGTATCGCGGCCGGGGTCGACGCCTTCCTCGCGAAGCCGTTCGAGCCCACCGAGCTGGTACGGGTCGTACGCCGGCTGATCGAGCGCAAGGACCTGCGCGACGGAAGGAAAGGCGCACCCGCCGGGCGGGGCCGGGGGAGTCCCCTCCAGTAGTGCGTTCCCCTCCTCTCCGTTCCGGTTGTCCGGCGCCCTGTTCACATGGCGAAACCCTTCGACTGATGACGGCGCGTCTCCCCTAGGCTGGGTCCCGTGACCCCCGCCGACCTCTCCCGTTGCGTCGTAAGCGCCGTGCGCTGCGCCGTCGAGGACGGTGAGCTGGCTGGGATCGTGCCCGCGCGGGTGGTGGTCGAGCGGACCCGGCCCGGTGGAGTCGGGGAGTACGCCACCCCCGTCGCCTTCCAGATCGCGAAGAATGCCGGCCTGCGACCGACCGATGTCGCCGAGGTGCTGGCCCGCCGGCTCGGCGGGGTCACCGGTATCGAGCGGGTCGATGTCACCGGGGCCGGGTTCCTGAATTTTTCGTTGATCTCCGTTTCCGCCGCCCAGCTGGTGCGTGACGTGCGCGATCTGCGCCCGGTGGCAGTGGTCGAGGGCCCGTATCCGACGCCGTCCCGCGAGCCCCGCGAGCGGCTCGTACGGGCCGCCGTCGCGCGGATCGAGGCCGCGCAGGGGGTCGCACCCGGCCCGGAGCCCGTCGTCGTCGCGCCCGTCGCCCGCCGCGACGGGGACGTGCTCGCCCGGTACGGGGCCGACGCCGTCGCCTGGGCCGTGCTCACCACACCCGCGCGGGAGACCCCCGAGTTCTCCGACGCGCTGCTCGTGCAGGGGGAGGGCAACGAACTCCTCCGGGTGCGGTACGCCCACGCCCGCGCACGTGCCCTCGTACGCAACGCCGATCAGCTGGGTTTCCGACCGGAGGCGGGTGATGTCGACGCGCCCGCGCTGGTGCGCGCCCTGGCCGATCACCCGCTCGTCCTCGAAGCCGCCGCGCACCACCGTGCGCCCGAGCGGCTCGCCCGGCACCTCGTCGAGGTGGCCGACGCGCTGCTCGACTTCCAGTACCGCGTCCTGCCCAAGGGCGACGAGAAACCCTCGGCCGCCCACCGTGCCCGGCTGGCTCTTGCCGAAGCCGCCGGGACGGTGCTGGCCGGCGGCCTGGCCCTGCTCGGCATAGACGCACCGACACGCCTGTGATTCGCGAAGAGAGATATCGATGAGCCGTTCCGCGCACCCCGCCGGGCCCCGCCACGCCGACGTCCTGCCCGAGGGGCACTACTCCCCGCCGCCCGCCGACCTGAACGCGCTCGACGAGAAGGTCTGGGCCCGGACCGTCGACCGTACGGCCGACGGGGTCGTCCGCGTCGGCGGCATCGAAGTCACCCAGCTCGCCGAGGAGTTCGGGACCCCCGCCTACTTCCTCGACGAAGAGGACTTCCGGGCGCGCTGCCGGGCCTGGGCGCACGCCTTCGGTCCCGACGCCGACGTCTTCTACGCCGGCAAGGCGTTCCTCTCCAAGGCCGTCGTGAAGTGGCTGAAGGAGGAGGGGCTCAATGTGGACGTGTGCTCCGGCGGTGAGCTGAGCACCGCCCTCGCCGCCGGGATGCCCGCCGCGCGGATCGCCTTCCACGGCAACAACAAGTCCGAGAGCGAGATCCGCCGGGCCGTCGAGGCCGGGGTCGGGCGCATCGTGCTCGACTCCTTCCAGGAGATCGCCCGCGTCGCGCACATCGCCCGTGAGCTGGGCGTGCGCCAGCCCGTCCAGATCCGCGTCACGGTCGGCGTCGAGGCGCACACCCACGAGTTCATCGCCACCGCGCACGAGGACCAGAAGTTCGGCATCGCGGTGGCCGACGGATCCGCCGCCGAGGCCGTGCGCCGGGCGCTCGGGCACGACTCGCTGGAGCTGCTCGGCGTCCACTCCCACATCGGTTCGCAGATCTTCGACATGGCCGGTTTCGAGGTCTCCGCCAAGCGCGTCGTGCGGCTGCTGGCCGACGTACGGGACGAGCACGGCGTGGAGCTGCCCGAGATCGACCTCGGCGGTGGCCTCGGTATCGCGTACACCTCGAACGACGACCCGCGCGAGCCCCACGAGATCGCCAAGGCCCTGCACGAGATCGTGGCCCGGGAGTGCGAGAGCGCCGGGCTGCGCGCCCCTCGGATCTCCGTGGAGCCCGGCCGCGCCATCGTCGGCCCGACCGCCTTCACGCTGTACGAGGTGGGGACGATCAAGCCGCTGGAGGGACTGCGGACCTACGTGAGCGTCGACGGCGGGATGTCCGACAACATCCGCACCGCCCTCTACGACGCCGAGTACTCCATCTCGCTCGTCTCCCGCACCTCCACCGCCGAGCCCATGCTCGTACGCGTCGTCGGCAAGCACTGCGAGAGCGGCGACATCGTCGTGAAGGACGCGTTCCTGCCCGCCGACCTCGCTCCCGGCGACCTCCTGGCCGTGCCGGCGACCGGTGCGTACTGCCGCTCCATGGCCAGCAACTACAACCACGCGCTTCGCCCGCCCGTCGTCGCCGTGCGGGACGGACAGGCCCGAGTGATCGTCCGCCGCGAGACGGAGGAAGATCTCCTGCGTCTCGACCTCGGATGATGAAATAGGTGTCTCACTCAATGGACCGAGGATGGAAACTGCTGTCCATTGAGTGAGACTTGTTCCACCCGGCGGGCAAACCGCCCGCGGGGTACTGATGGAAGATCGAAAGGCGTAGGTCGAATGATGCGTACGCGTCCGCTGAAGGTGGCGCTGCTGGGCTGTGGAGTGGTCGGCTCAGAAGTGGCTCGCATCATGACGACGCACGCCGACGACCTCACGCAGAGGATCGGCGCGCCCGTCGAGCTCGCCGGCGTGGCCGTGCGCCGCCCCTCCAAGGTTCGCGAGGGCATCGATCCCGCGCTGATCACCACCGATGCGACCGCCCTCCTCAAACGCGGTGACATCGACATCGCCATCGAGGTCATCGGCGGCATCGAGCCGGCCCGCACCCTCATCACCACCGCCTTCGAGCACGGCATCTCCGTGGTCTCCGCGAACAAGGCGCTGCTCGCCCAGGACGGCGCCGCGCTGCACGCCGCGGCGGAGCAGCACGGCCTGGACCTCTACTACGAGGCCGCCGTCGCCGGAGCCATCCCGCTGGTCCGCCCGATGCGCGAGTCCCTCGCGGGCGACAAGATCAACCGCGTGATGGGCATCGTCAACGGCACGACGAACTTCATCCTCGACAAGATGGACTCCACCGGCGCCGGGTATCAGGAGGCGCTCGACGAGGCCACGGCCCTCGGGTACGCCGAGGCCGACCCGACCGCCGACGTCGAGGGCTACGACGCCGCCGCCAAGGCCGCGATCCTGGCCGGCATCGCCTTCCACACCCGCGTCCGCCTGGACGACGTGTACCGCGAGGGCATGACCGAGGTCAGCGCGGCCGACTTCGCCTCCGCCAAGCGGATGGGCTGCACCATCAAGCTCCTCGCCATCCTGGAGCGCGCCGCCGACGGCATGTCCGTCACCGCGCGCGTCCACCCGGCGATGATCCCGCTCAGCCACCCGCTCGCCTCCGTCCGCGAGGCGTACAACGCCGTCTTCGTCGAGGCGGAGGCCGCCGGGCGGCTCATGTTCTACGGGCCCGGCGCGGGCGGTGCGCCCACCGCGTCCGCGGTCCTCGGCGACCTCGTCGCCGTCGCCCGCAACAAGCTCGCCGAGGCAACGGGGCCCGGCGAGTCGGCGTACACCCAGCTGCCGGTCAGCCCCATGGGCGACGTCGTCACCCGCTACCACATCAGCCTCGATGTGGCGGACAAGCCGGGCGTCCTCGCCCAGGTGGCGACGACGTTCGCGGAGCACGGTGTGTCGATCGACACCGTCCGCCAGCAGGGCAAGGACGGCGAGGCCTCCCTCGTCGTCGTCACTCACCGCGCACCCGACGCCGCCCTCTCCGGGACCGTCGAGGCGCTGCGGAAGCTGGACACCGTCCGCGGTGTCGCCAGCATCATGCGTGTTGAAGGGGAGTAAGGACCCATGAGCAGCAATCGCACCCACCAGTGGCGCGGCATCATCGAGGAGTACCGGGACCGCCTGCCGGTGACGGACACGACTCCCGTGGTGACGCTCCGCGAGGGTGGCACTCCCCTCGTCCCCGCCCAGGTGCTCTCCGAGCGCACCGGTTGCGAGGTGCACCTGAAGGTCGAGGGGGCGAACCCCACCGGTTCCTTCAAGGACCGCGGCATGACCATGGCGATCACCAGGGCCAAGGAGGAGGGTGCGAAGGCGGTCATCTGCGCCTCCACCGGCAACACTTCCGCCTCCGCCGCCGCGTACGCGGTGCGCGCCGGGATGGTCTCGGCCGTCCTCGTGCCCCAGGGCAAGATCGCGCTCGGCAAGATGGGCCAGGCGCTGGTCCACGGCGCCAAGATCCTCCAGGTGGACGGCAACTTCGACGACTGCCTGAACCTGGCCCGCGCGCTCTCCGACAACTACCCGGTCGCGCTGGTCAATTCGGTCAACCCGGTGCGTATCGAGGGCCAGAAGACGGCCGCGTTCGAGATCGTCGACGCGCTCGGTGACGCGCCCGACATCCACGTGCTGCCCGTCGGCAACGCCGGCAACATCACCGCGTACTGGAAGGGCTTCAAGGAGTACAAGGCCGACGGCCTGTCCACCCGTACGCCCCGCGTGTGGGGTTTCCAGGCCTCCGGCTCCGCGCCCATCGTGCGCGGCGAGGTCGTCAAGGAGCCGCACACCGTCGCCACCGCGATCCGGATCGGCAACCCGGCCTCCTGGGACCACGCGCTGGCCGCGCGCGACGAGTCGGGCGGCTTCATCGACGAGGTGACGGACCGCCAGATCCTGTCCGCGTACCGGCTGTTGGCCTCCCAGGAGGGCGTCTTCGTCGAGCCCGCCTCGGCCGCTTCGGTGGCGGGTCTGCTCAAGGCCGCGGAGCTGGGTCTCGTCGACCCCGGTCAGAAGATCGTGTGCACCGTCACCGGCAACGGCCTGAAGGACCCCGACTGGGCGATCGCGGGCGCTCCGCAGCCCGTCACCGTTCCGGTGGACGCGGAGGCCGCCGCCGTGCGCCTCGGCCTCGTCTGACGGCGGCGCGGAGTCAGCGCGGCGCAAGCCGTACCGCAGTACCGCAGCACCGTGTGAAGCCGGGGTCCGGAGGGCTCCCGAAGGCGGTTCGAGGCCTTCTCGAGGACTCTCCGGAACCCGGCAACTCACCCCGTACGACAACAAAAATGCAGCCGAAGTCGGTCGAAGTCGGTCGAAGTCCGCGACACGCATCGTGCGCCTCCTGTGCGCCCTATGTCGCGAGAGAACCTTCCTTCGATACGCTGTACCTACATCCGCCACCGCGCATATGACTGCGGTGCTGCCCCGAGGGCCTTCGGGTGTCGTACGTTCTCCAGTACATTCGCAGCGAGCCAGCGAAGAGCGAAGATCTCGCACAGTCACAAGGAGTGTCATCGGACGATGGCCGGTCCAGCGTTCCGCGCCGCCGCCGTACGGGTGCGCGTTCCCGCCAGCAGTGCCAACCTCGGCCCGGGCTTCGACGCCCTGGGTCTGGCCCTGGGGCTCTACGACGACGTGGTCGTCCGGGTGGCCGACTCCGGCCTGAACATCGACATCGCGGGTGAGGGCGCCGACACCCTCCCGCGGGACGAGAGCCACCTGCTCGTACGCTCCATGCGCACCGCCTTCGACCTGCTGGGCGGCCAGCCGCGCGGGCTCGAGGTCGTCTGTGCCAACCGCATCCCGCACGGCCGCGGCCTCGGCTCCTCCTCCGCCGCCATCTGCGCCGGCATCGTCGCCGCCCGCGCCGTGACCATAGGCGGCGAGAGCAAGCTCGACGACGCGGCGCTCCTCGAACTCGCCACCGAGATCGAGGGTCACCCCGACAACGTCGCCGCGTGTCTGCTCGGCGGATTCACCCTCGCCTGGATGGACGGCGGCAGCGCCAAGGCGATCCGGATGGAGCCCGCCGAATCCATCGTTCCGGTGGTCTTCGTACCTTCCAGGCCGGTCCTCACCGAGACGGCGCGCGGCCTGCTGCCGCGTACCGTCCCGCACGTGGACGCGGCCGTCAACGCGGGCCGCGCGGGCCTGCTCGTGGAAGCCCTGACCAGGCGTCCCGAGCTCCTCCTGCCGGCCACCGAAGACCGACTCCACCAGGAGTACCGGTCACCGGCGATGCCCGAGAGCGTGGCACTCGTCAACAGGCTGCGGGCGGACGGGATCCCCGCGGTCATCTCCGGTGCGGGCCCCACGGTCCTCGCGCTGGTCGACAACGGCGCGGCCGACAAGGTCGCGCAGCTCGCGGGCGAGGGGTGGGCGGCCAACCGGCTCGCACTCGACGCCGCGGGCGCGAGCGTACTTCCGCTGGGCACCCAGGGCGGCTAGACCCGCTTTCCCGGAGTGCACAGCCGGTCAGGGGCGGGCGGCCAGGGCAGGCCGCCCGCACGGAAGGGCGCGATTGCCGGTGATTGAGAGGGGGAATATCTATTGGATCCGGTAGTGTTAGTCTCAAGTGCGCATCGGAAGCCGTCATGGCTCGGTGCTCAGTGTCCCCATCCGGGACCACATTTCTTCCGGGAGCCTCCCCGACTGCTTTGATCACTTCCAGCAGTTTCGAGCACGCTCCGGAATCGGCGTGACTTTCCCACGCTTTCAGCTCGGGGGCTTCTCGCCGGAACCAGCCATGCACGTTTCTTCCGCCGTATTTCTATCGGCGGACCACCGCCCCGGCACGGTCCACACCTAGGACCGTCGTCGGACAGCACAACCGGTCGCCGAGCCAGACAGGCCGACGTCCGCTCCAGGGAAGGACCCTTCGTGAGCGACACCACCGATCTGATGGGCGCTGCCGACACCTCTGTCGACACCAGTGCCCCCGCCGCGGGCGCCGCACCCAAGCGTCGACGCACCGGCACCGGCCTTGACGGCATGGTCCTGGCCGAGCTGCAGCAGGTCGCGTCGGGCCTCGGGATCAGGGGCACCGCGCGGATGCGCAAGAGCCAGCTGATCGAGGTCATCAAGGAGGCGCAGGCGGGCAGCGGTGCCCCCAAGGCCGCCGCCTCCACCGCCGCAGACACCGCCGAGGCCAAGCCGAAGCGCCGCGCCACCAGCAAGGCCCGCACGGGTGAGGCCGCCGCCGAGGCGCCCGCCGAGAAGCCCGCCAAGCAGGCGCAGATCGAGATCCCGGGCCAGCCGGCCAGCGACGACGCCCCGGTCGGCGAGCGCCGCCGCCGTCGGGCCACCGCCCCCTCCGGCAGCCCGGAGGCCTCGGCCCCCGTCGCCGTGCAGGTCGAGCAGAAGACCGAGACCGCGCCCGCCGCCACCGCCCCGGCCGAGACCAAGGTCGAGGCCGCCACCGCGGTCTCCGCCGGTCAGGCGCAGGGTCAGGACGGCGAGGGCCGTGGCCGTCGCGACCGCCGCGACCGCGGTGACCGTGCCGAGCGCACCGACCGCCAGCGTGACCGCCGTGACCGCGGTGCCAAGGCCGACGACCAGGGCCAGGGCGGCCAGGGTCAGGGCGGTCAGGGTCAGGGTGGCCAGGGTCAGGGTGGCCAGGGTGGCGGCCGTCAGGACCGCGCCGACCGCCAGCAGCAGGGCGGCCGTGGCCAGGGCCAGGGCCAGCAGCAGGGCCGTCAGGACCGCCAGGACAACGGCCCCCAGGACGACTTCGACGGTGAGGACGGCCGTCGCGGCCGTCGCGGCCGCTACCGCGACCGCCGTGGCCGCCGTGGCCGCGACGAGTTCGCGCCGAGCGAGCCGCAGGTCGCCGACGACGACGTGCTGATCCCCGTCGCGGGCATCCTCGACATCCTCGACAACTACGCGTTCATCCGGACCTCGGGCTACCTGCCCGGCCCCAACGACGTGTACGTCTCCCTCGCCCAGGTCCGCAAGGCCGGCCTGCGCAAGGGTGACCACACCACCGGTGCCGTGCGTCAGCCCAAGGACGGCGAGCGCCGCGAGAAGTTCAACGCGCTCGTGCGTCTGGACTCGGTGAACGGCATGGCGCCCGAATCCGGCCGCGGCCGCCCGGAGTTCCAGAAGCTGACCCCGCTGTACCCCCAGGACCGGCTCCGTCTGGAGACCGACCCGGGCGTGCTGACCACCCGCATCATCGACCTCGTGTCGCCGATCGGTAAGGGCCAGCGCGGCCTGATCGTGGCCCCGCCGAAGACCGGCAAGACCATGATCATGCAGGCGATCGCCAACGCGATCACCACGAACAACCCCGAGTGCCACCTGATGGTCGTCCTGGTCGACGAGCGTCCGGAAGAGGTCACCGACATGCAGCGGTCGGTCAAGGGCGAGGTCATCTCCTCGACCTTCGACCGCCCGGCCGAGGACCACACCACCGTCGCCGAGCTGGCCATCGAGCGCGCCAAGCGTCTCGTCGAGCTGGGTCACGACGTGGTCGTCCTGCTGGACTCCATCACCCGTCTGGGCCGCGCGTACAACCTCGCGGCGCCCGCCTCCGGCCGCATCCTGTCCGGTGGTGTCGACTCGACCGCGCTGTACCCGCCGAAGCGCTTCTTCGGTGCCGCGCGCAACATCGAGGACGGCGGCTCGCTGACCATCCTGGCCACCGCGCTCGTCGACACCGGCTCGCGCATGGACGAGGTGATCTTCGAGGAGTTCAAGGGCACCGGCAACATGGAGCTCAAGCTCGACCGGAAGCTCGCCGACAAGCGCATCTTCCCGGCCGTCGACGTCGACCCGTCGGGCACCCGCAAGGAGGAGATCCTCCTCAACGCGGAGGAACTCGCCATCGTCTGGAAGCTGCGCCGGGTGCTGCACGCGCTCGACTCGCAGCAGGCGATCGAGCTGCTGCTCGACAAGATGAAGCAGACGAAGTCGAACGCCGAGTTCCTGATGCAGATCGCGAAGACGACCCCGTCGGGCAAGAACGACGACTGACGTCCGGCTCGCGCAGCATCGCGACAGCCCCCGCCGCACCCGCGGCGGGGGCTGTCGCGCGTACGGGCACCGAAACGGGGTACACGCGCCCGTCACGGGGTGCGCGCGCCCCCGCCGGGCGGTTCGGCCCGGAATGGAACCCTGCGCGCCGTACACCCGTCTGTGTCAGAGGACCCGCGGGGTGGACGGCGGGCCTGAGCGACCAGGGGACCGGACCCAGGACTGAGGAGAGCATGACCGAGGAGAGCAAGGACCACGGCGGGCGTGCCGCGGCCCGGCGCCGACGCAAACCGGCGAAGCGCCGCAAGGCCCTCGCCGTGGCGGCCTGGAGCGCGGCGGGGGTGGTCCTGCTGGGGGGAGCGGGCCTCGGCTACTTCTACTTCAAGTTCAACGGGAACCTGAAGACCGTCGACATCGACCAGGCGCTCGGCAGCGACCGCCCGCAGAACGTCGACAACGGTTCGATGGACATCCTCGTCCTCGGCTCCGACTCCCGCGGCGGCGCCAACGGCGAGTACGGCCAGGACGACGGCGGCTCCGCCCGCTCCGACACGGCGATGATCATCCACCTCTACGAGGGCCACGAGAAGGCCAGTGTCGTGTCGATACCCCGCGACACCATGATCTCCCGGCCCTCCTGCGCGACGTCGGGCGGCAAGACCGACCCTGGCGGTCAGCGCACCCAGTTCAACGAGGCGTTCACCGTCGGCGGGGCCGCCTGCGCGGTCAAGACCGTCGAGAAGATGTCGGGGATCCGCATGGATCACTACATAGAGGTCGACTTCACCGGCTTCAAGAAGATCATCGACAACCTCGGCGGCGTCGAGGTGACCACCACCAAGCCGATCAAGGACGGCTCCAGTCACCTCGACCTGGCGGCCGGCACCAACAAACTGAACGGCGAGCAGGCCCTCGGTCTCGTCCGCACCCGCAAGAGCGTCGGCGACGGCAGCGACCTGGGCCGAATACAGCTCCAGCAGGCCTTCATCAAGGCGCTCATCAAGCAGGTGAAGGGCATCGGACTCTTCGACAACCCCAAGAAGCTGCTCGACATCGCCGACTCCGCGACCAAGGCGATCACCACCGACAAGCCCCTCGGCGATGTGAAGTCCCTCATGGGCTTCGCCCAGGGCCTCCAGGGCATAGACGCCCAGGACATGCAGATGATCACGCTGCCGGTGACCACGGACCCCCGCGACCCGAACCGCGTGGCCCCGCTCACCAAGGAGACCAAGATGGTCTGGGACGCCCTGCTGGCGGACCGGCCGATCCCGGCCGAGGCCACCGTCAACTCCTCCGGGGACAAGAGCGCCGCCGGGTCGATCGTCCGGTGAAGGCCCTCACGGACGGGCCGCGGGCCCGTCCGGAATAGATGCCGGCCCCCTGCCGTTGAGGGAGGCGTCCTCAGAATTTTGACAGGCGGCCCGGTCCTGGCAGACTGGTCTGTCGGCCCCGGTTCACGCAGTACGCAATTCGGCTCCTGCGACCCGGCGCCCTCCCGAATCTAGGAGACACCTTGAAGCGCGATGTTCACCCCGAGTACGTCGAGACCGCGGTCAGCTGCACCTGCGGCGCGTCGTTCACCACCCGTAGCACCCTGACCGAGGGCACCATCCGTGCCGAGGTCTGCTCCGAGTGCCACCCGTTCTACACGGGCAAGCAGAAGATCCTCGACACCGGTGGCCGCGTGGCCCGCTTCGAGGCGCGCTTCGGCAAGGGTGCGGCCAAGAAGTAGCGCGACCCAGGCGCCGGTCTCCGGCCGCCCCCTGTCCATTCGGGGGTGGCCGGACCGGCGCCTTTGTCGTCGTTCCGGCACGTCCCCCTGCAGTCCTTCGCACTTTTCACCCCAGGAGTCCCCCGATGTTCGAAGCGGTCGAGGAATTGGTCGGCGAACACGCCGATCTTGAGAAGAAGCTCGCCGACCCTTCGGTCCACTCGGATCAGGCCAACGCGCGCAAGCTGAACAAGCGCTACGCGGAACTGACCCCGATCGTCGCGACCTTCCGTGCCTGGAAGCAGTCGGCCGAGGACATCGAGACGGCCAAGGAGTTCGCGGCCGACGACCCCGACTTCGCGGCCGAGGCCAAGGAACTGACCGCACAGCGCGAAGAGCTCACCGAGAAGCTCCGCCTGCTGCTCGTTCCGCGCGACCCCAGCGACGACAAGGACGTGCTCCTCGAGGTCAAGGCGGGCGCGGGCGGCGACGAGTCGGCGCTGTTCGCCGGCGACCTGCTGCGCATGTACCTGCGCTACGCCGAGCGCGTGGGCTGGAAGACCGAGATCATCGACGCCACCGAGTCCGAGCTCGGCGGCTACAAGGACGTCCAGGTCTCCGTGCGCACCAAGGGCGGCAACGGCGCCACCGAGCCCGGCCAGGGCGTATGGGCACGCCTGAAGTACGAGGGCGGCGTGCACCGCGTCCAGCGGGTTCCGGCTACCGAGTCCCAGGGCCGCATCCACACCTCCGCCGCCGGCGTGCTCGTCACCCCGGAGGCCGAGGAGGTCGAGGTCGAGATCAACATGAACGACCTCCGCATCGACGTGTACCGCTCGTCGGGCCCCGGCGGCCAGTCCGTCAACACCACCGACTCGGCCGTGCGCATCACGCACATCCCCACCGGTGTGGTCGCCTCCTGCCAGAACGAGAAGAGCCAGCTCCAGAACAAGGAGCAGGCCATGCGCATCCTGCGCTCGCGGCTCCTGGCCGCGGCCCAGGAGGCCGCCGAGCAGGAGGCCTCGGACGTGCGCCGCAGCCAGGTGCGCTCCGTGGACCGTTCCGAGAAGATCCGTACGTACAACTATCCGGAAAACCGGATCTCGGACCACCGGACCGGTTTCAAGGCGTACAACTTGGACCAGGTGCTCGACGGTGACCTCGACGCGGTCATCCAGGCCTGCGTCGACACGGACTCCGCGGCCAAGCTCGCGGCCGCGCACTGATCCGCCCCCCCGCACCACCCCCCGTACGACAGCAGCCCGGAGGACCAGCGTGAACTTGCTGCTTGCCGAGGTGGCCCAAGCCACCCAGCGGCTGGCCGCCGCCGGCGTGCCCTCACCGCGCTTCGACGCGGAGGAGCTCGCCGCCTTCGTGCACGGCGTCAAACGGGGGGAACTGCACCACGTCAAGGACGCGGACTTCGACGCCCGCTACTGGGAGGCCGTCGCCCGCCGCGAGGCGCGCGAGCCGCTCCAGCACATCACCGGCCGCGCCTTCTTCCGGTACCTGGAGCTCCAGGTCGGGCCCGGGGTCTTCGTGCCCCGGCCCGAGACCGAGTCGGTCGTGGACTGGGCCATACACTCCGTGCGCGCGATGGACGTCGTCGAGCCGCTGATCGTGGATTTGTGCACCGGCTCCGGCGCCATCGCGCTGGCCATGGCCCAGGAGGTGCCGCGCTCGCGCGTGCACGCGGTCGAGCTGTCCGAGGACGCCCTGCGGTGGACCCGTAAGAACGCCGAGGGCTCCCGGGTCACCGTGCACCAGGGCGACGCCCTGAGCGCGCTTCCGGAGCTCGACGGCCAGGTCGACCTGGTCATCTCCAACCCGCCGTACATCCCGCTCACCGAGTGGGAGTACGTCGCCCCCGAGGCCCGCGACCACGACCCGGAGATGGCGCTCTTCTCCGGCGAGGACGGCCTCGACACCATCCGCGGTATCGAACGCACCGCCCACCGGCTGCTGCGACCCGGCGGCATCGTCGTCATCGAGCACGCCGACACCCAGGGCGGCCAGGTTCCGTGGATCTTCGCCGAGGAGCGGGGCTGGGCCGACGCGGCCGACCACCCGGACCTCAACAACCGCCCGCGCTTCGCGACGGCCCGCAAGGCCCTGCCGTGACCGGCGCGACGAATTCCGCCACCCCCCTGCTGCACGAGGAGGCCCGCTGATGGCCCGGCGATACGACTGCAACGACGCGACGGACCGTAAGACGGGTCTGCGTGAAGCCGCATCCGCCGTGCGCCGCGGCGAGCTCGTCGTGCTGCCCACCGACACCCTCTACGGGATCGGCGCGGACGCCTTCAGCCCGGAGGCCGTCCACGACCTGCTCGCAGCCAAGGGTCGCGGCCGTGGCATGCCCACCCCGGTGCTCATCGGCTCCCCGAACACGCTCCACGGCCTCGTCACGGACTTCTCCGAGATGGCCTGGGAACTCGTCGACGCCTTCTGGCCGGGCGCGCTGACGCTGGTCGCCAAGCACCAGCCCTCGCTGGCGTGGGACCTGGGGGACACCCAGGGCACCGTGGCCGTACGCATGCCCCTGCACCCCGTCGCGATCGAGCTGCTGACCGAGGTCGGCCCCATGGCGGTGTCCTCGGCCAACCTGTCGGGTCACCCGGCGCCCGAGGACTGCGACGCCGCGCGCGAGATGCTCGGGGACTCCGTGTCCGTGTACCTGGACGGCGGCCCGACGCCCGGCATCCAGCCGTCGTCGATCGTCGACGTCACCGGGAAGGTTCCCGTCCTGCTGCGCGAGGGGGCACTCACCGCAGACCAGCTGCGGGAGGTCGTACCCGACCTCGAGGTCGCCCCGTGAGCCCTGAGGGGCGTGGCATAGCAGGGGGGTACCGCCCGCCGGTAGCCGGGGGAAACACTTTCCGCATACTCCACGTCAGCACCGGGAACGTGTGCCGCTCGCCCATCACCGAGCGGCTGACGCGGCATGCCCTCTCGCACCGCCTCGGCGGCCTCGTCACCGGTGACCTCATCGTGGAGAGCGCCGGCACCTGGGGCCACGAGGGCGCCCCGATGGAGGCGAACGCGGCCGCCGTACTGGCGGACTTCGGGGCCGACGCGTCCGGGTTCACCGGGCGGGAGCTGTTGGACGAGCACGTCATACGCGCCGACCTGGTGCTGACCGCCACCCGTGACCACCGGGCGCAGGTCATCTCGATGGGCCACTCGGCGGGACTGCGCACCTTCACGCTGAAGGAGTTCACCCGGCTGGTCCGAGCGATAGATCCGGCCACGCTGCCGCCGCTGGACGACGGCATGGCGGAGCGGGCACGGGCGCTGGTACGGGCCGCAGCGGCCCTGCGCGGCTGGCTGCTGGCGCCCTCGCCGGACGCGGACGAGGTGTACGACCCGTACGGAGCCCCGATCACCTTCTTCCGCTCGATCGGCGACGAGATCAACCAGGCCTTGGACCCGGTCGTGACGGCGTTGACGGGTGTGACCGCCGCGCGCTGAGCGCCTGTCCGGCCGGAGGCCGGCGCAGCGGGGCGAAGCCCGGGAGGCCCCCCGGGGCCGAGCGGTGCGAGTGCCGCGTCGAGGAGGGGCTCGCCGCGCGCTGACAGGGCATCGTGGGGTCCGCGGGCCTACAGTGGCTGGTAACCCGGTACCCCCTGGAGCGCCGCCATGAGCGTCATCACCCAGCCCACGGACCTGCTGCGCGCGCAGGACCCGCAGATGGCCGACGTACTGGCCGGGGAGCGGCAGCGGCAGGCCGACACCTTGCAGCTGAGCGCCGCGGAGAACTTCACCTCGTCCGCCGTGCTCGCCACGCTCGGCTCCGCGCTCGCCAACAAGTACGCCGAGGGTTACCCCGGCGCCCGGCACCACGGCGGGTGCGAGTACGCCGATCTGGCCGAGCGGACCGCCGTGGAGCGGGCCAAGGCACTCTTCGGCGCCGAGCACGCGAACGTGCAGCCGCACTCCGGATCCTCCGCCGTCCTCGCCGCGTACGCCGCCCTGCTGCGGCCCGGCGACACCGTGCTGGCGATGGGGCTCCCGTACGGCGGACACCTCACCCACGGGTCGCCGGCGAACCTCTCCGGACGGTGGTTCGACTTCGTCGGGTACGGCGTCGACCCGGCGACGGGCCTCATCGACTACCGGCAGGTCCAGCGCCTCGCCCGCACGCACCGGCCCGAGGCGATCGTGTGCGGCTCCATCTCCTACCCCCGCCACCCCGAGTACTCGGCCTTCCGGGAGATCGCCGACGAGGTCGGCGCCCACCTCATCGTGGACGCCGCCCACCCGATCGGCCTCGTGGCCGGTGGGGCCGCGCCCAGCCCCGTCCCGTACGCCGACATCGTCTGCGCGACCACGCACAAGGTGCTGCGCGGCCCGCGCGGCGGCATGCTGCTGTGCGGCGCCGAGTACGCGGAGCGCGTCGACCGGGCGGTGTTCCCCTTCACCCAGGGCGGGGCCCAGATGCACACCATCGCCGCGAAGGCCGTGGCCTTCGGCGAGGCGGCCCGGCCGGCGTACACCACCTACGCGCACCGGGTCGTCGCCAATGCCCGGGTCCTGGCGGGCGCGCTCCAGGAGCACGGGTTCACGGTCACCACCGGCGGCACCGACACCCATCTGATCACCGCCGATCCCGCGCCGCTGGGCGTGGACGGCCCGACCGCCCGCGGTCGGCTGGCCGCCGCCGGGATCGTGCTGGACACCTGCGCCCTCCCGTACGGGGACCAGCGCGGCGTCCGGCTGGGAACCGCCGCCGTGACCACCCAGGGGATGGGGGAGCCGGAGATGGTCCGGATCGCGGCGTTGTTCGCCGCGGCGCTGGACGGCGACGGCGTGAAAACACGTACGGAGGTCGGCGAGCTCACGACAGGATTTCCCCCTTACGGGGAGTAAGCAGGACAAGCAGGGCGTACTGGAACCGGGATACCGCCCCCTCGCGTCCTCGATGAAGGTGACATCGCAGCTAATGTGTGGGGCTGAGATGGCCGGCGATACATCTGGGGCAGCCCGTGCGTGAATATCTGCTGACGCTTTGCGTCACGGTCGCGGTGACCTACCTGCTGACCGGGCCCGTGCGGAAGTTCGCGATCGCGGCCGGGGCCATGCCGGAGATCCGCGCCCGCGACGTGCACCGCGAGCCCACACCGCGACTGGGCGGCATCGCCATGTTCGGCGGTCTGTGCGCGGGCCTGCTGGTCGCGGACCACCTGCGCAACCTCAACGGCGTCTTCGAGCTCTCGAACGAACCCCGCGCGCTGCTCTCCGGCGCGGCCCTGATCTGGCTGGTCGGCGTCCTCGACGACAAGTTCGAGCTCGACGCCCTGATCAAGCTCGGCGCGCAGATGATCTCCGCCGGTGTGATGGTCATGCAGGGTCTGACCATCCTGTGGATCCCCGTCCCGGGTATCGGTACGGTCCCGCTCACCCAGTGGCAGGGCAACCTGCTCACCGTCGCCCTCGTCGTCATCACCATCAACGCCGTGAACTTCGTCGACGGCCTGGACGGCCTCGCCGCCGGCATGGTCTGCATCGCCGCGGCCGCGCTCTTCCTCTACGCGTACCGGATCTGGTTCGGCTACGGCATCGAGTCGGCGGCGCCGGCGACCCTCTTCGCCGCGATCCTCATGGGCATGTGCCTGGGTTTCCTGCCGCACAACATGCACCCCGCCCGGATCTTCATGGGCGACTCCGGCTCGATGCTCATCGGCCTCGTGCTGGCCGCCTCCGCGATCTCCCTCACCGGTCAGGTGGACCCGGACGCGCTGGCCCTCTTCGCCGGTGGTGAGCGCAACGCGACGCACGCGATGCTCCCCGCCTACATCCCGCTGATCCTGCCGCTGACGGTCATCGCGATCCCGATGGCGGACCTGGTCCTGGCCATCGTCCGGCGTACGTGGAAGGGCCAGTCGCCCTTCGCCGCCGACCGCGGACACCTCCACCACCGGCTGCTGGAACTCGGACATTCGCACAGCCGCGCGGTCATGATCATGTACTTCTGGTCGGGGCTGATCGCCTTCGGCACGGTGGCCTATTCGGTGCATTCCGCCACCATGTGGATCGTGCTGGCGATCGTCGCGCTGAGTGCGGTCGGCCTGATCCTGCTGCTGCTTCCGCGCTTCACCCCACGCGCCCCGCGCTGGGCGGAAGGTCTGGTTCCGCCGCGCTACCGCCATGCCGCACGCGCCGCGGAGGCCGCCGCCGAGGCGGCCGCGCGGAATGCCTCGGGTGCGGAGCCGGAGGCGGCGAGGCCGATCGCCGCGGGTGTCTCCGGCGTCAACGGAGCGACCGCCGTGGGCCCCCGTTCGCGCTTCCCCGACCGGCGTAAGGCTGAATCCACCCGCTGACGGTCGATTCGCATGTCGGACATGGATGGCCTTTACCAGACAAGCCGCCTTCCTGTCGCGCACACACGCGCAGGGTCACTCTCATGTGTGACAGTCGGCACACCCAGCAGGTAAAGCTCTCATCAAATAGTTTGTGATACCGTTCACTAAACCCGGCGACAGAGCCGAAGGACCGTAGTGCGACGGTCCCTTGGCCCGAGGTCCTCTCTCGGACCGGGCTTACGCTCGTCCTGTACGAGTCCCGTTACCCCACCATCACGCGGAGCCATGCGCCATGCTGTCCGATGACGCCCGAACCCTTCTGCACACCGCCGTACCCACCGCTGCCGTCGGCGCTGTCGCCGCCATCGTCAGTGGCGTGGTCGCGGGCGGTAAGGGGGCGATCGGGGCGATCGCGGCCACGGTCGTCGTGATTCTCTTCATGGGTATCGGATTCGTCATCCTGCAGCGGACGGCGCGGTCGCTGCCGCACCTGTTCCAGATGATGGGTCTGGCGCTCTACACGACCCAGATCCTGCTGCTCTTCGTCTTCGTCGCCGTGTTCAAGAACACGACGCTGTTCAATCCCAGGGCATTCGCGATCACCATCGTCGCGGCGACCCTTGCTTGGATCGCCGCGCAGACGCGCGCGCACATGAAGGCCAAGATCCTTTACGTCGAGCCCGAGTCCACCACCAAGCGTGGCAAGGGTGAGAAGCCTGAAAACACGGGGCCCTCGTCGTGAACGGTAGGGGCGGAATAAGTGCGCGTTCGAGATGCTGCTATCGTCCGGTGCCATATGCGGCATCGCGGGCGCAGGCAGCTGAGCTGACGCCTGCTCAATCGCGAGGCTCACTGCCTGCAAGCCGCCCCCACATCCGTAAGACCAGTCCCGTGCCGAACCGCGGCTGTGCGCCGCGCCGACACAACGAGGTTGCCGTACCTATGCGCCACGCTGAAGGAGCCCGCGGTGAGTGCTGACCCGACGCAGGTGCTCGCCTTCGAGACCGATTGCCACATCTTCGACGGCTGTGGTTTCCCGGCTCCTGGCCTGCACTCGTTCCTGTTCGAGCCGATCTTCGGCGACATGGACGGAGCCGTCTACTTCAACAAGACGATGCTCCTGGCCCTGCTCGGGTCCGTCATCATCGTCGGTTTCTTCTGGGCCGCCTTCGCCAAGCCGAAGATGGTCCCGGGGAAGCTCCAGATGGTCGCCGAAGCCGGCTACGACTTCGTGCGCCGCGGCATCGTCTACGAAACGATGGGCAAGAAGGAGGGCGAGAAGTACGTCCCCTTCATGGTCGCGACGTTCTTCTTCGTCTGGATCCTGAACCTCTGGTCGATCATTCCGGTCGCCCAGTTCCCGGTGACCGCGGTCATCGCGTACCCGGCCGGTATGGCCCTGGTCATCTACTTCATGTGGATGTCGGTCACCTTCAAGCGCCACGGGTTCGTCGGCGGCCTGAAGAACCTCACGGGCTACGACAAGTCGCTGGGTGGCATCCTGCCGCTGGTCATGCTGATCGAGTTCTTCTCGAACGTGATCGTCCGCCCCTTCACCCACGCGGTCCGTCTCTTCGCGAACATGTTCGCCGGTCACACCCTGCTGCTGCTCTTCACGATCGCCAGCTGGTACCTGCTGAACGGCATCGGCATCGCCTACGCGGGCGTGTCCTTCGTGATGGTCATCGTGATGACCGCGTTCGAGCTCTTCATCCAGGCTGTCCAGGCCTACGTCTTCGTGCTGCTGGCCTGCAGCTTCCTCCAGGGCGCCGTCGCCGAGCACCACTGACCGCCCCACCCCCAAACCACCAGTCGTCCGGTGGCCAACCCCCACCGGTCCATGAAAGAGAAGGAAGAACCGGCATGTCCGCTCTCCAGACCCTCGCTGCTGGCGTCGAAATCAAGGGCAACCTCGGCTCCATCGGTTACGGCCTCGCGGCCATCGGCCCCGGCGTCGGCGTCGGCATCATCTTCGGTAACGGCACCCAGGCCCTGGCCCGCCAGCCCGAGGCCGCCGGCCTGATCCGCGCCAACCAGATCCTCGGCTTCGCCTTCTGTGAGGCGCTCGCCCTCATCGGTCTGGTCATGCCGTTCGTCTACCCGACCTCCTGATCCCGGTAGCGAACAGACCCTTTAGTCGGAAGGCACTGATGTGAACCCTCTGGTTCAGCTCGCGGCCGAAGAGGCGGAAAACCCCCTCATCCCGCCGATCCCCGAGCTCGTCATCGGTCTGATCGCCTTCGTCATCGTCTTCGGTTTCCTCGCGAAGAAGCTCCTCCCGAACATCAACAAGGTTCTGGACGAGCGTCGCGAGGCCATCGAGGGCGGTATCGAGAAGGCTGAGGCCGCTCAGACCGAGGCCCAGAGCGTGCTGGAGCAGTACAAGGCCCAGCTCGCCGAAGCCCGGCACGAGGCCGCGCGCCTGCGCCAGGAAGCGCTGGAGCAGGGCACTGCGCTCAAGGAAGAACTGCGCGCAGAGGGCCAGCGGCAGCGTGAGGAGATCATCGCTGCCGGCCACGCCCAGATCGCGGCGGACCGTAAGGCCGCCTCTCAGGCGCTGCGTCAGGACGTGGGCAAGCTCGCCACCGACCTGGCCGGAAAGCTCGTCGGCGAGTCCCTCGAGGACCACGCCCGGCAGAGCCGCACCATCGACCGCTTCCTCAGCGAGCTTGAGGAGAAGGCCGAGGCGGCCCGATGAACGGAGCGAGCCGCGAGGCGCTGGCCTCCGCGCGTGAGCGTCTCGACGCGCTGACGGACAACACGTCCGTCGACGCGGCGAAGCTCGCCGGTGAGCTGGCTGCCGTCACCGCGCTGCTCGACCGTGAGGTCTCGCTGCGTCGGGTCATCACGGACCCGGCGCAGTCCGGCGAGGCCAAGGCCGAGCTGGCCGGTCGGCTGCTCGGCGGCCAGGTCGGCGGGGAAACCCTCGACCTGGTGTCCGGCATGGTCCGGTCCCGCTGGTCGCAGTCCCGCGACCTGGTGGACGCGCTGGAGGAGCTGGCGGCCACCGCCGACCTCACGGCCGCCCAGCAGGGTGGCGCACTCGACAACGTCGAGGACGAGATCTTCCGCTTCGGCCGGATCGTCTCCTCGAACACCGAGCTGCGTGCCGCGCTGACCGACCGTGCGGCCACCGCCTCCGCCAAGAGCGAGCTGCTGCGCAGCCTGCTCGGCGGCAAGGCGAACGCCGTCACCGAGCGCCTGGTGATCCGTCTTGTCACGCAGCCGCGTGGACGTAGCCTGGAAGCGGGACTGGAGTCCCTTTCCACGCTCGCCGCCGAGCGCCGCAACCGCATGGTCGCCACTGTGACCAGCGCGGTTCCGCTCAGCGACGTGCAGCGGGCGCGTCTCGGCGCTGTGCTGGCCAAGCTGTACGGCCGACAGATGCACCTGAACCTCGACGTGGACCCCGAGGTCCTCGGCGGGATCTCGGTGCGAGTCGGCGACGAGGTCATCGACGGCACCATCGCGGACCGCCTCGCCGAGGCGTCGCGCCGCATGGCCGGCTGACCAGCCACCAAAAGAACAGAAGCATTCCTAGCGGCCCGGTTGGGCCGTGCAGAACTTGCAGAAGATTCCTGGGGGTCGCCCCCAGACCCCTAAGAAGCTTCAGGCCCAACAAGGAGAGCAGGGAACCCAGATGGCGGAGCTCACGATCCGGCCGGAGGAGATCCGGGACGCACTGGAGAACTTTGTCCAGTCGTACCAGCCGGACGCGGCCTCGCGCGAGGAGGTCGGAACGGTCAGCGTTGCCGGCGACGGCATCGCGAAGGTGGAGGGTCTGCCCTCCGCCATGGCGAACGAGCTGCTGAAGTTCGAGGACGGCACCCTCGGTCTCGCCCTCAACCTCGAGGAGCGCGAGATCGGTGCGGTCGTCCTCGGCGAGTTCAGCGGTATCGAGGAGGGCCAGCCGGTGCAGCGCACCGGTGAGGTGCTCTCGGTCGGCGTCGGCGAGGGCTACCTCGGCCGCGTCGTCGACCCGCTCGGCAACCCGATCGACGGTCTCGGCGAGATCGCGACCGAAGGCCGTCGCGCCCTGGAGCTCCAGGCTCCTGGCGTCATGGTCCGTAAGTCCGTCCACGAGCCGATGCAGACCGGCTACAAGGCCATCGACGCCATGGTGCCGGTCGGCCGCGGTCAGCGTCAGCTGATCATCGGTGACCGTCAGACGGGTAAGACCGCTCTGGCCGTCGACACGATCATCAACCAGCGCGACAACTGGCGCTCGGGCGACGTGAACAAGCAGGTTCGCTGCATCTACGTCGCCATCGGCCAGAAGGGCTCGACCATCGCGTCCGTTCGCGGCGCCCTGGAAGACGCCGGCGCGCTCGAGTACACGACGATCGTCGCCGCCCCGGCGTCCGACCCGGCCGGCTTCAAGTACCTGGCGCCGTACACCGGTTCGGCCATCGGTCAGCACTGGATGTACGCCGGCAAGCACGTCCTGATCATCTTCGACGACCTGTCGAAGCAGGCCGACGCCTACCGCGCCGTGTCGCTGCTGCTGCGCCGCCCGCCGGGCCGCGAGGCCTACCCGGGTGACGTCTTCTACCTGCACTCCCGTCTGCTGGAGCGCTGCGCGAAGCTGTCCGACGACATGGGTGCCGGTTCGATGACCGGTCTGCCGATCGTCGAGACCAAGGCGAACGACGTGTCGGCGTTCATCCCGACCAACGTCATCTCCATCACCGACGGCCAGTGCTTCCTGGAGTCCGACCTGTTCAACGCGGGCCAGCGCCCGGCGCTGAACGTCGGTATCTCGGTCTCCCGCGTCGGTGGCTCCGCCCAGCACAAGGCCATGAAGCAGGTTTCCGGCCGTCTGCGTCTGGACCTGGCCCAGTACCGCGAGCTGGAGGCGTTCGCCGCCTTCGGTTCCGACCTGGACGCCGCGTCGAAGGCTTCGCTGGAGCGCGGCAAGCGTCTGGTCGAGCTGCTGAAGCAGGGCCAGTACCAGCCGATGCCCGTCGAGGAGCAGGTCGTCTCCGTCTGGGCCGGCACCACCGGCAAGATGGACGACGTTCCGGTCAACGACATCCGTCGCTTCGAGTCGGAGCTGCTGGAGCACCTGCGCCGCGAGCGCAAGGACCTCCTCACCTCCATCGCCGACGGCGGCAAGATGTCGGACGACACCCTGTCCTCCATCGCGGACGCCATCGCCGGCTTCAAGCGTCAGTTCGAGACCTCGGACGGCAAGCTCCTGGGCGAGGACGCACCGGCCGTCAACGTCTCCAAGTGACGACGGAAGGGACCTGACTCATGGGAGCGCAGCTCCGGGTCTACAAGCGTCGCATCCGTGCCATCACGGCGACCAAGAAGATCACCAAGGCGATGGAGATGATCGCCGCCTCGCGCATCGTCAAGGCGCAGCGCAAGGTGGCGGCGTCGATGCCGTACGCGACCGAGCTCACCCGTGCGGTGACCGCGGTGGCGACCGGTTCGAACACCAAGCACGCCCTGACCACCGAGGTCGAGACGCCGACCCGTGCCGCGATCCTGCTCATCACGAGCGACCGCGGTCTGGCCGGCGGCTACTCCTCGAACGCCATCAAGCAGGCGGAGCGGCTCACCGAGCGGCTGCGTGCTGAGGGCAAGGACGTCGACACCTACATCGTCGGCCGCAAGGGTCTGGCTTACTACGGCTTCCGCGAGCGCAAGGTCGTGGATTCGTGGACCGGCTTCACCGACAGCCCGGCCTACGCCGACGCCAAGCGCGTCGCCGGGCCGCTGATCGAGGCCATCCAGACCGAGACGGCCGAAGGTGGCGTCGACGAGCTGCACATCGTCTACACGGAATTCGTGTCGATGATGACGCAGAACCCGGTCGACGGCCGGATGCTGCCGCTCAGCCTTGACCAGGCTCCGGAGGAGACCGGTGCGAAGGGCGAGATCCTTCCGCTGTTCGACTTCGAGCCGTCGGCGGAGGACGTCCTCGACGCCCTTCTGCCGCGCTACGTCGAAAGCCGCATCTACAACGCACTGCTGCAGTCGGCCGCTTCCGAGCACGCCGCCCGCCGCCGCGCGATGAAGGCGGCGACCGACAACGCCGGAGACCTCATCAAGAGCCTCTCCCGGCTTGCCAACGCGGCCCGCCAGGCCGAAATCACCCAGGAAATCAGCGAGATCGTCGGTGGCGCGAGCGCCATGGCTGACGCGACCGCGGGGAGTGACAAGTAATGACGACCTCTGTTGAGACGGCCGCCGCCACGGGCCGCGTCGCCCGGGTCATCGGCCCGGTCGTCGACGTGGAGTTCCCCGTCGACGCCATGCCTGACATCTACAACGCGCTGAAGGTCCAGGTCACCGACCCGGCCGAGGACGGCGCGCTGAAGACCCTGACCCTCGAGGTCGCGCAGCACCTGGGTGACGGCCTCGTCCGTACCATCTCGATGCAGCCGACCGACGGCCTGGTCCGCCAGGCCCCGGTGACCGACACGGGCGAGGGCATCACCGTCCCCGTCGGTGACTTCACCAAGGGCAAGGTCTTCAACACCCTGGGTGAGGTGCTGAACTACCCGGAGGAGAACGCCAACGTCACCGAGCGCTGGCCGATCCACCGCAAGGCCCCTCGCTTCGACGAGCTCGAGTCGAAGACCGAGATGTTCGAGACCGGCGTCAAGGTCATCGACCTTCTCACCCCGTACGTCAAGGGTGGAAAGATCGGTCTGTTCGGTGGTGCCGGTGTCGGCAAGACCGTTCTGATCCAGGAAATGATCTACCGCGTCGCCAACAACCACGACGGTGTGTCGGTGTTCGCGGGCGTCGGTGAGCGTACCCGTGAGGGCAACGACCTCATCGAGGAGATGGCCGACTCCGGCGTCATCGACAAGACGGCGCTTGTCTTCGGCCAGATGGACGAGCCCCCGGGCACCCGTCTGCGCGTCGCCCTGGCCGGTCTGACCATGGCGGAGTACTTCCGCGATGTGCAGAAGCAGGACGTGCTCTTCTTCATCGACAACATCTTCCGGTACACCCAGGCGGGTTCCGAGGTGTCGACCCTGCTCGGCCGTATGCCCTCCGCGGTGGGTTACCAGCCGAACCTGGCCGACGAGATGGGTCTCCTCCAGGAGCGCATCACCTCGACCCGTGGTCACTCGATCACCTCGATGCAGGCGATCTACGTCCCCGCGGACGACCTGACCGACCCGGCGCCGGCGACCACCTTCGCCCACCTCGACGCGACGACGGTTCTCTCCCGTCCGATCTCCGAGAAGGGCATCTACCCGGCCGTGGACCCGCTGGACTCGACGTCCCGCATCCTCGACCCGCGGTACATCGCGGCGGACCACTACGCCACGGCGATGCGCGTCAAGGGGATCCTGCAGAAGTACAAGGACCTCCAGGACATCATCGCGATCCTCGGTATCGACGAGCTGGGCGAGGAGGACAAGCTCGTTGTCCACCGTGCCCGTCGTGTCGAGCGCTTCCTGTCGCAGAACACCCACGTGGCGAAGCAGTTCACCGGTGTGGACGGTTCGGACGTTCCGCTCGACGAGTCGATCACCGCGTTCAACGCGATCTGCGACGGTGACTACGACCACTTCCCCGAGCAGGCGTTCTTCCTGTGCGGTGGCATCGAGGACCTGAAGGCCAACGCCAAGGAGCTGGGCGTCTCCTGATCCGGCGCGCTCCGCGAGGAGTGCATCCGGTTCGCAGGTTTCGACGGAGAGGGGCGGGTGTGTCCCGTCCCTCTCCCCACGCCCATTAGAATTTGACCCAACACCCGGCCGACCCGCCGGGTGGTGACCCGAGGAGCCACCTTGGCTGCTGAGCTGCACGTCGAGCTGGTCGCGGCGGACCGCAATGTCTGGTCCGGCGAGGCCACCCTTGTTGTCGCCCGCACCACGTCCGGCGACATCGGCGTCATGCCCGGTCACCAGCCGCTTCTCGGTGTGCTGGAATCGGGCCCGGTGACCATCCGTACCAGCGACGGCAACACCGTCGTCGCCGCGGTGCACGGCGGTTTCATCTCGTTCGCGGACAACAAGCTGTCCCTGCTGGCCGAGATCGCCGAGCTCGCGGACGAGATTGACGTCCAGCGTGCGGAGCGGGCACTGGAGCGCGCGAAGTCGGAGGCCGACGCGGCCGCCGAGCGTCGCGCTGATGTCCGGCTGCGCGCCGTAACGGGCTGAACGCCCGACGGAGTTTGATCATTCGAGTCCCGGGGGGCGACCTTCGGGACTCGGCAGACCTCAGCCGCGGTCCGTGCTGGAATTTTCCAGACCGGGTCGCGGCTGAGGCGATGCGGGTCCTCCCCCAGACTCCGTCTGGGGGGGTCCCCGGTTTCTCATGTGTAGTCGATGAGCGAGGAGGTCGGTGAAGATGCTCCTCGCTCTGCTTGTGAGCGGCCTGGTCGTAACCCTGGTGGTGATCGGGCTGTTCGTCTTCGGGCTGCGCCGCAGACTCATCCAGCGGTCCGGCGGCACCTTCGACTGCAGCATGCGCTGGGGCGTGTCCGAGGAGCCCGACATCTCCGGCAAGGGCTGGGTGTACGGGGTCGCGCGCTACAGCGGTGACCGGATCGAGTGGTTCCGGGTGTTCTCGTACTCCCCTCGCCCGCGCCGGATGCTGGAGCGGTCCTCCATCGAGGTCGTCGCCCGCCGTGCCCCGGAGGGCGAGGAGGAGCTGGCGCTGCTCTCCGATGCCGTCGTGCTCGGCTGTCTCCATCGGGGGACCCGCCTGGAGCTGGCGATGAGCGAGGACGCGCTGACCGGATTCCTCGCCTGGCTGGAGGCGGCGCCGCCCGGCCAGCGGGTGAACGTGGCCTAGGGCCTGTCCTTCGGATCAGGCCCTAGGGCCGAGCGATCGAGAAGCCGGGGAGACGGGGGCGGACCCGTCTCCCCGGCTTCGGTATGTCTACTGGAGCCCGGTGTGGACCGCGTTCGCGAGTTCACCGTTCGTGGTGTCTCCGCTGAACTCCCAGTAGAAGGCTCCCCTGAGGCCCTGCTGCTTGGCCCAGGTCATCTTCCCGGCGATGGTGGCGGGGGTGTCGTAGCTCCACCAGTTGCTGCCGCACTTGGCGTAGGCGGTGCCGGCGACGGTGCCGGTGGCCGGGCAGCTGTTCTTGAGGACCTTGTAGTCCTCGATGCCCTGCTCGTACGTGCCCGGGGCCGGTCCGGTGGCGGTGCCGCCGGGGGCTGCCTGGGTGACGCCGGTCCAGCCGCGGCCGTAGAAGCCGATGCCGAGGTTGAGCTTCGAGCCGGGCACGCCCTTGGCCTTGAGCTTGGCGATGGCGTCGGCCGAGTTGAAGCCGGCCTGCGGGATGCCCGCGTAGGAGGTGAGCGGGGAGTGCGGGGCCGTCGGGCCCTGGGCCGCCCACGCCCCGAAGAAGTCGTACGTCATGACGTTGTAGAAGTCGGTGTACTGCGCGGCGCCCGCGTAGTCGGCCTTGTCGATCTTGCCGCCGTCCGAGGCGTCGGCGGTGATGGCCGCGGTGACCAGGTTGTTCGCCCCGAACCGTGCCTTCACGGCCTGCATCAGGTTCTTGAAGGCGGCCGCTCCGCTGGTGTCGCAGGACAGGCCGCAGGCGTTCGGGTACTCCCAGTCCAGGTCGATGCCGTCGAAGACGTCCGCCCAGCGCGGGTCCTCGACCAGGTTGTAGCAGGACTGGGCGAAGGCGGTCGGGTTGGCGGCGGCCTGCGGGAAGCCGCCGGACCAGGTCCAGCCGCCGAAGGACCACAGGATCTTGATGTTCGGGTAGGCCTTCTTCAGCTTGCGCAGCTGGTTGAAGTTGCCGCGCAGCGGCTGGTCCCAGGTGTCGGCGACGCCGTCGACGCTCTGGTCGGCGGTGTAGGCCTTGTCGTAGTCGGCGTAGGCGTCACCGATGGTGCACTGGCCGTTCTGGACGTTGCCGAAGGCGTAGTTGATGTGGGTGATCTTGCCGGCCGTGCCGGAGGTGACCAGGTTCTTCACGTGGTAGTTGCGGCCGTAGACGCCCCAGTTGGTGAAGTACCCCAGCTTGACCTTGCCGCCCGGGTCCGGGGGGATGACCCCGCCGGTGGTCGTCACCGTCGCCGAGCCGGAGGAGGGGCCGGTCTGGTCGACGGTGTCGCGGGCGGTGACGCTGTAGGTGTACGTCGTGCCCTTGGTCAGGCCGGAGTCGGCGTAGCTGGTCCCGGTGACCGTGGCGATCTTGCTGGAGCCCCGGTAGACGTCGTAGTTCTTGACGCCCTTGTCGTCCGTGGCCGGGGTCCAGGTCAGGGTGAGCGAGGTGTCGGCGATGTTGCTCGCGGTGGGGGTGCCGGGAGCCGTGGGGGGAGTGTCGCCGGGCTGGGTGCCGCCGTCGCAGGAGGCGCCGTTGATCTTGCAGCCGCTCGGCGCGCCGCCGCCGGAGCCGTTGAAGCCGAAGCTCGCGGTGGCCCCTGGGGCCAGGGTCCCGTTCCAGCCGAGGTTCTTGGCGGTCCAGTGGGTGCCCGAGCCGGTCACGGTGGCGTCCCAGGCGGAGGTGACCGAGGTGCCCGCCGGGTAGTCCCACTCCACGGTCCAGCTGCTGAGGCTGGTGGTGCCGGTGTTCTTCACCACCCACTTGCCCTCGAAGCCGGAGCCCCAGTCGGAGACCTTGGTGTACGTCGCGGTCGCGGAGGCGGCCGCCTGGGCCGGGCCGGCCAGTGCGACGAGGCCGGAGACGGGCAGCGCGAGTGCGGCCACGATCGCCGCGACCCGACCGAAGAACCGGGTGCGCCTGGTGCGGGGTGGGGATGCTGTGCTCAAGGGTGATCCTCCGTAGGTCCGTCGAGGTCGTGGGGCCGACTACGACATGGGGGTGGGACCTGCGCCGCCCGTGAGCACGCTTTGTCATGGCACGCTCACCACAGTGTTCCGGCGAGCGTAGAAAGGTCTGGACCAACCGTCAAGAGGTCCAGACCGGTGCGGGCGGAGCCGTTCATATCCCCAACTCCTGTGCCAGCACTGCCGCTTGGAGCCTGCTGCGCAGCTCCAACTTGCCGAGCAGCCTGCTGACGTGCGTCTTGGCCGTCGCCTCCGCCATCTCCAGGCGCGCCGCGATCTCCGCGTTCGACAGACCTTCGCCCAGAGCGCTCAGCACCTCCCGCTCCCGCCGGGTGAGGGAGGCGACCGCCGCGGCCCGCTCCGGCGCCGGGGCAGGCCGCGCCGGCCGGGGCGCCGCGAACTCCGCGATCAGCCGCCGGGTCACCGCCGGGGCGATCAGGCCCTCGCCGCGCGCGACGGTCCGTACCGCCTCGATCAGCTCCGCGGCGTCCGCGTTCTTCAGCAGGAAGCCCGCGGCTCCCGCCCGCAGTGCCCCGAAGACGTACTCGTCGAGGTCGAAGGTGGTCAGCACCAGGACGTCGGCCAGCCCCTCCGAGACCACCTGACGGGTCGCGGACACGCCGTCGAGCCGGGGCATCTGCACGTCCATGAGGACAAGATCCGGCCGTAGCTCCCGGGCCAGGCGCACGGCCTCCTCCCCGTCGGTGGCCTCGCCCACCACCTCGATGTCGCCCGCGCTGCGCAGGATGAGCACCAGCCCGGCCCGGACCGCTCCCTGATCCTCCGCCACCACCACCCGAATGGTCATGCCTCCACCGCTTTCTCCTCCGCGGGCAGTGTCGCCCGTACCTGCCACACCGCACCGGACCGCCCCGCCGTGAACTCTCCGCCCAGCAGCTCCGTCCGCTCCCGCATGCCGATCAGCCCGGCGCCCGAGCCCGGGGCGCGCGGCCCGGGCCGGTCCCCGTAGGGCGAGTCCACCCGTACGCTCAGCAGCCCGTCCGCGTGCGCCACGCGGACCGTGACCGTGCCCGGGGCGGCGTGCTTGAGGGCATTGGTCAGCGACTCCTGGACGATCCGGTACGCCGCCAGCTCCACGGGCGCGGCCGCCGACTCCGCGGGGGGCCGCTCGTCGTGGAGCACGAACGTCAGCCCGCTCGCCGAGCCGTTGGTCCTGGCCTGCCCGAGCAGGGCCTCCAGGCCGTCCAGCGAGGGCACGGCGACCGGTTCCTTGTCGCCGCCGGCGTCCCGCAGCAGCCCGATCAGACGGCGCATCTCGGCCAGTCCCTGCACGCTGTTCTCGCGGATCACACCGAGCGCGTCCCGGCTGGTGTCGGCCTTGTCGATGGAGAGCGCGGCGGTGGAGTGGATGGCGATGGCGGAGAGGTGGTTGGCCACCATGTCGTGCAGCTCCCGGGCCATCCGGGCGCGCTCGGCGGCCACCGCCTGGCTGCGGTCCATCTCGGCCAACAGCGCGGTCTGCTCGGCGCGCAGCCGGGCGGCCACGGCGGCCTCGCGGTGGTTGCGCAGGGTGGCGCCGGTCAGGGCCGGGCCGAAGCTGACGATGCCGGTGACCGCCCCGATCAGCAGGGCCTGCGGGGTACGCAGCCAGGCCAGCGAGGCGATGGTGACCACGAGGGTGATCAGGCCGGTGGTGACCGGGAGGCGCCGGGCCATGGCCGGTTTCCCGTACACGACGGCCGCGTACATCAGGTCGGTGAAGATCACGACGGTGGCGAGGCTGCCGACCGTGAACTGGTCGGCGATCACCCCGACCGTGCCGACGGTCAGGGTCAGGTTCGGCTTGGTGCGGCGCAGCAGCTCCATCGCACCGAGGGCCACGAGCGGGACCAGCGCCGCCCAGGCCGGCAGGAAGCCCCGGCCGGGGCTGCTGTAGACGCCGAGCGACCAGAAGGCCAGGCCCGCGGCCGTGCTGACCACCGCGAGGAAGACGTCGTCACGGTGGGGGCGCAGGTTCTTCTCGGTCACGTTCCCATCCAACAGGGTGCGCGGGCCCCGCACGTCGGCGGAGAGGCCGAAGCGCGGCTACATCGAAGGATGCAGGTCCACATGGTCAATGGAGACGACGTATCGGGCCCCGCCGGACGGGAGCCTGGAAGGGAACGGAGAACCCGAGCGGACGGAGAGTCCCATGATCGTCGCGCTGATCATCGCCTGCGAGGTCGGCTTCTGGGTACTGCTGGCGGCCGGCCTGGCGCTGCGCTACCTCGCGAAGATGCCGAGGCTGGGCGCGGCGGTCCTGCTGTGCGAGCCGCTGATGGAGCTGGTCCTGCTGGTGGTCACCACGTTCGACCTGAAGAACGGCGCCGCACCGGACTGGAAGCACGGACTGGCCGCCCTGTACATCGGCTACACCGTCGCCTACGGCCACTACACGATCAAGTGGCTCGACGGGCACGCCGCGTACCGGCTGGCCGGGGGGCCGAAGCCGGCGGGACCCGGGTACGGGACGGCGCGGGCCCGGCACGAGTGGAAGCTGTGGATCCGTACCGTGCTCGCCGCCGCCGTCGCCCTGACGCTGCTCCAGCTGGCGATCTGGTTCGTCGGTGACGCGGGCGACGTCAGCTCGCTCGAGGGTTGGCAGTTCAGCGCCCTGCGCGTGGTCGGCATCCACGCCCTGGTCGCCGTGGCCTACACGATCTGGCCGAGCAAGGCCCCGAAGAACGGCCCGGACCAGGACCGGCAGCAGGCCCGGGAGCAGGCCCCGGCGGACGCCGCCGAGGACCGGTCCCCCCTGACCCGGACGGAGCGCTAGCGCTCGCCGCCCGGCACCCACAGCACGTCCCCGACCTCCTTGTTGGCCACCCGGGCCAGGATGAACAGGAGGTCGGAGAGCCGGTTCAGGTAGGTGGCGGTCAGCGGGTTCATCACCTCGCCGTGCACCTCCAGCGCCGCCCACGTCGAACGCTCGGCGCGCCGGACCACCGTGCAGGCCTGGTGCAGCAGGGCCGCGCCGGGGGTGCCGCCGGGGAGGATGAAGCTGCGCAGCTTCTCCACCTGCTCCAGGAAGTGGTCGCAGTCCGCCTCCAGCTTGTCCACGTAGAACTGCTCGACGCGCAGCGGCGGGTACTCCGGGTTCTCGACGACCGGGGTGCACAGGTCGGCGCCGACGTCGAAGAGGTCGTTCTGCACGCGGACCAGGACCTTTGCCAGGTCCGCCGACAGTCCGCCGAGCGCGATCGCCGTCCCGATGGCCGCGTTGGCCTCGTTGGCATCGGCGTACGCGGAGATCCGCAGGTCGGTCTTGGCGGTGCGGCTCATGTCGCCGAGGGCGGTCGTGCCCTGGTCGCCGGTACGGGTGTAGATGCGCGTGAGGTTCACCATGCGGCCAGCGTAGACGGGCCCGCGGGGGAAATTCCGGGCGAGGTCGCCGCCGCTCACATACGGTCCGATGGGCCCCTGGCCCGGAAGGGAGCGGCGAAGTGGCCGACGTGTACTACATCTGGCGGCTCGCCGAGGCCGCCCAGCAGATCGATCTTCTGGCGGGCTTCCTCGCCACCCGGGACGCGGACGGGCCGGTCGCCCTCCGGGAGTCGGCCGAGTCCGCCCGGGCCGGACGCGCGGCCGTGGCCGCCGGGCGCCTGAGGGAGGCCCTGGACCGCCTCGAGGCCCTGCGACGACATGCCGCCCGCTGGGCCGGCCACCCGCACCACCCGGGCGAACCGGACGCCGCCGAGCACGACGCGAGGGTCTGGGACTACGCCAAGGACATGCTGCGCGCGCAGCTCCCGCCCCGGGAGGCGAAGGCCGCCACCGCGCGCGACGTCCTGGGGGCGCTCCACCGCCTGCGGAGGGAGATCTGCGCGTGCCCGGAGGCCGACGAACGGGCCCGGGCGGACGCCCACCACCTCGCCGGACGCGGCGCCATGGCCGTCGAGATCGGCCACCTCGGCGCCGCCCGTAAGGAGCTGGGACGGCTGCGCGCACTGGCCGAGAGGTACGCCGGGGACGAGGACGGGTGAACTGGAGGGCGGGGGAGGGTTGCTGGGCCGTCCCGGTGTGATGTCCGTCATCTGAGACGTGACGCGTGTTACTTCACGGTCACACGGCACCGCCCGGGCGCTAGTCTCCGCCGGAGTGGCTACGTGACTGTGCCGTAGGGAAACGAGGGGTGTGTAGTGGCTGGGAAGCTCGCCGTCATCGGTGCCGGACTCATGGGTTCCGGAATCGCGCAGGTCTCCGCTCAGGCGGGTTGGGACGTCGTACTCCGCGATGTCACCGAGGCCGCGCTGACCCGTGGCACGGACGGAATCAAGGCCTCCTACGACAAGTTCGTCTCCAAGGGCAAGCTGACGGCGGAGGACGCCGAGGCCGCGCTCGCGCGCATCACCACCACCACGGACCTCGACGCGGTCGCCGACGTCGACATCGTGGTGGAGGCCGCCTTCGAGAAGATCGAGATCAAGCACGAGATCTTCCGCGCCCTGGACAAGATCGTCCGCGAGGACACGATCCTCGCCTCCAACACCTCCGCCATCCCGATCACGAAGATCGCGGCCGTGACGGAGCGTCCGGAGCGGGTCGTCGGCGCGCACTTCTTCTCGCCCGTCCCGATGATGCAGCTGTGCGAGCTCGTGCGCGGCTACAAGACGAGCGACGAAACCCTCGCCACCACCCGGGCGTTCGCCGAGTCCGTCGGCAAGACCTGCATCGTCGTCAACCGCGACGTCGCCGGCTTCGTGACGACCCGTCTGATCTCCGCGCTGGTCGTCGAGGCCGCGAAGCTGTACGAATCGGGCGTGGCCTCCGCCGAGGACATCGACATCGCCTGCAAGCTCGGCTTCGGGCACGCGATGGGCCCGCTGGCCACCGCCGACCTGACGGGCGTCGACATCCTGCTGCACGCCACCAGCAACATCTACACCGAGTCCCAGGACGAGAAGTTCGCCCCGCCGGAGCTCATGCGACGGATGGTGGACGCCGGGGACTTCGGCCGCAAGAGCGGCCAGGGCTTCTACAAGCACTGAGGCCTGGCCCTGCCACGGAGCACCACCGTTCGAATGCCGTCACCCCCCAGGGTGAATTAGGTATCGGTTCGCTCACGGTCGGCAACTTCCCTGCCCGTGCGGCAGTCAGTTGCAGTGAGAGTTGCCGACCACGGACCAGTCGGACCATTACGTACGCAGTACCGCCGGGAGTACACATGCACATCAGGGGCGACCACGCCGAACTCGCTGTCGGGGGTCGCCTCGACGTGCGCAGCGCGGCGGACGCCCGTACGGCCCTCCACTCCGCCCTCGACGACGGGCAGGGCGACCTCGTGCTCGACCTCACCGGGCTCGACTCCTGGGACGCGACCGGCCTCGGCGTGATCATGGGAGCGCACCGCCGGGCCGGTCGGACGGGCCGCCGCCTGGTCCTGCGCGGCGTGCCCCCGCAGATGCAGCGGCTGCTCGTCGCGACCCGGCTGCACCGGATCCTCGCGATCGAGGGCGGCCTGGAAGCCGAGTCCCTGCCCCGCGTCTGACCGACAAACCGCTGACCTCCGCGTTCCCCGCGGAAACGTAACGGTCCGGTGGTGATCGCACCCCTGCGGTTTCCCGCACGACCGGCCACGGTCTAGGGTTCGGGCGGAAACCGGACCGGTGGCGACAGCGGGTGCGCGACGGCCGGGCGGTACGACGGCGAGGCACGCGGCCCGCGATCGGGGGACTGGGTCATGGACCGTACACAGGGGCAGAGCGAGCAGCCCGAGCAGCCCACGGGCGGCTCCGGGCCCGTGCGGCCCGGCGCGCCCACGACCTCCGCGACACCCGCGGCGGCCGGACCCGCGCGGGTCGTCAGCCTGACCGCGGGCGGGTTCGCCCTCACCGTCAACCCGGTCGACGGCAGCGAGATCGAACCGCTGCGCCCCGGCACCGAGCCGGCCCGCCCCGCCAAGCGCGACGCGGCCGCCCGCGCGGCCCGTGCCACCGCCGCCCGGCCGCCCGTACTGCCGGGCCCCGCCGTCCCCGCCCCGCCGCTGCGGGCGCGCGAGGAGGAGCTGGAGCGGCTCGTCCGGCTGCTGGGCCGGGGTCGGTCCGTACGGCTGACCGGACCCTCGGGATCCGGCCGCAGCGCACTGCTCGACGCGGTCGCCGGCCGCTGCGCGGGCCTGGCGCCCGACGGCGTCGTTCGGCTCAGCGGATACGGGCAGCAGCAGCCCGGGGAACTGCTCCACGCCCTCTACGCGACCGTGTACGCGGCCGAGCGGGAGCGGCCCGCCCGGACCGAGCTCCTGGCCCGGGTACGGGAGATAGGCGCCGTCGTCCTCCTGGACGACCTGGAGATGGGCGGGACCGCCCTCGACGAACTCATGCGCGCCACCCCCGAATGCGCCTACCTGCTGGCCGCCACCCCCGACACCCGGGCCCCCTCCGACGACTCGCACATCGAGGAGGTCTTCCTCGGCGGACTGGGCAAGGCCGACTGCCTGGAACTCCTCGAAGCGGGCCTCGGACGGCCGCTGACGGACGAGGAGACCGCCTGGGCGGGCGACCTGCGCTTCGCCTCCGAGGGGCTGCCCCTGCGCTTCGTCCAGGCCGCCGCACTGCTGCGGCAGCGGGACGAGCTCAACCACAGCGACGAGGACGACGAGGAGGAGGAGCCCGGCGTCTTCGAGGAACGCCCCCGTGACGCCGTGCACGTGCCGCTGCCGACCCTCGCCGAAGGCGCCGCCCCGGCGGAACTGCTCGCCTCGCGGGTCAGCGAGTCGGCGCGCGCGGCCCTGCGGATCGCGTGCGCGCTCGGCGGTGAGCTGCCGCACCACGCGCACCTGCCCGCGCTGGTGGGTGACACCCACGCCGACACGGCGGTGGCGGAGCTGCTGGCCTGCGGGCTGCTGACGCCCGTCGGAACGCGCTACCGGCTGGCCTCGGGCGTCGCCCGGCAGCTGGAGGAGGTCGGATACGGGGTCACCGCCTCGGAGGAGGCCCGTACGGCCGCCCGGCACTACGCCTGGTGGACCGGGCACTCCTCGGTGGTCCCGGAGCGGGTCGCGGCCGAGGCGGACGCGGTGCTCACGGCGCTGGCCGGCGCGGACGTGGTCGCGGCGGTGCTGCTGGCGCGTACCGCGGCTCCGGCGTTCGCGGCCTCGCTGCACTGGGAGGCCTGGGAGCGGGTGCTGCGCTCGGGAGCGGAGGCCGCGCGCAAGGCCGGCGAGGTCGCCGAGCAGGCGTACTTCCACCACGAGCTCGGTGTGCTGGCCCTGTGCGAGGAGCGCCTGGACCGGGCGCGGGCCGAGCTGGAGACCTCGATCGGGCTGCGCGGCGCCCTGGCGGACAAGCGGGGCACCGTCGCGGGACGGCGGGCCCTGGCACTGGTCGTCGACCGGGAGACGGCGGGGGCGTCACCGCCGCTGCGGCTGGAGGCACCGGCCGCCCCGGCGGCGGCTTCCGAGGCCGTGACGGTGGCCACCCCCGCCACCCCGGCCCCCCGGTCCGCCGCCGCACCGCGCGTGGCCCCGTCCTCGGCGTCGGCCCCGTCCTCGACCCCGTCCGGCGCGTCCGCCCCGGCCGCCCCGGCGGCCTCCGAGGCGTCCACGACCCGGGTGCCCCCGGTGGCTCCGGCGGTCCCGGTCTCCGCCGAGGCGGTGACCCGGATGACCCCGGTCGTGCCGGTCACCGGCCGCTCGGAGACGCCCGCGACGCTGTCCGAGGTCTTCGAGGACGCCTTCCCGCTGGATCCGAAGCCCGCCCCACCCGCCGCCCCCCGTTCCGCCGCCGCACCGGCCCAGGCGCCTGGCCGTCGCCGGCTCGTGCTGCTGGCCGGCGCGGGCGCGCTGGTCGTGGTGGCGCTGGGCACGGCCGTCAGCCTGGCGCTGAGCTCCTCGGACAGCGAGCCGCCGGCGCAGAGCCCGGCGGTGAGCTCCACCCCCACCGTCGCGGCGCCGGACACGACCGCCGTCACCAGCGGGAACGATCCTGCACCGGAGCCGCCCGTATCGGCCCCGCCGGCCGAGACCCCGGAGCCCGGACAGAGCGCCGCGCCGACCCCGGGCCGCAGCCCCGCCCGGACCCCGTCGCGCCGCCCGTCCTCGACGCCGCCGACCAACTCGACGCCGACGACGAGCGTTTCGCCCACGCAGACCAGCGCCCAGCCCTCGCCCACCGTGACGGAGACGATCACGCCGACGCCTTCGGCGACCGCCACCCAGACGGGTACCACCACCTCGGCCGGCTCACCGGTCACCGGCGACTGAACGACGACGGCTCCGTCCCGAGGGGCGGAGCCGTGGTGCGGGGTGGAGCGGAGGATCAGAACAGGCGGAGCTTGTCGTCCTCGATGCCGCGCAGCGCGTTGTAGTCCAGGACCACGCAGTCCATGCCGCGGTCCGTCGCCAGGACCTTCGCCTGCGGCTTGATCTCCTGGGCCGCGAAGACACCCCGGACCGGGGCCAGGTGCGGGTCACGGTTGAGGAGTTCGAGGTAGCGCGTCAGCTGCTCGACACCGTCGATCTCGCCGCGGCGCTTGATCTCCACGGCCACCGTCGCGCCCGACGCGTCCCGGCACAGGATGTCCACCGGGCCGATCGCCGTCATGTACTCGCGTCGGATCAGCGTGTAGCCCTCGCCCAGCGTTTCGATGCGGTCCGCCAGCAGTTCCTGGAGGTGTGCCTCGACGCCGTCCTTGATGAGCCCCGGGTCGGTGCCCAGCTCGTGGGAGGAGTCGTGGAGGACTTCCTCCATGGTGATGATGAGCTTCTCGCCCGCCTTGTTGATGACCGTCCAGATGTTGGCCTCATCGCCGCTCCCCTCCTTGAGGGTGCACGGCGGGGACATCCAGTTGAGCGGTTTGTACGCTCGGTCGTCCGCGTGGATCGAGACACTGCCGTCAGCCTTCACGAGGATCAGACGGGGTGCCGAGGGCAGATGGGCGGTGAGCCGGCCCGCGTAGTCGACGGAGCAGCGGGCAATGACGAGACGCATGGTCGGCAACGCTACTCGACGAGAAGGCCTTCACGCGATTCGCCCCTGAAAGCCCCGTTCGCCGATGGCGCGTTGTATGCGCATTCTCCTGGTGCGTCACCGATGGGACGCCTACCGTGGTGAGCGGGAGGTTGTCGAGCGTGCACTCTGCGTCGCGACCTCCTTCCCTGCCCGTAAGACTCCGGCAACCCGAACAGCCGGGGTCGCGAGAGGAGAACCCATGTCGCTCGACGTCTCACCGGCCCTACTCGAACAGGCCGAGCGAGGCGAGGTCGACGAAGCCGCTTTCGTCGACTGCGTCCGGACCTCCCTGCCCTTCGCGTGGGAGATGATCAGCTCGCTGGTGGCTCAGCTGAAGGTGGACGGCGGACAGTTCGCCGACAACCAGACGCCGCCGCCGGACGAGCAGGCACGAGGGCAGTTGCTGCGCGCCCTCGCGAGTGACGCGATACGCGGTGCGCTGCAACGGCACTTCGGAGTGCGCCTGGCATTCCAGAACTGTCACCGGGTGGCGGTCTTCCCGCTGGATCCCTCGGTGGACGACCGGCTGGCCAAGTTCACTTCGATCCGCGGTCAGCTGCTCAACCAGTCGCCCGAGCTGCGGGACTGCTAGACCGGCTCGGCCGTGTCCTGGCCGCCTCTTTCGGATCATGTCCGGGCCCACCGGCGTGATCCGAAAGAAACGGCCCAGGTAGGACCGGCAGATCTCAGTCGAGACGGGGAAGGACCTCGGCGCCGAGTCGTCGTACGTTCTCCTCCGTCGCGGCGAGATCTCCGGATCCCTCCGTCAGGAGGGCGAAGCGCGTGATGCCCGTCCGTGCCGCCGTGGCCGCCAGCCGGTCCGCCGCCACCTCCGGGGTGCCCACCGGGTGCAGGTCGCAGAGCAGTTCCGTGTAGGCGACCGGATCCCGCATCGCGCGCACCCGGCCGTCCACCGTCACATGCGCGTCGAGGCCCTGCTTGAGCCAGCCCGGCATCGCCTTCAGCAGGGTCTCGCGCGCGTCCGCCGTACGGTCGGCGATCTGGCACACCCCGGCGGAGACGTGTCCCGCGCCCGCCACGTGCTCGCGCGAGTGACCCGCCGCCAACGCCGTGCCGCGCCACAGCTCGACCATCTCGGCCTTGATCTCGTCCCCGCAGTGCATCCCGAGGAGCATCGGCAGCCCCCGCTCCGCGGCCATCCGGACCGACGCCGGCGAGGTGCAGGCCACGATGACCTCGGGTCCCGCCGGGTCCCCGTCCAGGGCCTCCGAGGGGCGCGGTACGACGGCCACCTCGCGGAATCCGTACCGCTCGCCGGCGGCGCCCACCCGGGCCTCCGTCAGCCAGCGCCGCAGCAGGTCCAGGGCCTCCGGGAAGCCGTTCTCGTAACGGTCCAGGCCGCCGCCGAAGACCTCCAGGTCCACCCACGGCCCGCCGCGGCCCACCCCGAGGGTGAACCTGCCGCCCGAGGTCAGGTGCAGCAGGGCCGCCTGCTCCCCGAGTGCCACCGGGTGCGTGCTCGGCAGCACGCTCACCGCCGTGCCCACCCGCAGCCGCCGGGTCCGGCCCAGCAGCAGGCCCGCCAGGGTCACCGCCGAGGGGCAGACCCCGTACGGGACGAAGTGGTGCTCGGCGAGCCAGACCGAGTCGAGCCCGGCCTCCTCGGCCACCTCGGCGGTCCGCACCGCCCGGTGCAGTGCCTCTCCCTGTCCCTGGCCCGGGAACTGGGCCGCCAGTACAAACGCTCCTACGCGCATCGCCTTTTGCCTCCTCGCGGCTGACGCGGCCTCCCCCAGGTGGACCGGTTCTTCCTATGGCAACAACGTCTGACACGTGCCAAAGGCACGGGCTGACAGGAAAGTTATTGGGATTGTCGGGCCATTCCTCGTCGCGTGGCCGTCTTCCTCGGCAACCCTGCGGGTACCCGGCCTCGCTGCGCGTAGTCTGGGAGAAAGTCACTGCCGTCCGCCCATCCGTGAGGTATACGTGTCACCGCGCAACAACCGCCCCAGGGGCGGCGAGACCCCGGACGAACGCCCCAGCACCGGCCTCGACCGCTACGGGCTGGAGCGCACGGAGGAGTACCAGGGGGAGGACTGGAAGGTCCGGCACGTGGCCGGCGCGAGCGCGGCGGGCAAGCGCTACCGCTGCCCCGGCTGCGACCAGGAGATCCCCTCCGGCACCCCGCACCTGGTGGCCTGGCCCGAGTACGGCGGTGTGGACGACCGCCGGCACTGGCACAAGGCCTGCTGGAACGCGAAGGACCGCCGCACCTCGAAGGTGCAGCGGTCCCGCAACGCTCCCCGGTACTGACCGGGCGCACGGGACGGCCTACACGTCCCGGCGGCCGACGATCACGTACGAGGCGGCCACCGCGCCGCCGGTGACCAGCAGGATGAGCATCACGTGCGAGAGGGTGCTCGGCTCCGGGCCGATGTCGCCGCCCTGCGGCAGGCCGAACAGCGTCATCAGTGCCACCGGCACGTTGTGGCGCAGGATGAGCTCGCCGGTGGACGCGACGGCCTGCCACATGCTGAGCATGGCCCCGATCACCGGCGGCAGCGTGACCAGACCCAGCATCACGGCGATCGCCCCGGCCGAGTGCCGCACCAGCGCGCCGATCGCGAGCGCCAGCACGCCGAGAAGGGTGACGTAGCCGCAGCCGAGCAGCGCCCCGAACCACTCGCCGGCCGCGTGCGGGCCGGAGGCGGTGCCGCCGCGCATCACCGCCGCGGTGACGCCGACCACGAAGACCGACAGCGCGGTGATGACGAAGGCCACCATGCTGAAGACGAGGTACTTGGCCGTGAGCACCCGGTACCGGTCCGGGGCGGCCGTGAACGTGGTCCGCACCAGCCCGGTGCCGTGCTCCGAGCTGATGGTCAGCACCCCGAGGACGATCACCGCGAGCTGCCCGACCAGCAGGCCGATCAGCGCGGGCGTGGTGAAGTTGATCTGCGTGAAGTCCTCGGCCGAGGTCTGCGAGACGACGGTCAGACCGACGCCGACCACGGTCAGCACGAGCGAACCCAGCGTCCACAGGGTGGAGCGGAGCGAGACCAGCTTGGTCCACTCCGAGGCCATGGCGTGCCCCAGGTGCGGCCGCGGCGTGGCGAGGGAGGAGCTGTAGCTCCCGTGCTGCTCCGCCGTCGTGGTCGTCGGGGTCATCGGGTGTCCTCGGGGGTGCGCGGGGTGGTGTTCCTGGTGGTGCTCGCGAGCTCGCCCGGCTTGCCGGGCATCAGGAAGGGCTGCCCGCCCGCCCCGGGGGGCGGGGGAGCGTAGAAGCCGGTCTGCGGGACCTCGGGAGCTGCCTGCGACTGCGCCTCCTCCTCCCAGGCGGGGAGGGTGAGCGGCTCCGGCTCCCACAGCTCGGCGCGCGGGTCGTCGGTGGAGGTGTACTCGACGGTGGACTGGGTCATCCGCATGTACGCCTCCTCCAGCGAGGCCCGGTGCGGTGACAGCTCCCACAGCCGTACGCCGGCCTCGTGCGCGAGGTCGGAGATGCGCGGCAGCTCCAGGCCGGTCACGCGCAGTGCTCCGTCGGGCTCCTGGAGGACCCGCCCGCCCGCTTTGGTGAGGGCCTTACCCAGCGTGTCCCAGCCATCAGGATCGGTGTCGGCCGTCCGCACCCGAGCGAATCCGGCCGAGTTGTGCGCGATGAACTCCTGGGTACCCATGTCGGCCAGCAGCCGCCCCCGGCCGATCACGATCAGGTGGTCGGCGGTCAGCGCCATCTCGCTCATCAGGTGCGAGGAGACCAGGACGGTGCGGCCCTCGGAGGCCAGCCGGCGCATGAGGTTGCGGACCCAGAGGATGCCCTCGGGGTCGAGCCCGTTGACCGGTTCGTCGAACAGGAGCACCTGCGGGTCGCCGAGCAGCGCGGTGGCGATGCCGAGCCGCTGGCCCATACCGAGCGAGAAGCCCTTCGTACGCTGCCGGGCGGCGTCCTGGAGGCCGACCACGGCCAGCACCTCGTCCACCCGCTTCTCCGGGATCCCGGAGAGCTGGGCGATGGAGAGCAGGTGGGTCCGGGCCCGCCGGCCGCCGTGCACGGCCTTCGCGTCGAGCAGGGCCCCGACGTGCCGCTGGGCGTTCGGCAACTCCCGGAACGGCCGGCCGTTGATCGTGACATGCCCGGCCGTGGGCCGGTCCAGTCCGACGATCATGCGCATGGTGGTGGACTTCCCGGAGCCGTTGGGCCCCAGGAATCCGGTGACGTGACCCGGCTTGACCTGGAAGGACAGCTGGTCGACGGCGGTCTTCGCGCCGAAGCGCTTGGTCAGGCCGACTGCCTCGATCATCTTGCTGCCCCTTACCAGGCCGGGACGACTTTCGCCCGCGTAAGGGTTAAGAGGATAACGAGGTTCCCGCGGTTCCGTCCCGGGCCGGATCCCTGAGCTGCCCCTGAGTCCGACCCGGGAATCACCCGTAGTACGCGGGCAGGAGGTCAGGCGTCCCTCTTGCGGAGGACGGCGTAGCCCCCGAGTACCGCGGCCAGCGTCCACAGGACCATGATCCCGAAGCCGCCCCACGGACCGTACGGGGTGTCGGGGGCGTCGAACGCGTTGGGCACGACCTGCATGATCCTTCCCCCGGCGTTGCTCGGCAGGTACTGGCCGACCGTACGGGTCGCGTCGAAACCGACGAGCAGGTTCGAGACGATCAGGAAGAAGGGGACCAGGACGCTGATGGCGGCGACCGAGCTGCGCAGTACGGCCGCCACCCCCATGCAGAACAGGGCCAGCATCGCCAGGTACAGCCCGGCGCCGGTCACGGCCCGCAGCACGTGCTCCTCGCCGATGCCGATACCGAGGTCACCGAGCAGCGCCTGGGTGAGGAAGAACGACACGAAGCTGGTCAGCAGCCCCACGACCAGGGCCAGCGCCGTCGCCACCGCCATCTTGCCGAGCAGGAAGTGCTCCCGGCGGGGTACGGCGGCCAGCGAGGTGCGGATCATGCCGGTGCTGTATTCGGTGCTCACGACCAGCACACCGAAGACGATCATGGCCAGCTGTCCCAGCTGCATCGAACCGAGGCTCATCGCGGTCGGGTCGAAGGTGGCCCGCTGGGCGGCCGGCAGGCTGTCCGGGTCGAACGTGGCGCTGAACAGCGCGGCGAACCCGACGGTGACGAGGAAGACGAGGGCGAGGGTCCAGCTGGTGGAGGCGACCGTGCGGATCTTGGTCCACTCGGACTGCAGGACGGCGGTGAAAGCCATGCTCACTCACCGCCCTTGCGGGTCGCCTCGAAGCCGGCGCCCCAGGCGGGGACGTCGGCCGGCCGGGCCGGGTTGTCGGCGGCCATGCCCGGGGCGTGGGCGTGGTACTCGACGGAGTCCGCCGTCATGCGCATGAACGCTTCCTCCAGTGATGCCCGTTGCGGGCTGAGTTCGTGCAGCACGATCTGGTGCTGGGCGGCCAGCTCGCCGAGCTGCTCCGCACTCGCGCCGTCGATCTCCAGGGTGCCGGTGGCGGGAACGCTCACCGCGTTGATCCCGGCCTCGTGCAGGACGTCCTTCAGTCGTTCCTGCTGCGGGGAGCGCAGCCGTACGTAGCTGCGCGAGTTCTGGTGGATGAAATCGGCCATCGGCAGGTCCGCCAGCAGCTTTCCCTGCCCGATCACGACCAAATGGTCCGCTGTCAGCGCCATTTCGCTCATCAGGTGGGAGGAGACGAAGATCGTCCTTCCCTCCGCCGCCAACCCCTTCATCAGATTGCGGATCCAGAGAATTCCTTCGGGATCCAAGCCGTTGACCGGCTCGTCGAACATCAGGATCTCCGGATCGCCCAACAATGCGGAGGCGATTCCCAGCCGTTGGCTCATTCCGAGCGAAAATCCTTTGGACTTCTTCTTCGCCACGGCCGTCAGACCGACCAGGTCCAACACCTCGTCGACCCGCTGACGCGGGATGCGGTTCGACTGGGCCAGGCAGAGAAGGTTGTTGTACGCGGTCCGGCCACCGTGCATGGCCTTCGCGTCCAGGAGCGCCCCGACGTGCTTCAGCGGCTCCGACAGCTCTCGGTAGTGCTTCCCGTACACCCGGACCGTGCCGCTGGTCGGGTTGTCGAGGTCGATCATCATGCGCATCGTCGTCGACTTGCCCGCACCGTTCGGGCCCAGGAAGCCGGTCACCACCCCCGGTCGGATCTGGAAGCTGAGGTGGTCCACGGCGGTCGTCGTGCCGAATCGTTTGGTAAGGCCCTCGAGCTCGATCATGCGGACACGCTAGAACGCCCGAGGGCCCTACGCCACCTCAAAAGGGTGACATAGGGCCCTCGATCGGGCGCACGACGGGTGCCGTGTGCTACCCGGCGGTAATCAGCGGCTCTGCTGAGCCGGGACGCCGCGGGTGACGGGCTCGTCGTCCACGATCGGGTTGGCCGCCGCGACGGCCGCACCGGTGAGCGTCGCCAGCATCTCGCGGACGTTGGTCAGCTGCGCGTTGATCGAGTCGCGGCGGTTGGTGAGCGCCGCCAGCTCGCGCTCGGACTCGCTGCGGATGCGGTCCGCCTTGGCGTTGGCGTCGGCCACGATGTCCTCGGCCTGGCGCTGCGCGGTCTCCACGGTCTGACGGGCCCGACGCTCCGCGTCCGTACGCAGCTTCTCGGCCTCCAGGCGCAGCTGCTCGGCGCGGTGCTCGATCTCCGCGAGACGCTTCTCGGCCTTGGCCTGACGGGAGGCCAGGTCGCGCTCCGACTGCTCGCGGCGCTTGGCCAGGTTGGTCTCGAAGTCCGCGGCGGCCTGGGCGGCCTTGGCGCGGGTCTCCTCGAAGAGGGCGTCGGCCTCCTCGCGCTTGGAGGCCGCGTCCTTCTGGGCCTCGGCGCGCAGGGTCGAAGCGTCGCCCTTGGCCTTCTCGACGATGCGGACGCCCTCGTCCTCCGCCTTCGACTTGCGGTCGGCGGCGAACGACTCGGCGTCGTTGCGCACCTGCTGGGCGGCCGACTCGGCGAGCTCACGGTGCTGCTCGGCCGCGCGACGGGCCTCCTCGCGCAGGTCCTTCGCCTCCTCCTCGGCCAGCCGCAGGATCTTCTCGACCCGGGCGCCGAGGCCGGCGTACGACGGCTCGGCGTCGTTCACCTGGGCCTGGGCGTTCTGCGTCTCGAGGTGCAACTCCTCGATCCGCTTTTCCAGAGAGTTGATACGTCCAAGGGCGCTGTCGCGGTCGGAGACCAGCTTGGTAATGCGGTCGTCCACCTGACCACGGTCGTAACCACGCCGCACGAGCTCGAAGCCGAAGGGGGAGGAAGTGTCGCTCATGGGGTTCCTGTCGAATGAGACCGATGAGGTGCTACGTGAGGTGTTAGGGGAATCCTAGGCGCCCAGACGGCGTGTCATCGAGTCAATCCGCGTTTGATCTGGACAATGACACCCCTTTTGAGTGGCAAGACAGCAGAACGCTTGTCACCCGTTCGCCTGAACCTTCATCAGGTGCACACACCTCGGAGCATTTGGCTACCCCTCCGACGCCTTGCCACCCGAACGAGTGGATCCCGCAGTCACTCCGGCCTTCACGCCCCCCGCGCCCTGGCCGCCGACCGCCGGCTTTCCGCCGCCCGAAGGCGCCTCGAATGATTCCAACGCCTCAAGAACGTCCTGGACACGGGAGATCTCCGCCTGAATGTCCTCGCGACGGCGCACCAGGACCTCCAGCTCACGGCGACCCTCCTCGACGAGCTGCTCCGCCTCGGCCTTGGCCTGCGCGAGGGCGCTCTCGGCCTCCCGGGCCAGCTCCGCCTTCTTCTGCTCGGCCTCCTTGAGCAGCGCCTCCGCCTTGCGGACCGCGGCGATGCGCACCTTGCTCGCCTCGCTGCTCGCGTCCGACACGAGCTCCTTGGCCTTCGCCTCGGCCTCGACGCTCTGCTCCGTCGCCGCGCGCACCAACTTGTCCACGCGCTCGCCGGCCGACTTCATCTGCTCGGCCGACTCCCGGCGGGCCCGCTCGTGCAGTTCCTCGACCTCGCCCTCGACCCGGCCGCGCAGCTCCTCCGCCCGTTCTCTTATGGCGGCCGCGTCCGTGCGCGCGCCGACCAGCAGCTCGTTCGCGTCCGTACGGGCCTTCTCCACCATGGAGTTGCCCTCGACGGTCGCCTCCGAGGTGATCCGCACGGCCTCCTTGCGGGCCGCGTCGACCATCGCGTCGGCCTGCTCCTCGGCCGCCGTGGTGGCGGCGAGAGCCTGCTTCTGCGCCTCGGCCGTGAGCTTCTCGGCCTCCGCCGAGGCCTCCGTGATGAGCCGGTCGACCTGCTCCGCGGCCTCGCTGCGGCGCTTGTTGGCCGCCTCGCGCGCCTCGTCCAGCAGTCGCTCGGACTCGGTACGGGCCTCGGCGCGGGTGCGCTCCGCCGCGGCGGCCGCCTGCGCCTTGACCCGCTCGGCCTCCGACCGGGTGCGGGTCGCGTGCTCCTGCGCGGAGGACAGCGCCTCCGACGCGTCCGCACGCAGCCGCTCCGCCTCGGCGGCCGCCTCGCCGACGGTGCGCTCGTTGTCCTTGCGGGTCTGCTCGGTGAGCTTCTCCGTCTCGGACACGGCCTCCGTGACGAGCCGGTCCGCCTGCTCGGCCGCCTCGGTACGCAGCCGGTTCGCCTCGGCGCGCGCCTCGTCCAGCGTCTGCTCGGCGTCGCGCTCGGCGCCCGCCAGCGTCTCGTTCGCCGCGACCGTGACCCGGTCCGCCTCGGCGGTGGCCTCGCCGATGATCCGGCCGCCCTCCGCGCGGGCGTCGTCCAGCACCGCGGCCGCCTCGGCGCGCACCCGGTCCGCCTCCGCCGTCGCCTCGGCGACGGTGGCCTCGTTGGCCACGCGGGTCTCGTCGATGAGCCGGTCACCCTCGGCGCGCGAGTCGACCATGATCCGCGCGGCGTCGCGCTCGGCGCTCGCCAGGGTCTCGGCGGCCTGCGCCTTGAGCCGGGTCGCCGCGGTGGTGAGCCGCTCGGCCTCCACCGTGGCCTCGCCCACCGTGGCCGCGTTCGCGGCGCGGGTCTCCTCGGTGAGCCGGTCGGCCTCCGCGGAGGCCTCGGTGATGAGCCGGTCGACCTGCTCCGCGGCCTCGGTACGCAGCCGATTGCCCTCGGCCCGGGCCTCGTCCAGGATGCCCGCGGCCTCGATGCGGGTCGCCTCGGCGATCTCGTCCGCCTCGGTGGTGATCCGCTCGGCCTCGGCCGTCGCCTCGCCGACGGTGGCCGCGTTCGCGGCGCGGGTCTCCTCGGTGAGCCGCTCGGCCTCCGCCGTCGCCTCGGCCGTGATCCGGGCGCCCTCGGCGCGGGAGGCCTCCAGGGACTCCGCCGCCTCGCCGCGGATCCGGTTCGCGTCGTCCCGGGCGTCGGCCCGGGTCCGGGCCGCGTCCCGCTCGGAGGCGGCCAGCGCGTCGGTGGCCTCCGTACGCACCCGCTGCGCGTATTCGGCGGTGTCGCCGCGCAGCTGCTCGGCCTCGGCGATGGCCTCGGCGACGGTGCGCTCCGCGAGCGCCTTCGCCGCGTCCGTCTCGGACCGCGCCTCGCCGCGGATCCGGTTGGCGTCCTCGGTGGCCCGCTCCCGTTCCGCGTAGGCGTCGGCGCGGACCCGGCCGGCCTCTTCCTCGGCCTCCGTCCGCGTACGCTCCGCCGCGTGCTCGGCGGCGTTGCGCAGCCCGGTGATCTCCTCCTCGGCCTGCTCGTGCAGCCCGGCCACGGAGTCCCGTACCTGCTGGGCGGTGGCCTCCGCCGCCGACACGACCTCCGAGGCGCGCCGCTCGGCCTCCTCCGTCAGCCAGACCGCCTCGGCCTGTGCCTCCTCGGAGCGCTTGCGGGCCTGCGCCAGCAGTTCCTCGCTCTGCTCGCGGGCCTGGGCCCGCTCGCTGTCCGCGTCGGTGCGCGCCGACGCCAGGGTCTCCTCGGACTCCCGACGGCGCCGGGCGGCCTCCTCCTGCGCGGCGGCCAGCGCCTCCGCGGCCTCCTCGGCGACCCGCTCGGCGGCGGCCTTCGCCTCCGCGCGCAGCCGGTCGGCGGTCTCCTGGGCCTCGGAGCGCACCCGCTCCGCCTCGGCCTCGGCCTCACCGCGCAGCCGCACGGCGGACTGCTCGGCCTCGGCGCGCACCCGGCCGGCGTCCTGCGCCGCCTCGGTACGCAGTTGGTCGGCCTCGGCCTCCGCCTGCGTCTGCAGGGTGCGGATCCGCTCCGCCGACTCGGCGCGCAGCCGGTCGTTCTCCTCCGTGGTCTCGCGGCGGATGTTCTCCGCCGCACCGCGGGCGTCACGCAGCGTCTGCTCGGCCGTCGTCAGCCGGGTCTCGGCCTCCGTGTGCAGCCGTACGAGCTCCTCGTCGGCCTCCGCGCGCTTGGCGGCCAGCGTCTGCTCGGTCTCCTGGCGCCGGGCCACCGCCGCCGCGTCGGCCTCGGCGCGTACGGCCTCGGCCTGCTCCTCGGCCTCGGCACGCAGCCGCTCGGCCTCGGCGCGGGTTCGCTCCAGGGTCTCCTCGGCCTGCTTGCGCAGCGTGCCGGCCCGCTCCACGGCCTCGGCGCGCACCCGCTCGCTCTCGGCGGTCGCGCCGCCGCGCAGCTCGTCCGCGTCCGCCTTGGCCTTGCCGAGCAGCTCCTCGGCGGTCCGGGCCGCCTCCTCGATCTGCTGGACGGCCTCGCGGCGGGCCTCGCCGCGGATCCGCTCGCCCTCGGCGACGGCCTCGGCGCGCAGCTGCTCGGCCTCGCCGCGCAGCCGTCGGGCCTCCGACTGGAGCTCGACCGTGCGGGCCCGGTACTCCTCGGTGTCGTCCTTCGCGGCGCCCTTGAGCTCGTCGGCCGTGGTCGCCGCCTGCAGGCGCAGCCGGTCGGCCTCGGCCTCGGCCTCGTGGCGGATCCGCTCGGCCTCCTCGGACGCGGCCCGGGTGGTGGCCCGGGCGTCCTCCGACGCCTTGTTCAGTACGTCCTCGGCCGTGCGGGCGGCCTTCGCCAGCTGGGCCGCCATGTCCTCGGCCGCCGCCGTACGGGCGCTCTCGCCGGCCTCGGTGCGCTGCCGCTCGGCGTCCGCGCGGGCGTCCGCCAGGGCCTGCTCGGCCTCCGCCTTGAGGGCTTCGGCCTCCTTGGTGGCCTCGCCGACCAGCCGGGCCACCTGCTCCTTGGCGGTGCGGGTGCGCTGCTCGTTGACGGATTCCGCGGACGCCAGCTGCCGGGTGGCGCTCTCCTTCGCCTCGGCGAGGAGCTTCTCGGCCTCGGCCCGGGCCTCGCGCAGCGCGGAGTCGGCCTCCTGCACCCGGGATTCGGCCAGCCGGCCCAGGTCCAGGGTCTGCTGACGGGTGTGCTCGGCCTCGGCGGTGGTGGTGGAGCGCAGCCGCTCCGCGTGCTCGCTGGCCTCCTGGGCCTGCGAGGAGGCGGCGGTCAGCAGCCGCTCGGCCTCCTTGCGGGCGCGCAGCAGGGTGGTCTCGGCCTCCGCGCGGGCGGCCTCGGCGTCCGCGGCCATCCGGCGCCGGGTCTCCTCGGCGACCCGGGCGGCCTCGGCGCGGGCTGCGTTCAGGGACTGCTCGGCCTCGGCGCGGGACTCCTCCATGAGCCGGCGTGCCTGAGCCTCGGTACGGGCCCGCAACTGCTCGGCCCAGGCCACGTTCTCGTTGACGTGGGCCTCGACGGTCTGGCGCCGCTCGCCCAGCTCCTGGTCCAGGCGCTGGCGGCGGTTGACGGCCTCGGCGTGCAGCTCGGCCTGCAGGCGCGCCTGGTGCTCGGCGTGTTCCTGGAGGATGCGCTGGGTCTGGGCCCGGGCGTCGCGCAGCTCGCGTTCGGCGTCCGAACGCAGTTGGTCGGCCTGGATCTGGGCATTACGGAGCAACTGCTCCGCCTGGTAGCCCATGTCCGCGCCGTCGTAGGCGGGGCGGGACGCCAGCGCGCGTCGTACCTCGTGAAGCTTGGCGCGCAGCACCTCGACCTGGTATCCCAGGTCCTCAGCGTGCTGGACGGCCTTCCCGCGCTCCTTCTTCAGCCGCTCCATCTCGGCCTCGAAGCGCGAGAGATGGTCGGCCTCGGCCTGATGGCTCTCCTGGCTTTCGTAGCCCCGCACAGCGCGGTCCCATCCGTCCCCTGGTCGCAAGCTCACTCCCAATGAGCATCGCTCGCCCGCTGAACGACGCCCCCGGGGGAATGGTGTCAGATACCGGGGCAGGGATCACAGGCCCCGACCCCGTCTCCGCACCGAACCCCGGCCGAGCCATGGCCACTCTACCGGCCGGGGAATCGGGCCATCAGTGGTCCGTCAGTGCTCGGGGTTCGAGGTGACCAGTTCGGTGAGAACGCCGTGGCAGTCCTTGGGGTGCAGGAAGGTGATGGAGGACCCCATGGATCCCGTGCGGGGCTGGTCGTAGAGGACGCGGACGCCCTTGCCGCGGATGGCCTCGGAGTCCCCCTGGACGTCCTCGGTGCCGAAGGCGATGTGGTGCACGCCCTCGCCGTTCTTGGCCAGCCATTTACCGACGGCGGAGTCCTCGCGGGTGGGCTCCAGGAGCTGGAGGTACGAGGCGCCGCCGTCGGACGTCTCGTTGATCTTCAACATGGCCTCGCGGACACCCTGCTCCTCGTTGACCTCGGAGTGGAACACCTCGAAGCCGTACGTGGCACGGTAGAACTCGACAGTCTTGTCCAGGTCGAAGCAGGCGATCCCGATGTGGTCGATTCTTGTCAGCATGGTGACAGTGCACCGCCGAAGGGGGTCGTCACGCAACGTGCGCGCGATCACACCGGCACCCCGGTGACCGCTGCGGTACCGCCCAGTACATTCACGTAAACCCTCGTTCACTCCTCATCCAAGGGGCTGTGCCTCATGTCCGGATCGAACAACACCACTTCTGTGATCGTCGCCGGGGCCCGCACGCCCATGGGACGGCTGCTCGGCTCGCTGAAGTCCTTCTCGGGTGCCGACCTCGGCGGCTTCGCCATCAAGTCCGCGCTGGACCGGGCCGGGATCTCCGGCGACCAGGTGCAGTACGTGATCATGGGCCAGGTGCTCCAGGCCGGCGCGGGCCAGATCCCCGCCCGCCAGGCCGCCGTCAAGGCGGGCATCCCGATGAACGTGCCCGCCCTCACGATCAACAAGGTGTGCCTCTCGGGCCTGGACGCGATCGCGCTGGCCGACCAGCTGATCCGCGCCGGTGAGTTCGACATCGTGGTCGCGGGCGGTCAGGAGTCCATGACCAACGCCCCGCACCTGCTGCCCAAGTCCCGCGAGGGCTACAAGTACGGCGCCGTCGAGATGCTGGACGCGATGGCCTACGACGGCCTCACCGACGCCTTCGAGAACATCGCGATGGGCGAGTCCACCGAGAAGCACAACACCCGCCTGGGCATCGAGCGCGCCCCGCAGGACGCGTTCGCCGCCGCCTCGCACCAGCGGGCCGCGGCCGCGCAGAAGAACGGTGTCTTCGAGGCCGAGATCGTCCCCGTGGAGATCCCGCAGCGCAAGGGCGACCCGGTGATCTTCTCGACGGACGAGGGCATCCGCCCCGAGACCACCGTGGAGTCCCTCGGCAAGCTGCGTCCGGCCTTCGCCAAGGACGGCACGATCACCGCCGGCACCTCCTCGCAGATCAGCGACGGCGCCGCCGCCGTGGTCGTGATGAGCAAGGCGAAGGCCGAGGAGCTCGGCCTGGAGTGGATCGCCGAGATCGGCGCCCACGGCAACGTGGCCGGCCCCGACAACTCGCTCCAGTCGCAGCCGTCGAACGCGATCCTCCACGCCCTGAAGAAGGAGGGCCTGGAGGTCTCCGACCTGGACCTCATCGAGATCAACGAGGCCTTCGCGGCGGTCGCGGTGCAGTCAATGAAGGACCTCGGCGTGACCCCGGAAAAGGTGAACGTCAACGGTGGCGCCATTGCCCTGGGCCACCCGATCGGCATGTCCGGAGCCCGTGTGGTGCTGCACCTGGCGCTGGAGCTGAAGCGCCGTGGCGGCGGCGTCGGCGCAGCCGCCCTGTGCGGCGGCGGCGGCCAGGGCGACGCGCTGATCGTCCGCGTCGCCAAGTAGGCGGCGTCGGGTCGCCGGCCCCGATCCCCGGGCCCGGCGGCCCCCACGTATCCGTACGAGAACCGAGGAGCGCAGCACAGATGACGGCGGTGGACGTCCCCCAGCTGGTGGCCCAGGCGCGTGAGGGCCGCCCGAGAGCGGTGGCCCGGCTGATCTCGCTGGTCGAGGGCGCGTCCCCGCAGCTGCGCGAGGTGATGGCCGCGCTGGCCCCGCTGACGGGCGGGGCGTACGTGGTGGGGCTGACGGGGTCGCCGGGCGTCGGCAAGTCGACCTCGACCTCGGCACTCGTCTCCGCGTACCGCAAGGCCGGCAAGCGGGTCGGCGTCCTCGCCGTCGACCCCTCCTCGCCCTTCTCCGGCGGTGCGCTGCTCGGCGACCGGGTGCGGATGTCGGACCACGCCTCCGACCCGGGGGTCTACATCCGCTCCATGGCCACCCGCGGCCACCTGGGCGGCCTGGCCTGGGCCGCCCCGCAGGCGATCCGGGTGCTGGACGCGGCCGGCTGCGAGGTGATCCTGGTCGAGACGGTCGGGGTCGGGCAGTCGGAGGTGGAGATCGCCTCGCAGGCCGACACCTCGGTGGTGCTGCTGGCCCCCGGGATGGGCGACGGGATCCAGGCCGCCAAGGCGGGCATCCTGGAGATCGGCGACGTCTACGTGGTCAACAAGGCGGACCGGGACGGCGCGGACGCCACCGCCCGGGAGCTGAACCACATGCTGGGCCTGGGCGAGGCCCGGGGCCGGGACGACTGGCGGCCGCCGATCGTGAAGACCGTCGCGGCCCGCGGCCAGGGCATCGACGAGCTGGTCGAGGCGCTGGAGAAGCACCGGGCGTGGATGGACGAGCGGGGTGTGCTGGCCCAGCGGCGGGCCACCCGGGCGGCCCGGGAGGTCGAGACGATCGCCGTCACCGCGCTGCGGGCACGGATGGCGGACGTGCACGGCGACGCCCACCTGGACGCGCTGGCCGCCAAGGTGGCCGTGGGCGAACTGGACCCGTACGCGGCCGCGGACGCGCTGCTGACGACGCTGACGGAGGCCTGAGCCTCCGCCCGGGCCCACGGCTCGGCGGGGAGCGCGTGCGGCGCTCCCCGCCGGTGTCCGGGGGTAGGAGTCAGGAGTTGTCGTCGGAGTCCGAGTTCGAGTCGGAGTCGGTCTGTGCGGTGACCTTGCCGGTCGTGGGGTCCACCGACGCGTTCCAGGTCTTGCCGTCGGAACCCCTGACCTCGACGTGCCAGTACGGGGCCTTGCCGCTGTCGTCGTCGGAGTCCCACTCGACGGTCCAGGTCGTGCCCGGGTGGGCGGCCACGGCGGCCTTGGCGGCCTGCGCGGCGGTGATCTTGGCCGCGAGCAGGCCCTTGTGTTCGCCCGGGTTCTCGTCCTTGTCCACGTTCTTCCGGGACACCTTGCCCGTGGCGGCGTCGACCTCCAACTCGGCGTGGCCCTTGCCGTCCTTGGTGATCACGTCCACGTGCCAGATGTTGCCGTCCCTGTCGAGGGACTCGACCACGCCCGGATAGTCCTTGAGGGCGGCGGCGACGGCCTGCTCCGCCGAGACGTCGGCGCGGGCGGCGGCGGATGCGGGGACGGTTCTCGCCGAGTCGGCGGACGACACCGTGGCGGCGGTCGCCGAGGGGGCCGCGGTCAGCAGGACCACGGACGCGGCGGCTGAGACGAACACGTTGTGCTTCATAGGCTGGACCTCCTCAGGCCGGCCCGACGGGCAAGGGCCGGCAGCGAGCGTTCCCAGCCATTGTCAGGCCGATGGCCGTCCGGGGCGCGACGAGTGCGCGCGGTCCGGACGGCTCGGCCCCGACCTCAGGCCCTGCCGCGGTTGTCGCGCAGGTGCTCCGCGACCGGGGTCAGCGAGGCGCGCAGCGCCGCCAGGGCCTCCGGCGGCAGCAGGTCGATGAAGTGCCGGCGGACGGACGCCACGTGGTGCGGGGCGACCCGGCGCATCGTCTCCATGCCTTCGTCCGTGAGGACCGCGTACAGGCCGCGGCGGTCGGACTCGCAGTTCACCCGGCGGACCAGGCCGGCCGTCTCCATGCGCGTGATCTGGTGCGACAGTCGGCTCTTGGACTGCAGCGTGGCGGTCGCGAGATCGCTCATCCGCATCCGGTGGTCCTGCGACTCCGAGAGGTTCACGAGGATCTCGTAGTCGTTGTTGGTGAGTCCGAAGGGCTGGAGGTCCTTTTCCAGCTGGTGCATCAGCAGCCGGCTGACGTCCAGGTGGGTGCGCCAGGCGCACTGCTCGGCATCGGTCAGCCAGCGGGTGCCCCCGGACGGACTCTGGGGGAGGGCGGCCGTCTGGGTCTCCATGGTCTCCATGAATGAACTCTACCTAAAAAGTTGAATTGCGTACAAAAATCTCAGGTCAGGGGATCACAGTCCGAGGCGGCGCTGGAGATCACCCAGCTGTCCCGGCATCCGCGGCACACCCAGCTGCCCCATCGGACCCTGACCGGCCCCCGGAACGCCCTGCGCGTTGCCCGTGGCCGCCCCGGCGCCGACCGTGCCGATCGCCTGCTCCGCCATCAACATCTCCGACGACTGCAGCAGCACCGTCCCCGCGCCGACGAACTCGAACTGGTGCTCCTCGCCCGAGCTGCCCCCGATGCCGGTCAGCGAGCGCAGTCCGCCCATCACGCCCGTCATGTATCCGTGGTCGTAGTGGTGGCACGGCGAAGGGCAGTCGGCCCAGCCCACCAGCGCCTGCGGGTCCACGCGCAGCGGCGGCTCCATGAACACCACCGGTCCGTTGGACGCCGCCACGAACTTCCCGGTTCCGATCAGCGTCAGGAAACCCGGGACGATCGACTGCTTCAGGGCGAGCGAGGGCTGGTACGCGAGCAGGTTGCCCGACCGGATCGTCAGGTTGCCCTTGTCCAGGTCGTACGAGTTCACGTCGAAGGCCCGGTCGGCCAGCAGCATCTTGCCCGAGCCCTCGGCGACCACCCAGTCGCTCGCGTGCAGCGGCGAGTGGAAGCTGCTGCGCAGCAGGCGGTCGAAGCGGCCGTTGCCGATGCCGTTGAAGTCGATGTTCCCGTAGTACGAGATCATCTTCCCCTTCTGCAGGAACCACTGGCTCCCCTTGAGCTCCACGCAGAAGGTGTACGCGTTCACGTTGTCGTCGGAGGGCAGCGTGTACGGGTCGAAGACCGTCGGGCCGCCCGGTCCGCCGGTCACAGGGCCAAAGTTCACAGCTTCTCCTCGGAGGCCTGTACGTACACCGCGCCCTGGCCGGACAGCTCCAGCTGGAACGCCTCGCCCGAGCCGCGCCCCACCATGTCCCGCCAGCCGAGGGCGGTGGAAAGCTTGTTGCGCACGTCACCGTGGTGGGCGACGTACGCCTGCGGGTCCACGTGGATCGGGCGCTGCGGGGTGATCGGCAGCTCGATGACCCCGCCGTGGGCCATCACGGCGACGGAGCCGTGGCCCTTGAGGGTGGTGGTGAAGAGGCCCTGGCCGGTCACCTGGCCGCGGACCATGCCCATGACCCCGCCCTGGGAGCCCATGAACATCGTGCCCTGCTGGAGGGTGCCGTCGAAGGCGAGCAGCCGGTCGGCCTCGACGTAGAGCGTCTCGCCCGTCAGGTTGATCACCTGGATGTGGTGGCCGCCGTGGCCGAACATCACGGTGCCGCTGCCCTCGACCGCCATCAGCGGGGTCTGCTCGTTCGCCACGCGGCGCCCGATCATGCCCATGACCCCGCCCTGACCGCCGGTCAGGCTCGGGGTGAAGGAGACCTCGCCGCGGTACGCGAGCATGGCGCCGCGCTGGCTGTACATCTTCTGACCCGGGATCACCTGGGCCTCGACCATCTTCGAGTTGATCTCGCGGAACGGCATCAGATGTCGCCCCCGACGGTGTTGCGCTCGCTGGGCTGCACGTAGACCAGGCCCTCGCCCTCGAAGCGGATCTGGAACGCCTCGCCGGAGCCCTCGCCGATGAGTGTGCGGAAGTTCACACCGGACTGGAAGGACTGCTGGAGGTTGCCGGTGTGCGCGATGTAGGCGCCGGGGTCGACGGACAGCGGGTACTGGGCGCTCACGCGCAGCACCACGGCCGGCCCGTCGGACATGATCGCGGCCTGGCCCGAACCCTCGACCGTCGTGGTGAACAGGCCGTTGCCCGTCGTCGCACCACGCAGGCCGGTGAAGGTCGTGCCGGTCCGCAGACCGGCGTCGGTGCACAGCAGGTTGCTGGACTCGACGTAGAGCTTCTCGCCGCGCAGGTTCACCAGGTTGATCTCGCTCGCGCGGTCGGCGAAGAAGCAGGTGCCGTGCCCCTGCACTTCCATCACTGTCATCTGTTCGCCGGTCAGCCGGCGGGTCACCATGCCGCGGAGGCCTTCGCCGCCGCCGGTCATCTTCTTGAAGGCCATCTGCCCGTCGTACGCGACCATGGAGCCGTTCTTCGCTTTCACGGCGTCCCCGGTCAGGTCGACGGCCAGCACCTTGCTGCCTTGGAGTCGGAACTGAGCCACGGGAAGACGTTATCGGCACCGGGCGACCCCGAACAGGGCCCTGTGGACGATATATGCCACACCCGGGTGATATCGGCGCGACCGCACCCCGTCCGTGGAGGTCGCGGCGGGCGAGGGGTCGGGTCAAGATCCCGCAAAGCGGCTGAGACACTGGGAAGGACCCTGGCCTCCAGCCCGAAGGTTCCCCGTGGACATCAAGACCGCCTCCGCCCTGCACCGACTGCGCCTCGTCTCCGTCCCGGAGGCGCTGTCGTTCCCGGCCCTGCTGATCTTCGGCTCGCTGCTGAGCCGGATCTCGGACATCGACTACCTGCTGATGCCGCTGGGCTTTCTGCACGCGATCCTGTTCATGATCTACGGGGTGCTGCTGCTCGACGTCTGGTACAAGGCGAAGTGGCCCTTCAAGAAGGTCCTGTTCTTCTTCTTCCTCTCCGTGGTGCCCCTGGGCGGCCTCTACGGCGACAAGCTGCTCAAGCGGGAAGAGTCGGACAGCGTGGTGGCGGCCCGCGTCGCGCGTGAGGCGGCCCAGGCATGATCGTCGCGTTCTCGGTGACCCCGCTGGGGGTCGGTGAAGAGGTCGGCGAGTACGTCGCCGACGCGGTCCGGGTGGTCCGCGAGTCCGGGCTGCCGAACCGCACCGACGCGATGTTCACCACCGTCGAAGGCGAGTGGGACGAGGTCATGGACGTGGTCCGGCGCGCGGTGGCCGCCGTCGAGGAGCGGGCGCCGCGCGTCTCCTTCATCCTCAAGGCCGACATCCGCCCCGGGGTCCACGACGGGATCACCTCCAAGGTCGAGACGGTGGAGCGGCACCTGGCCGAGGGCTGAACCGCCCTCACCGGCCCGATTTCCGCCGGTACTTCCGAAAGCGCCCCCGGCCCGCAGGCCGGGGGCGCTTTCGCGTTCCCGGGGAGCCGGCGGAGGTCGTTTGAGCGATCGCTCAAATTCCCCTAAGGTGCCGGTTGAGCGATCGCTCAACACGAGGCGCTGGGGGTGGAGATGGGCCTGTACGTCGAGACGCGGATCCGGGTCGACATGGACGAGCTCTGGGAGCGCAGCCAGGACCCGGCCCAGCACCAGCGGTGGGACCTGCGGTTCACCTCCATCGGCTACCTCCCGCGCGCCGAGGGAGAGCCCCAGCGGTTCCGGTACGCGACCCGCGTACTGCCGTTCCTCTCCGTCGACGGGACCGGGATCTCCGCCGGGGAACGCCACCGGGCCGACGGCACCCGGGTCTCCGCCCTGCGGTTCGCCTCGGAGCACCCGCTGTCCCTGCTCGCCGAGGGCAGCGGCTACTGGCGCTACGTCCCGGGCCCCGACGGGATCCGCTTCCTCACCGGCTACGACTACCGCCCGCGCTGGGGGCGCTTCGGGTCCCTCGCCGACCGGTCGGTCTTCCGCCCGCTCATGGGCTGGGCCACCGCCTGGTCCTTCGACCGGCTGCGGCTGTGGTGCGAGCGCGGGACCACCCCGGGCCGCGCCCTCGCCCGCGCGATCGGCGAGAGCGTCCTGCGCGCCCTTCCGGTCGTGGCCGCCCTGGTGTACGCGCCGCTGCCGGCCGCCCTGGTGGTCCTGGCCGCCGCTCTCCTGCTGCCCCCGCTGCCCGGCACCCCCGCCGCCCGCCGCTGCCTGCGCACCCCGCCCGGACGCACCCCCGCCCGCGCACCCCGCCTGCTCAGCACCCTGGAGCCGTCATGACCTCCATCTTCCGGGCCCACATGGGCGCCGAGTTCGACCGTCTGCACCCGCAGCTCCGGCGCCGCTTCTCGGTGGGGCTCGCGAGCGGCGAGGGCTGCATCGGCCGCGGCACCATGGAGCGGATATGGCACGGGCCCGGTTATGTGAAGCCCTTCCTCCGGCTCGGCGGCACGCGGAACATCCTGGTGCCGCGCGAAGGGCGGAACGTCCCCTTCGTCATCGAGAACCTCCCCTACCTCGACTCCTTCGGGCGTGAGACCGTCACCTTCGTACGGACCTTCCAGCTGCCCGGCGCGGCCCACCGCTTCGACGCCACGATGGTCCACAGTCCCGAGCGTGACTGCGTCCTCGACTACCTCGGCACCCACCAACACCTCGCCAGCGACCTCCACATGAGCGCCGAGCCCGATGGTTCGCTGCTCATCCGCTCCGGCGAACACCGCTTCCGCGAGGGCCCCGTCGACGTCCGCGTCCCCGACCTGATCGGCGGCGACGCCGAGGTCCGCGAATCCTTCGACGACGCCACAGGCCGGTTCCGGATCCGGGTACGGGTGGTCAACCGCCGCTTCGGACCGCTCTTCGGCTACGAGGGATCCTTCACCGCGCAGTACGTGGACGTCCGCTCCCACGGGGTCCGCGGCGACCTGCGGCCGGTCCGCGAGGAGGTCCGGGCATGAGCGCCGCGACCAAGGAGAAGCTGCTCGAAGGAGCCCTGCGCACCCTGGCCGAGCAGGGCGTCGCCAAAGCCTCCGCCCGCACCATCGCGACCACCGCCGGGGTGGGACAGGGCCTGATCTTCTACCACTTCGGCTCCGTGGACGAGCTGCTCGCCGCGGCCTGCCGGTACGGCGCCGAGCAGCGGGTGGCCCGCTACCGCGAGCGGCTCGCCGCCCTGGGCAGCCTCGCCGAACTGCTGGAGTTCGCCCGCGCCATGCACGAGGAGGAACGGGCCGCGGGGAACGTCGCCCTGCTCGGGCAACTGCTGGCCGCCGGGCAGTCCTCGCCCGTCCTCGCCGCCGCCACCGCCGACGGGCTCGGACTGTGGGTCGAGGAGCTGGAGAAGGTCCTCACCCGGTTGCTGGCGGCGACCCCGCTGGACGGGTACGCCGACCCGGCCGGGCTGGCGCGGGCCACGGCCGCCTCCTTCATCGGCATCGAGCTGTACGAAGGGGTGGACCCGCAGGGCGCCGGCAGCGCGCTCGCCGCACTGGAGCAGCTCGCCGGGCTGGCCACGATGCTGGAAGGCCTCGGATCCCTCGGTCGGCGCGCGGTGCGGCACGGCCTGCGGCGCGGCACCCGCTGATCCGGCCGCGCCGCCCGAGCCGGCCGCGCGCATCACCCGTACGGCCCTACCGCCCCCGACCCGAGGAAGGACCGCCCGGTCGGCCGAGCCCTGCTCGACACGACCGAGGCCGTCCCCTTTCGTGGGGATATCAGCCTCGGGATCGAGCTCCGGGAGGGACCGTGGCGCCGGAACGCTTCGATTACGAGACGCACAGCCGACTCGCCGGTCCGTTCGCGCGGCCGACCCCCGGCCCCGACGGCGTCCACCGGGTCCAGTACCGCTCCCTGCTCTCGCGCGAGGAGATCCGCACCCGAATACGGGCGATCGCCCTCATGACCCTCGCCCCGGTGGCCGCGGCCGGCCTGCTGCTCTACCTGGTCTGGCCCAGCCACCGGACCGTCCGGGAGGGCGCCACCCGGTGGCTGGTCGTCCTCGATGCCACGATGCTCTGCTCCCTCGCGCTGATCATGCTGTTCACCCTGGTCAACGTGGTCTCGATCGCCCACGCCACGATGGTCGCCCGCGACCCCGTCCCCGTACCGGCCGAGCCCGGCACCCGCGTCGCGTTCCTGACCACCTACGTCCCCGGCAAGGAGCCCCTCGCCATGGTGCGGGCCACCCTCCAGGGTGCGCGGCGGGTCCGCCACGACGGGCCGCTGGACGTATGGCTGCTGGACGAGGGCGACGACCCCGAGGCACGGGCGCTGTGCGCGCGGCTCGGCGTACGGCACTTCACCCGCAAGGGCGTGCCCGAGTGGAACACGGCCGCGGGCCCCCACCGGGCGAGGACCAAACACGGCAACTACAACTCCTGGCTGGCGCGGCACGGCGACGAGTACGAGTTCTTCGCCTCCGTCGACACCGACCACGTCCCGCTCGCGAACTATCTGGAGCGGATGCTCGGCTTCTTCCGCGACCCCGACATCGCCTTCGTCGTCGGCCCGCAGGTCTACGGCAACTACACCGAGGCCGTCACCAAGGCCGCCGAGTCCCAGCAGTACCTCTTCCACGCCCTGATCCAGCGCGCCGGCAACCGGTACGGCGCCCCCATGTTCGTCGGCACCAACAACGCGGTACGGATCAGCGCCCTGCGGCAGATCGGCGGGCTCTACGACTCCATCACCGAGGACATGGCCACCGGCTTCGAGCTCCACCGCAGCCGGAACCCGGCCACGGGGCGGTTCTGGCGTTCCGTCTACACCCCCGACGTACTCGCCGTCGGCGAGGGCCCCGCCTCCTGGACGGACCTCTTCACCCAACAGCTGCGCTGGTCGCGGGGCACCTACGAGACCCTGTTCAAGCAGTACCGCAAGAGCCTCTTCACGATGCCCGCCGGGCGCCGGCTCACCTACACGCTGATGCTCGTCTACTACCCGATGACCGCGGTGAACTGGCTGCTCGGCATCCTCAGCTGCGCCCTCTTCCTCTGGTTCGGCGCCTCCGGCACCCAGGTCTCCTCCAAGGTCTGGCTGATGCTCTACGCCGACGCGGCCGCCCTCCAGGTGGGCCTCTACCTGTGGAACCGCCGCCACAACGTCTCGCCCCACGAACCGGAGGGCTCCGGCGGCGTCGCCGGCATGGCCCTGTCCGCGGTCTGCGCCCCCGTCTACCTCAGGTCGCTCGGCTCGGCGGTGCTCCGCACCGAGGGCCGTTTCGTCGTCACCCCCAAGGGCGGGGACGCCAGCCCCGACCGGCCGGCCACCTTCCGCATCCACCTCTTCTGGGCAGCCGTCCTGATCGCCTCGCTGATGGCGTCCGTCCGCTTCGAGCACACACACGTCGCCATGCGCGTCTGGGCGGTGTTGGCCCTGGCCATCGCGCTCGCCCCGGTCGCCGTGTGGTGCGTGACGCGCGGCCGGTCGGCGTCCGGGGGCGGGACGGACCCGGGCTCCGAGCCGGGTGAGGAGCCGGCGTACGTCCGCGCGACAGGAGGGAACTGAGCATGGACCACCGGCCGTCGAAGAAGTTCAAGAAGACCGCCCTGGGCGCCGCGGCCGTGCTGGTGCTCGTCGCGCTCAACGCACCCGCCGCGATCTCCTTCGCCGAGGACAAGTACCACTCGTACAAGATCGGGCGGACCGGCTACCGGATGCGGTACGGGTCGTGGGGCCTGGTCGGGCTCCCCGAGGAGTACCGGATCAACGCCATGCACGCGGCCCTGTTGCACACGGGCAAGGTGCTGCTCATCGCCGGCAGCGGCAACAACCAGAAGAACTTCGACAAGGGCACCTTCGAGACCGTCCTGTGGGACCCGGAGCACAACAGCTTCAAGAAGATCCCGACCCCGGAGGACTTCTTCTGCGCCGGGCACAGCCAGCTGCCCGACGGGCGCCTGCTGGTGGCCGGTGGGACCGCCCGCTACGAGGTCCTGCACGGGAAGGTCACCCGGGCGGGCGGCCGGATGCGGGTCAAGAACGAGAATCCCGACAAGAGCGTCAAGCTGCGCAAGGGCACCCGGTTCCGCTCCCCGTCCGGGGTGGAGTACGAGGCGAAGTTCGACGTGGTCGTGCCGAAGGCCCGGAAGAAGTTCGAGATCACCTACGGGCGCGGCGGGCAGGTCATGCCGTGGCGGACCACCGTGGTCGCCGCCGAGTCACGGGTCTTCGTGGAGGTGGTGAAGCCGGGCGCGGCGGGTCTGACGACGGAGGCCGCGCAGTACGAGGTGGTGGGGCTGACCGGCAAGGACGCCGACAACGTCTACGGGCTCGCGGAGCGACTGAGCGCCGACAAGCAGGACTTCCAGGGCATCAGGTCGGCGTACGAGTTCGACCCGGAGGCGGAGAAGTACCTCCGCGTCGACCCGATGAGCGACGCCCGCTGGTACCCGACCCTCGTGACCCTGCAGGACGGGCGGGTACTCGCGGTCTCCGGGCTCAACGACGTGGGTGACGTGGTGCCCGGCGACAACGAGTACTACGACCCGCAGACGAAGAAGTGGTCGAAGGCCCCCTTCCACTACTTCCCGACCTATCCCGCGCTCTTCCTCATGCAGGGCGGCAAGCTCCTCTACACCGGCTCCAACGCGGGCTACGGCCCCAAGACCAAGGGCCGCGAGCCGGGCGTGTGGGACCTGACGACCAACGAGTTCAGGAAGGTCGGCGGGCTCACGGAGCCGGACCGGCTGGAGACCTCCTCCTCGCTCCTGCTCGCGCCCGCCCAGGACCAGAAGGTGATGGTCCTCGGCGGCGGCGGGGTCGGCGAGTCCAAGCTCTCCTCCAGCCGCACCGCGATCGTGGACCTGAAGGAGGAGAACCCGGTCTTCCGGACCTCGGCGCGACTGCCGCGCGCCACCCGCTACCTGAGCAGCGTGCTGCTGCCGGACGACTCGGTCTTCACCACGGGCGGGTCCGCCGACTACCGCGGCCGCAGCGCCAGCGACATCCACAAGGCGCAGTTCTACCACCCGCGCACCGACACCTTCGTGGCCGCCGCCGATCCGACGGTGGGCCGCAACTACCACTCCGAGGCGTTGCTGCTGCCCGACGGCCGGGTGGCGACCTTCGGTTCGGACCCACTCTTCGCCGACAAGGACAACACCCGGCTCGGCAGGTTCGAGCACCGGATGGAGGTGTACTCGCCCCCTTACCTCTACCGGGACCCGGCCCGGCGGCCGGTCCTGGGCGAGGGGCCCGACGAGCCCGACGCGGCCGGGCGGGCCACCTTCGCCACCGCGCACCCGGAACGGATCGCACGGGCCCGCCTGATGCGGCCGAGCGCGGTCACGCACACCACGGACGTGGAGCAGCGCTCGATCGAGCTCGGGCTGACCAAGGCGGACCGCTCGGTCACGGTCGAGGTGCCGCGGGACCCGACGCTGGTGCCGCCGGGCTGGTACATGCTGTTCGTGACCGACGCGGAGGGGACGCCGTCGGTGGCGAAGTGGCTCCAGGTCAAGGCCCCGCGGCCGGTGGTCCCGTAGCCGGCGGCCCCGTGGTCATCGCCTGGCGCGGCGGGCCAGCCCCAGGGCGTAGTCCGGCCACCAGGTGCCGGCCGACGGGCCGCCTCGGCAGGCCCCGTCGGACTCGCCGGGCCGCTTGACCCAGAGGTACGCGTCGACGAGCGGGTCGCCCGTCCGGTCGGTCGGCGGCGCCCCGAGGGCGCGACCCGGCGGATTGCACCAGGCCTGGGCGCGGTCGCCGGGCAGCGGTCCGTCCCCGTTGCGGCTGGTGTCGATGACGAAGTGCTTGCCGCTCGTGCCCCGGGAGATCTTCGCGCCGTAGGCCCGGGCGGCCGCGTCGGGCTGGAAGTTGGAGACGTTGAGGGCGAAGCCGTCGGCCCGTTCCAGGCCCGCCTTGAAGAGGGGTTCGACGAGATCCATCGGGTTGGGGATCCAGGCCGGGTTGCCGGCGTCCAGATAGACCTTGGTGTTGCGGTTCCTCTTCAGTCGGTCGACGGCCTCGGAGAGCAACTGGTAGCGCTCGGCGTGGTGCTCGGGTCGGGTGCAGCCGTCGATGATGTGCGCGATGGCGTCCGGCTCCAGGACCACGACGGCCTTGGTGTCCTCGATGTTGTCGGCGAAGGCGCCGATCCAGCTCCGGTAGGCGGTGGCGTCCGGAGCGCCACCGGCCGAGTGTTGCCCGCAGTCCCGGTACGGGATGTTGTACGCGGCCAGCAGCAGGGTCCGTCCGGTGGCCCGCGCCCCCGCCCGGGCCCGGCGGATCTCGGGGCCGGGGTCGCCGCTCGGACCCCACAGGGTGAGCGGGCGGTCCGCGATCCGGCGCAACACCTGGGCGTCGCTGTCGCGGCCGGCCGCCTCCCAGGCGGCGACCTGCCGGGCGGCGTCGCTGCGCGGGTCCACCCAGAACGGGGACTCCTCGGCGGCGACCACGGGGGAGGGCGCCGCGGGCGTGGCGGCGGGGGTGCCCGGCTCGGGCGCGGGTTCACCGCCGCAGGCGGGGGCCGCGGCGAGGAGCGCGAGGAGGCCGAGGACGGGGGCGGTGGCGCGAAAACGCGGCCTGCGAGCGGCGGAGGGCATCCGGCTTCCTCGGGACGAAGGGTCGGGCAGCGGAGCGAGATACCGGGATATGTTGACATGTCCGGTAGTGGGCATGGCTGTGCGACACCGGGCGGCGAGGCTCAGCGGGCGGGGTCGCCCGTGGTGAGCGCGATCGCCAGCGGGGTGCGCTCGTAGCGGACCTGGTGGCCGTGGCGGGCGGAGATGAGCAGCCCCGCGTCGTGCAGCACCCCCAGGTGGGCCGAGACCGTGGACGGCGCCAGACCGAGCCGATGGGCCAGCGCCGTGGTGGAGGCCGGTTCCTCCAGCGCGCACAGCACCGCGGCCCGGCCCCGGCCCAGCAGCCGGACGAGCGCGTCGGGGGTGTTCTCCCGGGCGGGGGTCCACAGGGCGCCGATCCCGCGGGCCGGGTAGACGATGGTGGGCTGCCAGGGCGGGTCGAAGCCGCCCGCGATCCCCGGCCAGATGAAGGCGCTCGGCATCAGGAGCAGCCCCTGGCCGCCCAGGACGCGCTCGTGGTGACTGGTGGGCCGCTCGATGGTCAGGGTGAGGGAGGCGGGATCCCAGGCGAGGCTCGGGTGCAGCCCGTCGAAGAGGGCCTGGAGACCGCCGGCGGCGAGGCGGCGCGAGTGGAAGAGGATGTCCGCCTCCAGCAGGGCCCGCAGCCGCGGCCAGTGCGGCTCGATCAGCAGGCTCCAGGCCCGCTCCAGCAGATCGGCCAGGTCGCGTACGGCCCGGGCCGGATCGGCGAGCAGCGACCGGCCCAGGTCGCTGTCGAGGGCGCCGCGCGTACTGGCCAGCGACTTGCGGATGTCCTCGCGCGCCGCGGCCGGATCCGCCCCGCGGATCAGCGCGAGCTCCTCCTCGAAGGAGACCCCCGGTCCGCTCGGCGGTGGCCCGATGAAGTCCACGCTGTGCCCCCGGAGCGGCATGAGCAGCCACAGGGGCCGCAGGTCCAGCCCGTCGGCGGCGGCACGGATCCGCCGCAGCCAGGGCAGGTGGTAGCCCTGTCGCTCCGTGAGTTTCAGTACGCGCACCGCCTCCTGCGTCTCCCAGGCGGGCGACAGCGCGAACCGGCACCGCAGCAGGTCCTCGTGCCCGAAGTGGTGGTGCAGTCCCATACCGGCGCTCTCCCTCCTCTTCTTCGAGACGGCCGACGACGTACTCTGCCCCGACATTCGGCCACAGGCGAATCTCTGGAGCCCCGGGGGTGGGCTCGGGACGCTGGGCCCATGCCAGCCGCACACCAGGCGCCCGGGCGGTCCGCACCGCCACCGGGCTACCGCTCCGTGTTCCGTGTCCGTGAGTTCAGCTCCGTCTTCGCCGCCCACCTGCTGTCCGTGCTCGGCCTGGTCGTCGCCGAGATCTCGCTGTCCGTCCTCGTCTTCCGGGCCACCGGCTCACCCCTGATGAGCGCGCTCACCTTCGCCCTCGGCTTCCTCCCCTACGTCCTCGGCGGCACCCTGCTCGCCGGGATCGCCGACCGCCACCCCGCTCGCCGGGTGCTCGTCGCCTGCGACCTCCTCTGCGCGCTCTGCGCGGCCGCCATGGTGGCGCCGGGCACGCCCGTCGCCGTGCTCCTCGTCCTGCGCTGCGCCATGGCCTTCGTGGCGCCGCTGTTCCAGGGCACGCGCAACGCCTCCCTCGCCGACATCCTCGGTACCGGCGACACCTTCGTCCTGGGCCGCTCGCTGATGCGCATGGTCGCCCAGAGTGCCCAGCTCGTCGGCTTCGGCCTCGGCGGGCTGCTGCTCACCGTGCTCGCGCCGCGCGCCGCCATCGCCCTCACCGCCGCCGGCTTCCTCGGCTCCGCGCTGCTGCTGCGACTGGGCACGCGCGGCCGCCCCGCCCGCGGCGGTGCCCGTACCTCCCCGCTCGCCGGAGTGCGCGCCGTCCTCGGCCGGCGCCGGCTGCGGGCGCTGATGCTGCTGTTCTGGCTGCCGCCCGTCTTCCTCGTCGCCCCCGAGGCGCTGCTCGCCCCGTACGCGGACGGCATCGGCGTCGGCACCGCGGCGCTGGGCCTGATGATGTGCGCCATGCCCGTCGGCACCATCGCCGGGGAGCTCTGGGCCGGCTCGGCCCTCACCGCCCGAACGCGCTCGCGGATCGTGATCCCGCTCGCTTCCGCCGGGCTGCTGCCGCTCCTCCTCTTCGCGGTCCGGCCGGGTCTGCCCGTGGTGCTCGCCGCCCTGCTGCTCGCCGGGCTGGCGCACGCCTACACCCTCGGGCTCGACCAGTGGTACGTCGACGCCGTCCCCGACGAGCTGCGCGGCCGGGCGATGACCCTGCTCAGCACCGGCATGATGACCCTCCAGGGGGTCGGCATGGCCCTGGCCGGCCTGGCGGCCGAATTCCGCCCGGTGCACGAGGTCGTCACGGGCGCCGGGATCCTCGGCACCGGGGTCGTCCTGCTGCTCCTGGCCGAACTCCGGTCCGCCGCCCGGCAGGAGGAACGACTGAGGGATGAGACGGCCCTCGCCGTGAAGTGACCTCCCGGTAGGGTCGGACGCGTGCCCAAGCCGCTCAGCCTTCCCTTCGATCCCATCGCCCGCGCCGACGAGCTCTGGCAGCAGCGCTGGGGACCCGTGCCCTCGATGGCCGCGATCACCTCGATCATGCGCGCGCACCAGATCCTGCTCGGCGAGGTCGACGCGGTCGTCAAGCCGTACGGGCTCACGTTCGCCCGGTACGAGGCACTGGTGCTGCTCACCTTCTCCAAGGCCGGCGAACTGCCGATGTCCAAGATCGGCGAGCGACTGATGGTCCACCCGACCTCGGTGACCAACACCGTGGACCGGTTGGTGAGGTCCGGACTGGTCGCCAAGCGGCCCAACCCGAACGACGGCCGCGGCACCCTCGCCTCCATCACGGAGAAGGGCCGCGAGGTCGTCGAGGCCGCCACGAAGGACCTGATGGCCGTCGACTTCGGTCTCGGCACGTACGACGCCGAGGAGTGCGGGGAGATCTTCGCGCTGCTGCGCCCGCTGCGCGTGGCCGCGGCGGACTTCCAGGAGTGAGGCCCGGTCCCGAGCCGCCCCCGGGCCACCGCCGGGCCGCCCCCGGGGCCGCGTCAAGATCGAGCAAAACGGACGGCTAGGCTCGTCGGCATGAAACGAAGCGTGCTGACCCGCTACCGCGCCATGGCCTACGTGACCGCGGTCATGCTCCTGATCCTCTGTGCCTGCATGGTGGCGAAGTACGGCTTCGACACCGGCGCCGACCTGACCTTCGTGGTCTCGCAGGCCCACGGTGTGCTCTTCATGATCTATCTGGTCTTCGCCTTCGACCTGAGCTCCAAGGCCAGGTGGCCCTTCGGCAAGATGCTCTGGGTCATGCTCAGCGGAACGATTCCGGTGGCCGCCTTCTTCGTCGAGCGCAAGGTCCGCGCCGAGGTGGAACCGCTGGTCGACGACTCGCTCGCGACCGCCAAGGCCTGATCCCCGCCCCGTACGAGGCGAGCGTCACCCACCCCCGGGGCGAGTCCCCGGGGGTTTGCCATCGACATTTACTAGGACGTCCTAGTAAATTCATGGGTATGGACGCTGACGCCATCGAGGAAGGCCGCCGTCGCTGGCAGGCCCGCTATGACAAGGCCCGCAAGCGCGAGGCAGACTTCACCACGCTCTCCGGCGACGAGGTCGAACCGGTCTACGGTCCCCGCCCCGGCGACGCGTACGAGGGCTTCGAGCGCATCGGGTGGCCGGGCGAGTACCCGTACACCCGCGGGCTCCACGCCACCGGGTACCGCGGGCGGACCTGGACCATCCGGCAGTTCGCCGGGTTCGGGAACGCCGAGCAGACCAACGAGCGCTACAAGATGATCCTGGCCGCCGGCGGCGGCGGGCTCTCCGTCGCCTTCGACATGCCGACCCTCATGGGGCGCGACTCCGACGACCCCCGCTCCCTCGGCGAGGTGGGCCACTGCGGGGTCGCCATCGACTCCGCCGCCGACATGGAGGTCCTGTTCAAGGACATCCCGCTCGGTGACGTCACGACCTCGATGACGATCTCGGGTCCGGCCGTCCCCGCCTTCTGCATGTACCTGGTCGCCGCCGAACGGCAGGGAGTGGACCCCGCCGTCCTCAACGGCACGCTCCAGACCGACATCTTCAAGGAGTACATCGCCCAGAAGGAGTGGCTCTTCGAACCCGAGCCGCACCTGCGCCTCATCGGCGACCTCATGGAGTACTGCACGAAGGGCATCCCGGCCTACAAGCCGCTGTCCGTCTCCGGCTACCACATCCGCGAGGCCGGGGCCACGGCCGCGCAGGAGCTCGCGTACACCCTCGCCGACGGCTTCGGCTACGTGGAGCTGGGCCTCTCGCGCGGCATGGACGTCGACGACTTCGCGCCCGGCCTGTCCTTCTTCTTCGACGCGCACCTCGACTTCTTCGAGGAGATCGCCAAGTTCCGCGCCGCGCGCCGGATCTGGGCCCGTTGGATGAAGGAGGTCTACGGTGCGAAGAGCGACAAGTCCATGTGGCTGCGCTTCCACACCCAGACCGCCGGTGTCTCGCTGACCGCGCAGCAGCCCTACAACAACGTCGTACGCACCGCCGTGGAGGCCCTCGCGGCCGTGCTCGGCGGCACGAACTCCCTGCACACCAACGCCCTGGACGAGACCCTCGCCCTGCCCAGCGAGCAGGCGGCCGAGATCGCCCTGCGCACCCAGCAGGTGCTGATGGAGGAGACCGGCGTCGCCAACGTGGCGGACCCGCTGGGCGGTTCCTGGTTCGTGGAGCAGCTCACCGACCGCATCGAGGCCGACGCCGAGAAGATCTTCGAGCAGATCAAGGAGCGCGGACTGCGCGCCCACCCGGACGGGCAGCACCCGATCGGGCCGATCACCTCGGGCATCCTGCGCGGCATCGAGGACGGCTGGTTCACCGGGGAGATCGCCGAGTCGGCCTTCCAGTACCAGCGGTCCCTGGAGAAGGGCGACAAGCGCGTCGTCGGCGTCAACGTGCACCACGGGTCGGTCACCGGGGACCTGGAGATCCTCCGGGTCAGCCACGAGGTGGAGACCGTCCAGGTGCGGGAGCTGGCGGCCCGCAAGGCCCTCCGCGACGACGTCAAGGTGGACGCGGCGCTGAAGGCGATGCTGGACGCCGCCCGGGACGGGTCGAACATGATCCCGGCCATGCTGGACGCGGTACGGGCCGAGGCCACGATGGGCGAGATCTGCAACGTCCTGCGCGACGAGTGGGGCACCTACACCGAGCCGCCGGGCTTCTAGCCCCGCCTGTGTGAGACGGCCGGTCGTGGCGCCCGTACGGTGGCGCCATGACCGGCCTTCCTGCTCCCGTACGGGGCATCAGCGCGCGCGTGGTGATGAACAAGGGCGGCTGCGGGGGCTACTACGCACACCTCGTGGCCGACTTCGAGCCTCCGGGCCCCGACGGTCGGACGGAGATCGTGAACCTGGTCCCCGAGCGGCGGTTGCCCGCCGAGTTCCTGCCGGCCGTACGTGCGGGGATCGAGCTGGGGCTGGACGGCGTCGCGGCGGCCGTGCTGCTCACGGACGGGGGATGGCACGAAGTGGACTCCTGGGACATCGGCTTCCGGACGGCCGGGGCGGAGGTGGCACGCGCCGCGCTCGTGGCGGCCGCGCTGCGCCCCGCCGAGGAGGCGGACGCCCTGCGCTGGGCGTCCTGGCCCGGCCGGCGACCCTGGCCCGGGCACAACCCCCGGTACGAGGAGCTGTACGGCCGGATCCGCCGGGCCGGACCCCGCTGAGCCGGGGTCAGGCCGCGGCCGGGCCCTGGAGGCCGTGCATCAGGAGGGCCGTGAAGGTGGCCACCCAGACCTCGTCCACCGGTTCGGAGCTCACCAGGGCGCGGTGCACCACCGTGCCGGCGATCACGTCGAAGATCAGGTCCGTGGTGCGGCCCGCGAGGGACTCGTCCTCCTCGTAGGGGAGTTCGCCGCGGGCCTGGGCCCGTTCGCGACCCAGTACGACGAGACGTTTCTGCCGGTCCACGATCGCCGACCGGATCCGGTCGCGCAGGGCCTCGTCCCGGGTGGACTCGGCGACGACCGCCATCAGGGCGGTACGGGCCTCCGGGCGCCGCAGCAGTTCCGCGAACTGCAGCACCACGCCCTCGATGTCCGCTTCGAGGGAGCCGCGGTCCGGGAGTTCGAGCGCGTCGAAGAGCTCCGCGACGGCGTCCACGACCAGCTCGTTCTTGCCCGCCCAGCGCCGGTAGAGGGTGGTCTTGGCGACCCCCGCGCGGGCGGATACGTCGCCCATCGTCAGCTTCGACCAGCCCAGCTCGACCAGCGCGTCCCGGGTCGCGGCGAGGATCGCGGCGTCCGCGGCGGCACTGCGGGGACGACCGGTGCGGCCGGGGCTGGGGTTGCGCATGGCCGAGACCATACCCGTCGGTAGCCGTACCGGCCGCTGTGGTTCAGATCACGGGCCCGGAAGGGGAGCGGTGGGCCGCCGGGGGAGTTACGCTACGGCTCGTAGCGTAAGAGCGACAACCACGCGAAGAGCTACAGGCGCCAGGTGGGGACCCGGCGCCGTTCAGCATCACGATCGCGACAGTACGGCGGCACGGCCAATTCACGCGATCTTTTTCGTCGGCGCGCGCACACGGGGGAGGATGTACGCATGCAGCCCAGAAACATGTCCATGAGCGGCGTCGTCGACCTCGCCGCGGTGAAGGCGGCCGGCGAGGCCAAGGCCAAGGCCGAGCAGGCTCGCGCCGAAGCGGCGAGCCGGGCGGGCCAGGCCGGCGAGGCGGGTCCGTCCGCCGGCGCGGTGCCGCCGTCCGCACTCGTCGTCGACGTAGACGAGGCCGGCTTCGAACGCGATGTGCTCCAGCTCTCGGCAGAGGTTCCGGTCGTCCTGGACTTCTGGGCCGAGTGGTGCCAGCCGTGCAAGCAGCTCAGCCCGCTGCTGGAGCGGCTGATCATCGAGGCCAACGGTCGCCTCGTGCTCGCCAAGATCGACGTCGACGCCAACCAGATGCTCATGCAGCAGTTCCAGATCCAGGGGATCCCGGCCGTCTTCGCCGTGGTCGCCGGTCAGGTGCTGCCGCTGTTCCAGGGTGTGGTCCCGGAGCAGCAGATCCGCGAGACCTTCGCCCAGCTCGTCCAGGTCGCCGAGGACCGCTTCGGGATCATCGGCATCGAGGTGGACCCGGACGCGGAGGGTGTCGCTCCGAGCGGCGCGGCCGCGGACGAGATCCCGGCCGGCCCGCACGACGCCCTGCTGGAGGCGGCCGTCGTCGCGCTCGACGCCGGTGACCTCGGCGGCGCGGTCCAGGCGTACAAGAACGTGCTCGCGGACGACCCCGGCAACACGGAAGCCAAGCTGGGTCTGGCCCAGGCCGAGCTCCTCGCCCGGGTCCAGCACATGAACCCGCAGGCGGTGCGGGCCGCGGCGGCCGAGAACCCGCGTGACCCGGCGGCGCAGATCGCCGCGGCCGATCTCGACCTGGTCGGCGGCCATGTGGAGGACGCGTTCGGGCGCCTCGTGGACACCGTCCGGGTCACGTTCGGTGAGGACCGGGACGCCGTGCGACTGCGGCTGCTGGAACTGTTCGAGGTCATCGGCGCGGACGACCCCCGGGTCTCCGCGGCGCGTACGGCGCTCGCGCGGGTGCTCTTCTAGGCCGGCTCCGGAACGGCTTCGCGGCCGCTCCGGGCCCCTCGGCGCGCGCCCTCCGCACCTCGCCGGGCGGCCGACGATTTGTTGACACGTAGATAAACAGCGGCCGCACTTTGCCAAAACTTGGCAATTGCGGTCGCTGTTACTCGCAGTAAATCGAACCCTGTGAACTGTCCGGTGTGTTCGTCATTCACCCGTTCTGTCGTGGCCCTGGGTAACACCCTGTGTGCCTGCCCGACGGCGGCGGGTCGTACCCAGGTTATCTGGCCGTTACCCGCCAGTAACGAACCCCCTTGTGCCCCGGCCTGGAATGGACCACGATCGGCGACGCTCGGTCCTTCCCGCAGAGCCGCTCACTCGGAGCCGCGGTGAAGGGTCCCCACCGAGCCGGCCTGTGGCAGTGGCACCGGCCGTGGGACAGGGGGGTCTCCGCCACTCCGGTGGGGCCTGTCCTCCAGGTTGCGCGAACGCGTGGCCCAGTGGTTGTCGCTCGGGGGTGATCGCCGGTGTATCGGACGTGGCACGGCCGCGGCCCGGCCGCCTGCGCTCCTTCCCGAGGACGTAGCACTTCTCCCATCCCAGGACGGGCACGGCCCGGACCGGAGATGTACGTCCGAGAAGGAGGAACGAAATGAGTTCTCAGGTTCGTGGTGGTACCAGATGGAAGCGCTTCGCGCTCGTCATGGTGCCGAGCATCGCGGCCACGGCCGCGGTCGGTGTGGGTCTGGCGCAGGGCGCCCTCGCGGCGTCCTTCAGCGTCTCCGGCCAGGACTTCAAGGTCTCGGCCGACAAGCTCGACGGTGACAACCTCATCCAGTACGGCGGCGTCGCCGAGGGTCACGACCTCAAGGGCAACGCGGCGCACCACCCGGTCACCATCTCCGGGTTCAGCCACGCCGAGATCACCAACATGTGCCAGTCGCTGGTGACCCCGACTCCGCTGGGCAACATCACGCTGCAGCTGCGGACGGGTCACAAGGGCACGCCGGCCGTCGCCGACAACATCTACCTGGATGTTGCCGAGCTCGACACCGACGCCGAGTTCAAGAACCTCGACATCGGTGTCGCGGTGGGCGACCCGAGCCACAAGACCAAGCCGCAGGCCGGTACGGTGGCCAGCCCGTACGCGTTCTCGCAGCGCGCCGACAAGGCGATTCTGACGAACGTGAAGCAGAAGGCGTGGGCGACCACGGCGGGCACCTTCAAGCTGCCCAACCTGAAGCTGCGCCTGCTCGGTGGCGACCAGCCCTGCTACCAGGACATCAAGGACTGATCAGTCCCCGTGTCTGACCGGACGGGCGGGTGGCGGCAGCCGTCGCCCCCCGCCCGTCCGGGCTCCACAGAGTTCTCCGTACCACCGTTTCCAGGGAGCTGTTGTCCATGAACCCCCAGGCCCCGGTTTACGTTCGCGCAGAAGACGACGCCTGGCCCACCGTGGTGTACTACCACTTCCATGCCTGGAGCGGTCGCCGTCCCTTCTGGGCCGGGTTGTTCACGCTCCTCGGTGGCTTCCCGATCGCATACTTCCCTTACGCGGACCTCCGGCTGGGCAACATCAGCCTCGCGATGGCCACCACGGGCGGCGCGGGCGCACTGATCATCGGTGTACTGCTGATCACGCTGGGGCTGGCGCTCTGGTTCCAGGCGACCATCCGCGTCTTCGCCGGTGTGGCCGCGATCCTGCTCGCGCTGGTCTCCATCCCGGTGTCCAACCTCGGCGGTTTCTTCGTCGGCTTCAGCCTCTCCATGGTCGGCGGCGCGCTCGCCCTGGCCTGGGCGCCGGGTCAGCCGGCCGAGGAGGGCGAGCAGCCGACGGACGCGCGGCCGATGGTCGAGCAGCAGCCGGGTGTGATCGGACTGAGCAAGGCGGAGGCGACGTCGGACATGGGCACCCAGGGCATTCCGGGTCCCCGTGGGACGGAAACGGCACACGCGAGCGAGACGACTGCCCACGCCGATGGCGGGAGGAACAGTGCGGGGTGACGAGACGCAGCGGGCAGTGGCCCCAGGCGCAGAGTCCCGTGTAGTGAAGGGGCCGCGCCACGCGGCGCCCAGGAAGTCGCTGCTGAACAAGATCCAGATACCCGTCGGCAAGACGATGGCGCTCGCGGCGATGCCGACGGCCGTGTTCGTCGGGATGGGTATGGCGCCGAAGCTTGCGGTGGCCGACGACAAGGAGATCCCCTTCGCGCCCGGCCCGTGTGTGACGCGGTCCGACGAACCCGCGGAGACCGAGTCGAAGTCCCCGTCCCCCACGCCCTCGACGACGCCTTCGCCGAGTACGTCGCCCAGCGCGACGCCCTCTCCGTCCGCGTCGGCGTCGGGGTCCGCGAAGGTGAAGCCGAGCACCTCGCCGTCGGCGGCCAAGCCCCCGGTGACGAACGAGAAGGCCGCGCCCGCGGCCCCGGCCCCGGCCACGACGCCGGCTCCGGAGCCGACCAAGTCCACGAACCCGCTGGACCCGCTGGGCGTCGGCGACGCGCTCAAGAACCTCGTCGACGAGCTCGGCAGGCCCCTCAAGGACGCGACGGCGAAGGCGACCCCGACGCCCGCGCCCACCCCGTCGGGCGCTGCCACGCCGACCCCGGACCCGGCCGCGGACGCGATCCGCGACGCGGCGAAGAAGGCCGGTGTCGACGTCAAGGAGCTGTCCGAGGAGGTCAAGAAGACCGAGAAGGACCCCAAGAACGAGACGGGCGAGGCCAAGGACAAGGCCGAGGACGAAGCCGCGGACGACAAGTCCGAGGCGGACGACAAGGCCAAGGACGAGGACAAGGCCAAGGACGAGGAGACGAAGGACCCGGACGGGAAGCAGCCCTTCCCGTGCCCGACCTACGACGCCAAGGCCCTGGCCGACGCCGAGCTGGAGCAGGGTGTCCCGCTCCTGCCGGACGAGCCCTGGTACCTCGACAGCTCGCTGCTGACCCTCTACGGCCTGGACTACCACGGCATCGTCGAGGTGAAGACGGCCGGCGGCAAGACCAAGAAGGTCCTGAAGTTCACCGCGGACTCGCTGGACATCAAGGACCTGTACCAGACGGTCGGGAAGTCGGGGAGCGTCGCCCACCTGAAGTCGCGCCCGGGCTCCACGTCCAAGATCCGCGGCGGCACGGTGACGATGTACACCGAGAGCCTCAAGGGGAACCTGTTCGGTCTGATCCCGATCGAGTTCACCCCGAACAGCCCGCCGCCCCTGAACGTCCCGTTCGCGTTCTTCACGAACGTCAAGGTCGTCCAGGCCGGCCAGTTCGGCGGCACGCTCACCGTTCCGGGCCTGAAGAACTACATGGGCCCGCCGGAGTAGCGGTCCCGCACCGACGAGAGGCCCGCTCCCCACAGGGAGCGGGCCTTCCGCGCTCCAGGACGCCCGAGGGCGGCACCCCGGGTCCCTGAAAGGCTCCGGAGTGCCGCCCTCGGTCTCTGTGCGGCAGAGGTGGTGCGTCAGGCCTGGGTGTCGCCCAGGTGGTGGACGCGGACCATGTTGGTGGTGCCGGGGACGCCGGGGGGCGAGCCGGCGGTGATGACCATGGTGTCGCCCTGGTTGTAGCGGTTCAGCTTGAGCAGCTCCCCGTCCACCAGGTCGACCATCGCGTCGGTGGTGTCCACGTGCGGGACGATGTAGGACTCGACGCCCCAGCTCAGCGTGAGCTGGTTGCGGGTGTTCACGTCCGTGGTGAAGGCCAGGATCGGCTGGGTCACGCGGTAGCGGGACAGGCGGCGGGCGGTGTCGCCCGACTGGGTGAAGGCGATGAGCGACTGGGCGTCGAGGAAGTCCGCGATCTCGCACGCCGCGCGGGCGACGGAGCCGCCCTGGGTACGGGGCTTCTTGCCCTGCACCAGCGGCTGGAGGCCCTTGGAGAGGAGCTCCTCCTCGGCCGCCGTGACGATCTTCGACATCGTCTTGACGGTCTCGATCGGGTAGGCACCGACCGAGGACTCGGCCGACAGCATGACCGCGTCCGCGCCGTCGAGGATCGCGTTGGCGACGTCGGACGCCTCCGCGCGCGTCGGGCGGGAGTTGGTGATCATCGACTCCATCATCTGGGTCGCGACGATCACCGGCTTGGCGTTGCGGCGGCACATCTCGATGAGCCGCTTCTGGACCATCGGGACCTTTTCGAGCGGATACTCGACGGCCAGGTCACCACGGGCCACCATGACCGCGTCGAAGGCGTCCACCACGGCCGCCATGTTCTCGACGGCCTGCGGCTTCTCCACCTTGGCGATGACGGGGACCCGGCGGCCCTCCTCGTCCATCACCTTGTGGACGTCCTTGACGTCGTTGGCGTCGCGGACGAAGGACAGGGCGACCATGTCGCAGCCCATCCGCAGGGCGAAGCGGAGGTCGTCGACGTCCTTCTCCGACAGGGCGGGGACGTTCACGGCGGCACCCGGCAGGTTGATGCCCTTGTGGTCCGAGATGACACCGCCCTCGATGACGATGGTCCGCACCCGGGGGCCCTCGACCTCGGTCACCCGGAGCTCGACGTTCCCGTCGTTGATCAGGATCTGGTCACCCTTGGCGACGTCGCCCGGGAGACCCTTGTAGGTGGTGCCGCAGATGGACTTGTCACCCGGGACGTCCTCGGTGGTGATGGTGAACTCGTCACCGCGCACCAACTCGACGGGACCCTCGGCGAAGGTCTCCAGACGGATCTTCGGGCCCTGGAGGTCGGCGAGGACGCCGACCGCGCGCCCGGTGTCCTCGGAGACCTGCCGGACGCGGTCGTACCGCTCCTGGTGTTCTGCCTGGGACCCGTGGCTGAAGTTGAATCGGGCCACGTTCATACCTGCCTCGATGAGCGCTTTCAGCTGCTCATACGAGTCGACGGCGGGGCCCAGCGTGCAGACAATTTTGGAACGGCGCATGACTGGATCCTATCCGTTTGTTTCGTAGCGGAATATTCCGTCTGGCGGAAACTCCAAGTGACTACCGAGTAACCAGCTCGTACGCCTGGGTGGCGATCTCCAGTTCCTCATCCGTGGGGACCACCGCCACCGCCACCCGGGCACCCTCCGCCGAGATCAGCCGGGCCTCGGCTGAGCGCACGGCGTTGGCCGCCGGATCCAGCTCCAGGCCCAGCGCGGCCAGCCCGTCGATCGCGGCCTCGCGGACCTGGTGGGCGTTCTCGCCGACCCCGGCCGTGAAGGTCACCGCGTCCACCCGCCCGAGCACCGCCGCGTAGGCCCCGATGTACTTCTTCAGCCGGTGCACGTACGTGGCGAAGGCGAGGCTCGCCGCCTCGTCGCCCTCGCCCGCGCGCCGCAGCACCTCGCGCATGTCGTTGTCGCCGCACATGCCCAGCAGACCGCTCTTCTTGTTCAGGAGCGAATCGATCTCATCCACCGAGAAGCCGCCCACCCGCGCCAGGTGGAAGACGACCGCCGGATCGACATCGCCCGAACGGGTTCCCATGACCAGCCCCTCCAGCGGGGTCAGGCCCATGGACGTCTCCACGCACACCCCGCCCCGCACGGCCGAGGCGGAGGCGCCGTTGCCCAGGTGCAGCACGATCACGTTCACGTCCTCCACCGGCCTGCCGAGCAGCCGGGCCGTCGCCCGCGAGACGTAGGCGTGGGAGGTGCCGTGGAAGCCGTACCGCCGGACGGAGTACGCGTCGGCGACCTGGGCGTCGATCGCGTACCGCGCCACGTGCTCCGGCATCGTCGAGTGGAAGGCCGTGTCGAAGACGGCGACCTGCGGGACGTCCGCGCGCAGCGAGCGCGCCACCTCGATGCCCGTCACGTTCGCCGGGTTGTGCAGCGGGGCCAGCGGGATCAGGCTCCGGATCTCCGCCAGCACCTCGTCGTCGATCACGGTCGGCCGGGTGAAGCGCGTCCCGCCGTGCACCACCCGGTGCCCCACCGCCGCCAGCTCGGGTGAGTCCAGCCCCATCCCGTCCGCGGCGAGTTCCGCGGCCACGGCCTTCAGCGCGGCCCCGTGGTCCGTGATCGGGGCCACCTGCTCGCGCTTGCCGCCGGCCGCGCCCGGACCCGCGAGCGGCTCGTGCACCAGCCGGGAGGTCTCCTCGCCGATGCGCTCCACCAGGCCGGCGGCGAGCCGGGACCGGTCCGCCATGTCGAGGAGCTGGTACTTGACCGACGAGGAGCCGGAGTTGAGGACGAGTACGCGCGATGCGGTCACGATGAGGGTCTTTCCTGGTCGCGGGCGGTGGGCAAGAGGGGGCGGGGCGGGCGGATCGGGCGGATCAGGCGGTGGGCGTGGGTACGGCCGTCGGCGCGCCCTGCGCCTGGATCGCGGTGATGGCCACGGTGGTCACGATGTCCTGGACGAGCGCACCGCGCGAGAGGTCGTTGACCGGCTTGCGCAGACCCTGCAGGACCGGGCCGACCGCCACCGCACCCGCCGAACGCTGCACGGCCTTGTACGTGTTGTTGCCCGTGTTCAGGTCCGGGAAGATCAGCACCGTCGCCCGCCCGGCCACCTGGGACCCGGGCAGCTTGGTCGCCGCTACCGAGGGCTCCACGGCCGCGTCGTACTGGATCGGCCCCTCGATCTGCAGGTCCGGGCGGTGCGCGCGGACGAGCTCGGTGGCCTTGCGGACCTTGTCGACGTCCGCGCCGCTGCCGGAGGTGCCGGTCGAGTACGAGAGCATCGCGATCCGCGGCTCGACACCGAAGGCGGCCGCGGTGGTGGCCGACTGGACGGCGATGTCGGCGAGCTGCTCGGCGTTCGGGTCCGGGTTGACCGCGCAGTCGCCGTAGACGAGGACCCGGTCGGCCAGGCACATGAAGAAGACCGAGGAGACGATGGACGCCTCCGCCTTCGTCTTGATGATCTCGAAGGCCGGGCGGATGGTCGCCGCGGTCGAGTGCACGGAACCCGAGACCATGCCGTCGGCCAGGCCCCGCTGGACCATCAGGGTGCCGAAGTAGTTCACGTCCGTGACCACGTCGGCCGCCAGCTCGACGGTCATCCCCTTGTGGGCGCGGACCTGCGCGTAGTACTCGGAAAAACCTTCCCGCAGCGGGGAGGTCGCCGGGTCGATCAACTGCGCGCCCGAGATGTCGACGCCGAGGTCGGCGGCCTTCTTCAGGATCGCCTGCTCGTCACCCAGCAGGGTCAGGTCGCAGACTCCCCGGCGCAGCACCACGTCCGCGGCCCGCAGCACCCGCTCCTCGGTGCCCTCGGGCAGGACCACGCGGCGGCGGTCCGAGCGGGCCCGCTCCAGCAGCTCGTGCTCGAACATCATCGGGGTGACGCGCTCCGAGCGGGCCACCGACAGCAGACCACGCAGCTCACCGGTGTCCACGTGCCGCTCGAACAGGCCGAGCGCGGTCTCCAGCTTGCGCGGGGTCGCGGAGTTCAACCGGCTCTGCAGGGAGAAGAGTTCGGCGGCGGTCGGGAAGCTGTTGCCGGCCACCGACACCACGGGCGTGCCCGGTGCCAGCTTCGAGGCCAGGGTCAGGACCGCTTCGGTCGGGCGCTCGTTCAGGGTCAGCAGTACGCCCGCGATCGGCGGGGTCCCGGAGGTGTGCGCGGCCAGCGCCCCCACGAGCAGGTCGGAGCGGTCCCCGGGGGTGACGACCAGGCAGCCGGGGGTCAGCGCGTTGAGGAAGTTCGGCAGCATGGCGCCGCCGAAGACGAAGTCCAGCGCGTCGCGGGCCAGCCCGGCCTCGTCGCCGAGGAGCACCTCGCCGCCGAGCGCCCGGGTGATCTGGGCGACGGTCGGGGCGGAGAGCGACTTGTCGTCCGGCAGCACGTAGCAGGGCACGGGCAGCCGGGCGGCCAGCCGCTCGGCTATGACGTCGCGGTCCTCCGCGGCCACCCGGTTCACGACCATCGCGACGACGTGGCAGCCCAGGGTCTCGTAGGCGCGGTAGGCATTGCGGGCCTCGGCGCGCACCGCCTCGGCCTGGTGCTTGGTGCCGCCCACCACGGGGACGACGACCGCGCCCAGCTCGTTGGCGAGGCGGGCGTTGAGCGCCAGCTCGTCGGGGAGGTTGGTCTCCGCGTAGTCGGTGCCGAGGACGAGCATGACCTCGTAGTCGCGGGCCACCCGGTGGTAGCGGTCGACCAGCCGCGAGACCAGCTCGTCGGTGCCCTTCTCGGCCAGGATCGCCGAGGCCTCCTGGTAGGACATGCCGTAGGCCACGGCGGCGTCCTGATCGATCCGGTAGCGGGCCTTGAGGAGGTCGAAGAGCCGGTCCGGCGCGTCGTGCAGCAGCGGACGGTAGACCCCGACCCGGCCCGTCTGCCGGGTCAGCAGCTCCATGATGCCCAGCTCGACGACCTGCCGGCCGTCCCCCCGCTCGATACCGGTCACGTACACGCTGCGCGTCACGCCCGCTCTCCGTCCCATGCTGTGAAGGTCATGCTTCTGGATGTCACTTTGCTCTGGCTCGACCCCTTGACAATACCTCTGCCAATGGATAGGGCGCCCTCTGGAAAAGGGCCTGGCCGCGACGGCCGAAAGACCCCCGGGGCCGGGCCGCCGAACACGCGCGGCCCCCCGGGCCCGTGGAACAATCGGACAGGCTTCACCATGACGCCCTTCATAGGTACGGCAGGAGACACAGCACGATGCGTATCGGAGTTCTCACCGCAGGCGGCGACTGTCCGGGCCTCAACGCTGTCATCCGGTCGGTCGTACACCGTGCCCTGGTCGGGCACGGAGATGAGGTCATCGGTTTCGAGGACGGTTTCAAGGGCCTCCTCGACGGCCACTTCCGCCCCCTCGACATCAATGCCGTCAGTGGCATCCTCGCCCGCGGCGGCACGATCCTGGGTTCGGCGCGCATGGAACGCGCCCGTCTCCACGAAGCCGCCGAGAACGCCCAGGAGCTGGCGACGCGCTACGGCATCGACGCCCTCATCCCGATCGGCGGCGAGGGCACCCTGACCGCCTCCCGGATGCTGTCGGACGCCGGGATGCCGGTCGTCGGCGTACCGAAGACCATCGACAACGACATCTCCTCCACCGACCGCACCTTCGGCTTCGACACGGCCGTCATGGTCGCCACCGAGGCCATCGACCGTCTCAAGACCACCGCCGAATCGCATCAGCGCGTGATGGTCGTCGAGGTCATGGGTCGCCACGCGGGCTGGATCGCCCTGGAGTCCGGCATGGCCGGCGGCGCGCACGGGATCTGTCTGCCGGAGCGCCCCTTCGAGGTGGAGGCCTTGGTGAAGATGGTGGAGGAACGCTTCTCCCGCGGCAAGAAGTTCGCCGTGATCTGCGTCGCCGAGGGCGCGCATCCGGCGGAGGGCTCCATGCCGTACGAGAAGGGCGCGATCGACGCCTACGGCCACGAGCGCTTCGCCGGCATCGGCAACCGTCTCGCGATCGAACTGGAGCACCGCCTCGGCAAGGAGGCCCGCCCGGTCATCCTCGGCCACGTCCAGCGCGGCGGCACCCCCACCGCCTACGACCGCGTCCTCGCGACCCGCTTCGGCTGGCACGCCGTGGAGGCGGTCCACCGCGGTGAATTCGGCAACATGACCGCCCTGCGCGGCACCGACATCGTGATGGCCCCGCTCGCCGACGCGGTCACCGCGCTGAAGACCGTGCCCGAGGAGCGCATGTACGAGGCCGAGTCGGTCTTCTGATCCCGGCCCCGCCGGCGCCGTCGCCCTAAGCCGCACCGCCCGCGAGCTGCCAGAACCGGTCCACGATCTCGGCGAGGAACTCCCGCCCCGAGTCCCCGCTGCCCGCCTCGCCCTGGCCGCCGCCCCAGCTGAGCGTCGCCACCATCCGCGACTGGTAGTCGCCGTGCAGCCGCTCCAGCACCGTCTCCAGGTGGTGCTTGGGGATCGGCAGCAGCTTGCCCAGCGGCTTCACGTACGCCTGCCAGCGCGTGGTCACCGCACTGCGCAGCAGCTCGGCGAGTTCCTCGTGCTTGCCGGTCGCCGTCACGAACTGGGCCAGCGTCAGACTCAGCACGGTGGCCAGGGCGGCGGACTGCCGTTCGTTGCCCCGCCAGCGCCCGGTGTCCTCCATCTTCTGGTACGAGCTCGTGTCCAGGCCGATCCGCCGGGCCAGTTCGTCCGCCGCCAGCCCCCGCGCGATCCGGTGCTCCCGCAGGGTGACCGCTTCGGCGAGCAGTTCCGCGGGAGAGCACCACAGGACGCCCGCGAGTGCCGTGAGCTCGGCGGAGGAGGGTGATATCTCGCCACGCTCCCAGGCCATCACGGTCTCGGGCGCGACGACGAGTCCGTACTGGGCGCGCAGGCCGTAGGCGACATGTCCGGGAGCCATGCCCAGGGCCGCGCGCAGACGACGCGCGGCGGGGGCATTGAAAGGTGGGCTGGAGTGCACACCGCACACGGTAGAAGTGGCCAGGCTGCGGCGCCTACAGACCAAACAAACAAGCCCATACCTCGTAGGAACGTCCTATGAAGTCATGGGCTTTTGCCGGTTTTCCGGGCGACTGTCCGGTAATCGGTGAGCCGGAAGATCCTTTCACCCGTACGGTTCCAGCCAACGTCCGCCGACGCAATAGCCCTCACACTCTTCGCACAATGTGAACCGAACGGCCGTTTTCTGCGTGATCCTTTCCGGGCCCTCGCCGACGGGGGTGGCGAGGGCCCCGCTCCGCTCTCCCGCGCCTTCCTCCCTTGCCTTGACGTCGGCGTCAAGGAATACGGTCGTCCCATGCGCATCGGCGAACTGGCGGAGCGGGCCGGGACCAGCACCCGGACGCTCAGGTACTACGAGTCGCGCGGGCTGCTCCCCGCGCGGCGGTCCGACAACGGCTACCGGACCTACGACGAGGACGACCTGCGGCTGCTGCGTCAGATCCGCATCCTCCAGGACTTCGGCTTCGAGCTGGAGGAGACCCGGCCCTTCGTCGACTGCCTGCGGGCCGGCCACCCGGCCGGGGACTCCTGCCCCGCCTCGCTCGCCGTCTACCGCCGCAAGCTCGCCGAGCTGGACGGCCTGATCGGCCGGCTGGCCGACGTACGCGAGCAGCTCGGGCGGCAGTTGGCCGACGCGGAACAGGCGGCCGGCGAAGCGGCCGTGCCGAAGTGCGAGATGACCGGATGACCGGACGGACGAGAGGGGATGGCGACATGAGGGCCCATGGTGTGGCGCAGGTGACCGACGCCGATTTCGAGACCGAGGTGCTCGGGGAGCGGGGACGGCCCGTCCTCGTGGAGTTCACGGCGGACTGGTGCGGCCCCTGCCGCCAACTCGCCCCCGTCCTCTCCTCGATCGCCGCCGAGGAGGCCGACCGGCTCAAGGTCGTGCAGATCGACGCGGACAGCAACCCCGGGGCCGTCACCCGGTACGGGGTGCTCTCCATGCCGACCCTGCTCGTCTTCCGGGACGGCGAACCCGTCCGACAGCTGGTCGGGGCCCGGGCCAAGCGCAAGCTGCTCCAGGAACTGGAGGAGCAGCTCGCGATGGCCTGAGCCCCGGCGCCGGGGCCCCGGGCCCCGACGTCAGCTCTGCGGCCGGAACCAGACCGTCGCCAACGGCGGCAGCGTCATCCGCAGGCTCGCCGGGCGGCCCTGCGCCGGCACCGGCTCCGGCCGCAGCGGCTGCGTGTGGTGGATGCCGCTGCCGCCGTAGACCTCCAGGTCGGTGTTGAGCACCTCCCGCCACAGCGGCACCTCCTCGGGCACCCCGATCCGGTAGCCGTGCCGGACCACGGGCGAGAAGTTCGACACCGCCAGCAGCTGCGAGCCGTCCTGCGCGTACCGCAGGAACGCGAAGACGTTGTCGTCCGCGGCGTCCGCCTCCACCCAGGCGAAGCCCTCCGGCACCGTGTCCCGCTCCCACAGGGCGGGCGCCGCCGTGTACGTGCGGTTCAGGTCGCGCACGAGGTCCCGTACGCCGCGGTGGTCACCGGCCGCCGAGTAGGAGGAGTCCAGCAGCCACCAGTCCGGCCCGTACACCTCCGACCACTCCGACCCCTGGGCGAACTCCTGTCCCATGAAGAGCAGTTGCTTGCCCGGGTGGGCCCACATGAAGCCCAGGTACGCCCGGTGCGCGGCCCGCCGCTGCCACCAGTCCTCCCCGGGCATCCGCGACACCAGCGAACCCTTGCCGTGCACCACCTCGTCGTGCGAGATCGGCAGCACGTAGTTCTCGCTGAAGGCGTAGATCATCCCGAAGGTCATGTCGTGGTGGTGGTACTTGCGGTGCACCGGCTCCTTCGACATGTAGCGCAGGGTGTCGTGCATCCAGCCCATGTTCCACTTCAGGCCGAAGCCGAGCCCGCCCGAGTCCGTCGGCCGGGTCACGCCCGTCCACGCCGTGGACTCCTCCGCGATGGTCACCACCCCCGGGCAGCGCCGGTACACGGTCGCGTTCATCTCCTGGAGGAACGCCACCGCGTCCAGGTTCTCCCGCCCACCGTGCTCGTTGGGCGACCACTCGCCCTCCTTGCGCGAGTAGTCGAGGTAGAGCATCGAGGCCACCGCGTCCACGCGCAGGCCGTCCACGTGGAATTCCTCGCACCAGTACACGGCGTTCGCGACGAGGAAGTTACGGACCTCCTTGCGGCCGTAGTCGAACTCCAGGGTCCCCCAGTCCGGGTGCGAGGCCCGCCGCGGGTCCTGGTGCTCGTACAGCGGCCGCCCGTCGAACTCCGCGAGGGCCCAGTCGTCACGCGGGAAGTGCGCGGGCACCCAGTCGACGATCACCCCGATCCCGGCCCGATGCAGCGCGTCCACGAGGAAGCGGAAGTCGTCCGGGGTGCCCATCCGCGAGGTCGGCGCGTAGAAACCGGTGACCTGGTAGCCCCACGAACCGCCGAACGGGTGCTCGGCGACCGGCATCAGCTCCACGTGCGTGAAGCCCAGCTCCTTGACGTACGCGGGGAGCTGCTCGGCGAGCTGCCGGTAGGAGAGCCCGGGCCGCCAGGACGCCAGGTGCAGCTCGTACACCGAGAAGGGCGCCTGGTGCGGGGGCCGGGTGCCGCGCTCGGCCATCCACGCCGCGTCCTGCCACTCGTACCGCGAGGCTGTGACCACCGAGGCGTTCGCCGGAGGGACCTCCGCGGAGCGGGCCATCGGGTCGGCGCGCAGGGTGTGGCTGCCGTCCGGGCGGGTGATGTCGTACTTGTAGAGCGTGCCGGCGCCCACCCCGGGCAGGAACAGCTCCCACACGCCCGTGGAGCCGAGCGAACGCATCGGGTAGGCGACGGAGTCCCAGTACGAGAAGTCCCCGGTGACCCGGACCCCCTGGGCGTTCGGCGCCCACACCGTGAAGCGGGTCCCGGCCACGCCCTGGTGCTCCATCGGCTGGGCGCCCAGCGCCGTCCACAGCTCCTCGTGGCGGCCCTCGCCGATCAGGTGCAGGTCCAGCTCGCCGAGGGCGGGCAGGAACCGGTACGGGTCGTGGATCTCGATCTCGTCGCTGTCGTAGGTGACCAGCAGCCGGTACTCCGGCACCTCGGCCAGCGGCAGCAGTCCCGAGAACAGACCGTCCCCGTCGTCGAGGAGCTCGGCCCGCAGCCCCTTGGCGACGACCGTGACCGCCGTGGCGTACGGGCGCAGCACCCGGAAGGCCACCCCGCCCCGCTGGGCCCGCGCCCCCAGCACCGCGTGCGGATCGTGGTGGCGGCCCTCCAGCAGCCGGGCCCGTTCGTCGGCCCCGAGTACGGGAGCCGGCCGGACGCCGCGCGGCGGGGTGGCGCGGCGGGCCCGGGGAGCGCGGGCCTTCTTCACCGGCGCCGGGGCGGGTGCGGCTTCGTCGCTGACGGTCGGTGACGGCTGTCGTGCGGCGCTCACGCGAGCGGCCTCCTCGGGGGCTTCGGGTGGGGGTGCGGAGAGATGGATCCGGGGGCGGACGGGGTCGGCGGCACGCGGTGGGCGGGCCGTACGGGCTCCGACAGCCGCCGGATCGCGGCCATCGGGACGTGCAGCCAGTCGGGACGGTGCCGGGACTCGTAACGGGCCTCGTACACCGCCTTGTCGGTCTCGTACGCCCGCAGCAGCACGGGGTCCTCGCGGGGGTCCCGGCCGGTGGTGCGGGCGTAGCCCTCGCAGAACGCGGCCCGGCAGTCGTCCGCCCAGGCGGGGGCGAACGGCCGGTGCGAGCGGGCGGCGTAGTCGAAGGAACGCAGTATCCCGGCGATGTCGCGCACCGCCGGTTCGGGACGGCGCCGGTCGGCCAGGGGCCGGGCCGGCTCGCCCTCGAAATCGATCAACGACCAGCTGCCGTCGAGGGTGCGCAGGGTCTGACCCAGATGGAGGTCCCCGTGGATCCGCTGGGCGGGCACCCCCGCCCCCCGGGAGGCGGCCAGCGCGTCGAAGGCGCCCCGCAGCCCCGCCTCGTACGGCCGCAGCGCCGCGACCTCCCGGGCGGTGGCGGCCAGCCGGGCCGTCATCCCCGCCGCGAGCCGGGCCGTCTGCTCCGGACCGAGCGCGACCGTGGGAAGCGCCGAGGCCAGCGCGCTGTGCACCTCGGCGGTGGCCCGGCCGAGCGCGTGCGCCTCGGCGGTGAAATCGGCCCCGGCGCCGAGCCGGCGCAGCGCGAGCTGCCAGCCGTCGTCGGAGCCGCGCAGGTACGGCTGGAGCACGCCCAGGGTCAGCGGTTCGCTGCCGGGCAGCTCGGCCTCGTACCAGGCGACGGGGGCCGGGACCCGGGTGCAGCCGGCGGCGGCCAGCGCCCTGGGCAGTTCCAGGTCCGGGTTGACGCCGGGGCCGACCCGGCGGAAGACCTTCAGGATGAACGAATCTCCGTAGATGAGGGAGGAGTTCGTCTGCTCCCCGGAGATCGGCCGCGGGGTGAGCCCGGCCGGGATCGGTGTGGCCGGATCCCGGTCGAAGCGCAGCGGGCCGAGCGTCCCGGGGGAGCGCAGCCGTTCGAGCAGCATGGCCGCGAGCCGGGGATCGCCCAGCGCCTCGTAGACCGCCCGGCCCGCGTACGGCCCGTCCTCGGCATGGCCGATCAGGGTGGGCGCGAGGGCGGGCGGCAGGGACGGGCGGATGCCCAGCAGCAGCTGGTAGCAGTCCCCGTCGACGTCGAGGAGCAGGTGCAGCAGTCCGGGGGTGGATCCCGGCGGCAGCAACTCGGCCGCCGAGACGGTCCTGAGCCTGCTGATGGTGCGGCCCTTGCCCGCGAACCAGCGCTGTGCGGGCAGCCAGGCCTTCAGCATCGGCTCCAGTGGAGCGATCCCGGCGGCCCGGTCGGCCGTCAGCCGGCTCCGGGCGGATGCAGCCTCCGACATGGCGTCGCGTCCTTTCCCCGGGCGGTCACAGAATGCGCAGAGTGTCCCGGATGCGCGGCAGTTGCTTCTCCGGCATGTGCGAGTGTCGGGTCAGGATGGTCCGTACAGGGGCGGGCGATTGACCCGTTCGAGCTGCCCGCCCCGTCCTCGGCCCGCTACTTCGCGCGTTTGTCGACGCGCTGTTCGGCCCGCAGCCGGAACCAGTAGAAGCCGTGGCCCGCCAGGGTCAGCAGGTACGGCCACTCGCCGATCGGCGGGAAGCGCACATCACCCGTGAGCTCCAGCGGGACCCGTCCGTTGAACGACCGCAGATCGAGCTCGGTGGGCTGCGCGAAGCGCGAGAAGTTGTGCACGCACAGCACCAGGTCGTCCCCGTGCTCGCGCAGGAACGCGAGCACCGCCGGGTTCGACGACGGCAGTTCGGTGTACGAGCCGAGTCCGAAGGCCGGGTTCGCCTTGCGGACCTCGATCAGTCTGCGGGTCCAGTGCAACAGCGAGGAGGGCGAGGACATCGCGGCCTCGACGTTGGTGACGCGGTACCCGTAGACGGGATCCATGATGACCGGCAGGTTGAGCCTGCCCGGATCGCACGAGGAGAAACCGGCGTTGCGGTCCGGGGTCCACTGCATCGGCGTGCGGACGCCGTCGCGGTCGCCCAGCCAGATGTTGTCGCCCATGCCGATCTCGTCGCCGTAGTAGAGCACCGGCGAGCCGGGCAGCGACAGCAGCAGGGCCGTGAACAGCTCCATCTGCTTGCGGTCGTTGTCCAGGAGCGGGGCGAGCCGGCGCCGGATGCCGATGTTGGCCCGCATCCGCGGGTCCTTGGCGTACTCGGCGTACATGTAGTCACGCTCTTCGTCCGTGACCATCTCGAGGGTGAGCTCGTCGTGGTTGCGCAGGAAGATGCCCCACTGGCAGCGGTCCGGGATCGCCGGGGTCTTGGCCAGGATCTCGGAGACCGGGTACCGGGACTCTCTTCGCACGGCCATGAAGATGCGCGGCATGACGGGGAAGTGGAACGCCATGTGGCACTCGTCCCCGCCCTTCGCGTAGTCGCCGAAGTAGTCGACGACGTCCTCGGGCCACTGGTTGGCCTCCGCGAGCAGCACGGTGTCCGGGTAGTGCGCGTCGATCTCGGCCCGGACCCGCTTGAGCAGCTGGTGGGTGCGGGGCAGGTTCTCGCAGTTGGTGCCCTCCTCGGCGTACAGGTAGGGCACGGCGTCGAGGCGGAAGCCGTCGATGCCGAGATCGAGCCAGAAGCGCAGCGCGGAGACGATCTCCTCCACCACGGCCGGGTTCTCGTAGTTGAGGTCCGGCTGGTGGGAGAAGAATCTGTGCCAGTAGTACTGCTTGCGTACCGGGTCGTACGTCCAGTTGGAGGTCTCGGTGTCGACGAAGATGATGCGGGCGTCCTGGTACTGCTTGTCGTTGTCGGCCCACATGTAGTAGTCGCCGTACGGACCGTCCGGGTCCTTGCGCGACTGCTGGAACCACTCGTGCTGATCGCTGGTGTGGTTCATGACGAAGTCGATGATCACCCGCATGCCGCGGGTGTGCGCGGCGTCCACGAACTCCACGAAGTCGGCGAGGTCGCCGAACTCGGGGAGCACGGAGGTGTAGTCGGCGACGTCGTATCCCCCGTCGCGCAGGGGTGAGGCGAAGAACGGCGGCAGCCAGAGGCAGTCGACACCGAGCCACTGGAGGTAGTCCAGTTTGCCGGTGAGCCCCTTGAGGTCTCCGACGCCGTCGCCGTTGCTGTCGTGGAAGGAGCGGACGAGGACCTCGTAGAAGACCGCCCGCTTGAACCAGTCGGGATCGCGGTCCTTGGCGGGGGTGTCCTCGAAGGTGTCGTGGACGGGATCGTTGATCATCATGTGGTGGGTGACCCTCCGGTGGGCGGGGACGGTCGCAGGGCGGCCAGTACGTGCGCGGGCGTGCGGCCCGGTTCCAGGCGCACGTAGTTCGCCCTGCCCCAGTGATAGGTCTCGCCGGTGAGCTCGTCGCGCACCGCGAGGGACCCGTGCCAGTCGAGGCCGAGTACCGGCATGTCCAACGACACCGTCGCCTCCTGGGTGTGGTGCGGATCGAGGTTGACGACCACCAGTACGGAATTGGCTCCGGCGTGCTTCGAATAGGCGATCACCTGTTCGTTGTCGGTCGAGTGGAAGTGGATGTCGCGCAGCTGCTGGAGCGCCGGGTTGCGGCGGCGCAGCCGGTTCAGCGAGGTGATCAGCGGGGCGATGGTCTCGCCGGAGCGGTCGGCGGCGGCCCAGTCGCGCGGCCGGAACTCGTACTTCTCGGAGTTCAGGTACTCCTCGCTGCCCTCGCGCACGGGGGTGTTCTCGCAGAGCTCGTAGCCCGCGTAGACCCCCCAGGCGGGGGAGAGGGTGGCGGCCAGGACGGCCCGGACCTCGAAGGCGGGACGGCCGCCGTGCTGGAGGTACTCGTGCAGGATGTCCGGGGTGTTGACGAAGAAGTTCGGCCGCATGACCGAGGCGGACGGGGTGTCCGCCAGCTCGGTCAGGTACTCGGTCAGCTCCGCCTTGGTGTTGCGCCAGGTGAAGTAGGTGTACGACTGCTGGAAGCCGACGGCGGCCAGCGCCCGCATCATCGCGGGCCGGGTGAACGCCTCCGCCAGGAAGATCACGTCCGGGTCCGACTTGTTGATGTCCGCGATCACCTTCTGCCAGAAGACGACCGGCTTGGTGTGCGGATTGTCGACCCGGAAGATCCGGACGCCGTGCTCCATCCAGTGCCGCAGGATCCGGCAGGTCTCCTTGACGATGCCGGCCATGTCGGTGTCGAAGTGGATCGGGTAGATGTCCTGGTACTTCTTCGGCGGGTTCTCGGCGTACGCGATCGTCCCGTCGGCCCGGTGGCGGAACCACTCCGGGTGCTTCTCCACCCACGGGTGGTCGGGGGAGCACTGCAGGGCGAAGTCCAGGGCGATCTCCATGCCCAGCTCGCGGGCGCGCCCGACGAAGGCGTCGAAGTCCTCGATGGTGCCGAGCTCCGGGTGGACCGCGTCGTGCCCGCCCTCGGTGGAACCGATGGCCCACGGCACACCCGGGTCCCAACTACCGGCGGAAAGAGTGTTGTTCGGACCCTTGCGGTAGGTGGACCCGATCGGGTGGACGGGCGGCAGGTAGACCACGTCGAAACCCATCGCGGCGATCGCGGGCAGCCGCTCGGCGGCCGTCCGGAAGGTCCCGCTGATCGGGGCCTCGTCGGGCTCCAGCACCGCTCCCTCGGAGCGCGGGAACATCTCGTACCAGGAGCCGAAGAGGGCCCGCTTGCGCTCCACCAGGAGCGGCAGGGGCTTGGAGGCGGTGACCAGCTCCCGGTACGGGCGCCGGGCGAACGCGGCGTCCACGGCAGGATCGAGGGCGGCCACGTACCGTTCGGAGGCGGGCCGGTCCTCGTCGCGCATGGTGGCGGCGGCCGTCAGGACGGCCTCGCGCCCGTCGCGCTTGGGGATCCGGGCCCCGGCCCGCTCGTAGAGCTCCGCGCCCTCCAGCAGCATGAGGCCGGTGTCGATCCCGGCGGGAATCTTGATCGCGGCATGGGCCCGCCAGGTGGCCACCGGATCGCTCCACGCCTCGACGGTGTACGTCCACCTCCCCTCGACCTCGACGGAGACCTTCGTCCCCCACCGGTCGGTGCCGGGGGCGAGTTCGCTCAGCGGCACGGGGGCCCGCAGCCGCCCGCCCGGATCACGCAGGACGAGGTGGGCGGCGACGGCGTCGTGTCCTTCGCGGAACACGGTGGCGGAGATCTCGAAGACCTCGTCCACGACCGCCTTTGCGGGTCTGGCGCCGCAGTCGACGGCGGGGCGGACGTCCAGCACGGGAATGCGACCGATCATGATGGGATCACCTGGGGGCAGTTCGCAGGGCTCGGTGACAACAGGCCAGCCGGAATCACGACTGGTAGTGCACGCTCTGTTCGCTCTGTTTCTAGCCGCTCAGTGGACGGCTGGGCTGCGGGCATGGCCGCTCCTGTCCGCGTTCACTCGGGTGGCGGGGAGAGGGTTTGTGGGCGGAGGCGCCGTGCGTGTACGCGTGTACCCGGGGAGCCCTTCCCACTATCACCCCGCCCAACCCGGGTGCTGGGTTAACTACTCGTACGTAGTGGCACGGTCGATACCAAGCACCGGCTCGACATCCGCCGGGGCTCCGTCAAGTCGGCCGGGACTAGGTGACGTACGGGCACACGCGCCGTGCGGCCCGGGCGTGGACGGGGCGGGAACCACCCGTCCCACGGGCCCCGCGCGCCCCTTTTCGAGGCCCGGTCACCGCCTGCCCGGCCGGGCGGCACGACGCGCCGGGCTGCGGCGCCGCGGCCACGTCCGCCGGATCCCTACGGATCGGCGCCGGCCGAAAGGCATCCCCGCGCGCCGGCGCCTGCGGGCCGGCCTCGGGTCGGGGCCACCGACTCGTTCATACGGACGATCGGACGACAGATGTTCCCGAACGGCGAACGGATCGATCGACGGCCGGCCGCGCGGGAGGTGGCGGCCGAACCGGGGTGACCTGTCGGAGGAGGACCGTCCTCGCTAGCCTTCCGGGGGTGATGCGCGGGTGCACAGCGTGGTGAGCCCGCTCCGATCCGCAATCCCCTGCGAAGGTGGAACGTGTGAAGGCTATCCGTCGATTCACCGTGCGCCCCGTCCTCCCGGAACCCCTGCTGCCGCTCACCGACCTCGCGCGTAATCTGCGCTGGTCGTGGCATTCCGAGACCCGTGAACTCTTCCAATCCGTCGACCCCGAGGGCTGGCAGGCCGCCGGCGGCGATCCCGTCCGGCTGCTCGGCGCCGTCTCCGCGGCCCGGCTCGCCGAACTTGCCGCCGACCGCCGGTTCCTGCGCCGGCTCGCCGTCGTCGCCGCCGACCTCGATGACTACGTGAACGGCGGGAGGTGGTACCAGAGCCAGGAGAACGGCGCGGAACTACCTGCCGCCATCGCCTATTTCTCCCCCGAGTTCGGCATCACCGCCGCCCTGCCGCAATACTCCGGCGGCCTCGGCATCCTCGCCGGCGACCACCTCAAGGCCGCCAGCGACCTCGGCGTCCCGCTCATCGGAGTGGGCCTGCTCTACCGCCACGGCTACTTCCGCCAGTCGCTCTCCCGCGACGGCTGGCAGCAGGAGCACTATCCCGTCCTCGACCCCAACGAACTCCCGCTCGGCCTGCTCCGCCAGGACGACGGCGCCCCCGCCCGCGTCTCGCTGACCATGCCCGGCGGACGCACCCTGCACGCCCACATCTGGCAGGCCCGCGTCGGCCGGGTGCCGCTGCTCCTCCTGGACTCCGACGTCGAGGACAACGACGCCGCGGCCCGCGAGGTGACCGACCGGCTCTACGGCGGCGGCAGCGACCACCGCCTGCTCCAGGAGATGCTGCTCGGCATCGGCGGGGTGCGCGCGGTGCGCGCGTACTGCCGGATCACCGGCCACCCCGACCCCGAGGTCTTCCACACCAACGAGGGACATGCCGGCTTCCTCGGGCTCGAACGCATAAGGGAACTGGAGCGGGAGCAGGGCCTCGGCTTCGACGCCGCCGTCGAGGCGGTGCGCGCCGGGACCGTGTTCACCACGCACACCCCCGTGCCGGCCGGGATCGACCGCTTCGAGCGGGCCCTGGTCGCCCGGCACTTCGGGGAGGGCGGGGAACTGGCCGGCGTGCCGGTCGAGCGGATCCTGGAGCTCGGCGCGGAGACCTACCCCGGCGGCGACCCCGGCGTGTTCAACATGGCCGTGATGGGCCTGCGCCTGGCCCAGCGGGCCAACGGGGTGTCCACCCTGCACGGCGCGGTCAGCCGGGAGATGTTCGCCGGGCTGTGGCCCGGCTTCGACCCGACCGACGTGCCCATCACCTCCGTGACCAACGGGGTGCACGCCCCCACCTGGGTGGCCCCCGAGGTGGTCCGGCTCGGCGCCCGCCAGATCGGCGCGGGCCGCACCGAGGACGCCCTGTCGGTCGGCGGCTCCCCGCGCTGGGACGCGGTCGCCGAGATCCCGGACCAGGACGTGTGGGACCTGCGGCGGGTGCTGCGCGAGCAACTGGTGCAGGAGGTACGGGACCGGCTGCGGGCCTCGTGGCGCCAGCGCGGGGCCGCCGCGGCCGAGCTGGGCTGGGTGGACTCCGTACTCGACCCCGACGTGCTGACCATCGGCTTCGCCCGGCGCGTGCCCTCGTACAAGCGGCTGACGTTGATGCTGCGCGACCCGGAGCGGCTGCGCAGGCTGCTGCTGGACCCGGAGCGGCCGGTGCAGATCGTGGTCGCGGGCAAGGCGCATCCGGCCGACGACGGCGGGAAGCGGCTCGTGCAGGAACTGGTGCGCTTCGCGGACGACCCGCGGGTACGGCACCGGATCGTCTTCCTGCCCGACTACGGCATGGCCATGGCGCAGAAGCTCTACCCGGGCTGCGACGTCTGGCTGAACAACCCGCTGCGGCCGCTGGAGGCCTGCGGTACGAGCGGGATGAAGGCCGCGCTGAACGGCTGCCTCAACCTGTCCGTGCTCGACGGCTGGTGGGACGAGTGGTTCGAGCCGGACTTCGGCTGGGCCATCCCGACCGCCGACGGGCTCGGCGCGGACGAGGACCGGCGCGACCACCTGGAGGCGAGCGCCCTCTACGAGCTGATCGAGAACCGGGTCGCCCCCCGCTTCTACGACCGGGTCGGGCGCACGGGGCTCCCGGTGCGGTGGATCGAGATGGTCCGGCGCACGCTCGTCTCGCTGGGGCCGAAGGTGCTCGCAGGGCGGATGGTGCGGGAGTACGTGGAGCGGCTGTACACGCCGGCCGCGCTCGCCCACCGGGCCCTGGACGCCGGCGCGGCGCGTGACCTGGCGTGGTGGAAGGGTCGGGTCCGGGCGGCCTGGCCGAGGGTCTCCGTCGAGCACGTGGAGACGCTGGCCGCGGCTCCGGTCAACGGCACCGCCGAACTGGGCGCCACCCTCACCCTGCGCGTGCAGGTGGCGCTGGACGCGCTCACCCCCGAGGACGTGGAGGTGCAGGCCTTCGGGGGCCGGGTGGATCCGCAGGACGTGATCCGGGACGGGCGGAGCTTCCCGCTCAAGCCGGCCGCGGGGCCCGACCTGGAGGGCCGGTGGGTCTACGAGGGACCGCTCGCCCTCGACCGTACGGGGCCCTTCGGCTACACCGTGCGCATCCTGCCCTCGCACCCGCTGCTGGCGACCCCGGCGGAACTGGGCCTGGTCGCGGCTCCGGTGGAGACGGACGCGGGGGGCGGGGTACTCCTGCGCTGACCTCGTGGGGTCGGGTGGTGCGCCATGGGCGCGCGCCGCCCGGCCTCATGGGTGAACCCTGCTCGCGCCGGGTCTGCCGAAACGTATCTGCGGAGTGTCGTGCTCCTACGCTGCCCGAGGATGCCACCGGACCGGTATCCGCGGAACCCGAGCAACCCGAGGAACGGACTCCCCCATGCGTCTTCGCTCGACCGCCGCCGTGTTCGTGGGCGCTCTCGCGCTCGCCCTGCCCACCGCCGGGCCGTCGATGGCCGACGACCACGGCGAACGCGCCCTCGGCACGCTGCACTACCGGTACCTCGACGCGGCCGGCATCGAGAGAAGAGCCCAGATCCGGCCGGCGGACAACGACACCTGCTACCTGCTGACGCGCACCTCCCGCGACGAGCCCGCCATCGAGGTGCGCAACGACACGCGGTCGCTGGCGGTCCTGTTCGACAACCGCAGCTGCGACGGCGAGGCCGAGAAGGTGCTGAAGCCGGGGGAGAAGGCGCAGCGGGTGGAGGTCGTCTCGGTCTTCTTCAAGCCGGTGGACGGGGCGGACGCGGGCCGGGGTGACAACGGCGGCAACGGCGGCAACGGCGGGAACGGCACCTGGCCGGGCCGGGACGACCAGTCGCGCGACGACGAGGCCGGAGAGGACCAGACCGACGGCGGCAACAGCGGCAACGGCGGCAACGGCGGGAACGGCGGGAACGGCACCTGGCCGGGCCGACCCGACCAGAACCAGAACCAGAACCAGAACCAGAACGAGAACCAGAACCGTGACGACGAGGAAGAGGAGACGGCGGACCTTCTCACCGCCCTCTTCCGCGCCCTGGGCCGACCCGGGGCCTGAGGCCCCGGCGCGGCGGCGCCCATGGAACAGGGCCGCCCGGGGAGGATTCCTCCCGGGCGGCCCCGTGATCTATCTGCTCAGCCGACGTTCACCCTGCCCGAGAGGTCAGAAGGTGAGCTTCCAGCTGTTGATGTAGCCGGTGTCCAGGCTGGCGGCGTCCCGGACGCGGAGCTTCCAGGTGCCGTTCGCGACCTCGGAGGAGGCGTTCACGGTGAACTGCTGGACGATGTTGTCCGCGCTGCCGCCGGTGCGGTTGCGCAGGTTGTAGACGCTGCCGTCGGGGGCGATCAGGTCGACGACCAGGTCACCGACGTAGGTGTGGACGATGTTCACGTCCACCTTGAGGGCGCTGGAGGCGTTGCCCGAGCGCGTCACGTTGATCGGGGACTCGACGGTCGCGTTGTCCTTGATCTGGTAGTCCGTGGTGTTCTCGAAGACGTTCGGCTGCGAGGTGCCGACCGTCCAGGTGAACGCCGCGGTGCCGGTCTGGTTCTGCGAGTCGGTCACCGTGACGGTCACGTTGGACGTGCCCGCGGTGGTGGCGGTGCCCGAGATCAGGCCGTTGGAGGCGTTGATCGACAGGCCGGCCGGCAGGCCGGTCGCCGCGTAGCTCAGCGCACCCGGGTTGGTGCTGGTGGCCTGGACCTGCAGGCTGACGGCACCGCCCGTGGCCGTGTTCTGGTTGGCGATCGGGGTGACCGAGACGCCGTTGGAGATGCGGGATCCGACGGCGATGCCGGCCCACGCGTTGGCGACGTTGTTGTAGATCGTCGAGCCCTGACCGTAGAGGTCGGCGGCGGCCTTCAGCGTCTGGACGCGGGCGTCGGCGTAGTTGGTGTTCGACTTGAAGTAGCCGACCGTCAGCGCACGGAACCAGATCTTCGAGGCGGCGTCACGGCCGATCGCGGTGACGGGCAGGCCGTCCGCGGTCGGCGAGTTGTAGCTCACGCCGTTGATGACCTTGGCGCCGGAGCCCTCGGAGGCCAGGTAGTACCAGTGGTTGGCCGGGCCCGAGGAGTAGTGGACGTCGATGCCACCGAGGCCCGAGTACCAGCTGTCCTTGGACGAGCCGTCCTTGCTGGGCTTGTCCATGTAGCGCAGCGGGGTGCCGTCGCCGTTGATGTCGATCTTCTCGCCGACCAGGTAGTCGCCGACGTCCTGCGGGTTGTTGGCGTAGAACTCGACGGCCGCGGCCATGATGTCCGAGGTCGCCTCGTTCAGACCGCCGGGCTCACCGCTGTAGGTCATGTTGCCGGTGACCGAGGTCAGACCGTGGGTCATCTCGTGCGCCGCCACGTCGGTGGAGGTGAGCGGCTTGTTGTTGCCCTCACCGTCGCCGTACGTCATGCAGAAGCAGGAGTCGCTCCAGAACGCGTTGACGTAGGCGTTGCCGTAGTGGACCCGGGTGTACGGGGCCACGCCGTCGTTGCGCAGGCCGTTGCGGCCGTGCACGTTCTTGTAGTAGTCCCACGTGGCGGCGGCGCCGTAGTGCGCGTCCGCGGCGGCGGTCTCCAGGTTGGCGGCGGTGCCGTTGCCCCAGACGTCGTCCGGGCCGGAGAACAGGGTGCCGGTACCGGAGCCGGAGCCGCGGTTGAGGTTGTACGTCTTGTGGTTGCCGCGCGCGGCGTCGGTCAGGTTCCAGGTGCTGCCCGACTGGGTGGTACCGAGGGTGACCTGGCCGCTGTACATCGTGTTGCCGGTGCCGGTCTCGATGGCCTGCCACTCGGTGATCTTGGCGCCGGTCTTGGCGTCGGTCACCACGTGGAGCTCGTTCGGCGTGCCGTCGTGCTGGAGGCCACCGACGACGGTCTCGAACGCCAGGACCGGAGCGCCCTCGGCCGCCCAGATCACCTTGCGGGCGTTCTTGGAGGGCTTGGCCTCCTTGGAACCCTCGGCGCTCGCCGCGGAGACGGCCTGGCTCTCGGCCGCCGCCGGCGTGACGGTGGCGCTGGTGTCGGCGACCTTGATCTCGTGGTTGGTCGCCTTCGTCACACTCTTGGTGACGCCGCCCTTGGCGTGGACGGTGAGGTCACCACCGAGGACGGGGAGTCCGTCGTAGGTGCGCTCGTAGGTGGTGTGCGTGGTGCCGTCCGCATCCTGGACGACATCGCGGACGACGAGCTTCTCGCCACTGCCGAGGCCGAGCGCCTTGGCGGCCTGCACGGTGGTCGAGTTGGCATCGGCCAGGAGCGTCGCACGCTCCGAGGCACTGAGTGCGCGGTTGGCCGCGCCCGGGTTGGGCTGGGCGGCCTTGGAGGCCTGCGACGCGGTGGCGTCGGCGGTCGCGGTGCCGGTCTGTATACCTACGGCGAGCAGGGCAGCCGCGGCAACGAGCGCGCCGGCAGCGGTGGCACGCCTCTGGGGGGTGGACCTCAACGCAGACTCCTTCTGCAAGGGGGGTTCCGGATGGCTGGGTGGGCCTCCGGGCAGAACAGGGCTGGTGCGATGAACGGTCGAAGATTGCCACTCACGGCGGCAGATGTCAGGGCCGCGTCAAAAGGTTGGCCGGAAACGGTCCGTTGTCCGAAGATACGTATCCGCTATCCGGACCATTCACCTCCGCGGGCTTCCTGGGCCTTTCGTCATGCGGAACGCCTGGTACCGGTTGCTAACACTTGCGCAACAAGAGGCTACGTTGACCCAAACGGCATTTACCGTACGGGTGTTTGTCGTACTGTTTCCCGGTGCGGCAGATGTTCGTTGCCAGGGGAAGCCATGGACACCTGCCACTGTCATAGACCACGTGCCAGGGGGGCCCATGAGGCATGTCCATATTCCTGCGCAAAGAGTGGCCCGAGCGGCCCGGGAGTCCCTTGCGCCCGCACGGCGCCTCGGGGACAAGGCCCGTTGGTACCGCCCGGCCGCAATCGCCGCCGACTTCCTCGGCGCCGCGATCCCGGTAGCACTCGTCTTCGACGCCGCGCAGCAGGTCCGGCCCGTCTACTGCGCCCTGGCCGCCGCCGTGGCGTGGACCGGGGTGCAGGCGCTGCGCCGGCGTTACGCGAACCGGACGCTCGGGGAGTCCCGCGGCGTCCTGCCGGTCGTCCATGACTGGCTGATTCTGATCGGCGTACTGGCCGTGGCGCGCGTGGTGACCGAGGAGGCCACCCCGCGACTGTCCGCGCTCGGAGCCCTGCTGCCCGCTCTGCTCATCACCATCGCCGTCCACAAGCTGACCTACCGCCACCTCTCCGCCGCCCGCCGCGAGGCCCAGGCCGTCAGCCGGGTCCTCGTCGTCGGCGAGCCCGACGCGGCCGAGGACGTCATCGCGCACCTCGCCGCCCGCACCGACCACCCGTACGTCGTCGTCGGCGTGGTCCCGGTCGGCGCCGGGCCGCTCGCCAGCGGGGTGCCCGTGGCGGCGCGGCTCGACGGATCGGCCCCCGAGGCCCCGAACGGCGACTCCGCCGCCGTGCTCGGCGCCGTCGCGAGCCACCACGCCGACCTGGTGCTGGTGGCCCCCGGCGTGCGGATCACGGGCGAGCGGCTGCGCCGCATCGCCTGGGCCCTGCACGACACGGGTCTGGAACTCGCGGTCTTCCCCGGACTGGTGGAGGTCTCCGTCAAGCGGCTGGAGACCCTGTCCGCCGGCGGGCTCGCCGTGCTGCGGGTGGCGCCGCCCGTCAGCCGCGGGGTGCAGACCCTGCTCAAGTCGGCCCTGGACCGGGTCGGGGCCGCGGCCGGACTGCTGCTGCTCTCCCCGATCCTCCTGGGGATCGTCCTGGCCATACGGCTGGGCTCGCGCGGGCCGGCCTTCTACCGGCAGCGGCGGATCGGCCGCGACGGAGTCCCGTTCGTCATGTGGAAGTTCCGCACGATGGTCGTGGACGCCGACGCCCTCAAGGCCGAGCTGTCCGGGTCCAACGAGAACGACGGTCTGATGTTCAAGATGCGCCGCGACCCCCGGGTGACCCGGGTGGGCCGACTGCTGCGCCGTACCTCGCTGGACGAGCTCCCGCAGCTGATCAACGTACTGATCGGCAACATGTCGCTGGTCGGCCCGCGCCCGCCGCTTCCGGAGGAGGTGGCGAAGTACGACGAGGTCGAGCTGCGCCGGCTCACCGTACGACCCGGGATGACGGGCTTGTGGCAGATCAGTGGAAGGTCCGACCTGTCCTGGGATGAAACGATCCAGCTCGACCTGCAGTACGTCGACAACTGGTCCTTCACCAGTGATGTCGACGTCATGGGCCGCACGCTCCGCGCCGTCGTAGACGGTCGCGGAGCGTACTGAGGGGCCTGGGCCGCCTGTGCGATCAGCTCTGCTCGCGCCACCACGCGTACGTGGCGGCGATGCCGTCCCGCAGCGGGACGGCGGGCTTCCAACCGAGCGACGTCAGGCGGCTCACGTCCAGGAGCTTGCGCGGGGTCCCGTCCGGCTTGGACGTGTCCCAGGCGAGCCGGCCCTGGAAGCCGGTCACCTCGGCGACCGTCTCGGCCAGTTCCTTGATGGTCAGGTCCTCGCCGCAGCCGATGTTGACGGGCTCGTCACCGTCGTAGGAGTTCAGCAGCACGGCGCAGGCCGCGGCCAGGTCGTCCACGTGCAGGAACTCCCGGCGCGGGGTGCCCGATCCCCACAACGTGACCTCGTCGCGGCCCTCGGCGGCGGCCTCGTGGAAGCGCCGGACGAGCGCCGGCAGGACGTGCGAGGTCTCCAGGTCGAAGTTGTCGCCCGGACCGTAGAGGTTCGTCGGCATCGCCGAGATGTACGAGGCCCCGTACTGCTTGCGGTACGACTGGACCTGGACGATGCCGGCGATCTTCGCGAGGGCGTAGGCCTCGTTGGTCGGCTCCAGCGGCCCGGTCAGCAGGGCGTCCTCGCGGATCGGCTGCGGGGCCAGCTTCGGGTAGATGCAGGACGACCCCAGGAACAGCAGCCGGCCCACGCCGGCGGCGTGGGCGCCGCCGATCACGCTGAGCTGGATCTGGAGGTTCTCCTCCAGGAACTGCACCGGGTACGTGCTGTTGGCCATGATCCCGCCGACCTTGGCGGCGGCCAGCACCACGGCGTCCGGGCGGACGTCCTTCAGGTACGCCGCGGTCGCGGCGGCGTCGCGCAGATCGAGGTCGGCGCGACCCCGGGTCAGCACCTCGTGGCCGTCGGCGGTGAGCCGCCGGGCGACCGCGGATCCCACGAGGCCGCGGTGGCCCGCGACGAAGACGCGGGCGTTCGGGGGCAGGAGCGGCAGCGAACTTGTCATACCGCCGATGATGCCAGTCCGCCGGCGCGCGGGTCGCAGTGGTCCACGGCCCGAGCCCGGGCCGCCGGCGCGGCTCCGGCCGCGGCGGACCCCACGCTCCGGAACCGGGGGCGTGCCGGACCGCGTCAGGACCACGGGAGGGCGGGCGCCCCGCAGAGGGCGTCCGGGGGCGGCCGTGTACGGTAACGCAATCCGGCCCCCTGGCCGCGACCCCGACCCTTCGGCGCGCCGACCCGCAGGGCCCGGCTCCGCACCCACTCCGAGGCACCGCCTCACCACGACCGACAGAAACCACCAACAAGGGGACCCCATGGGCAAGACCGCACTGATCACCGGAGTCACCGGACAGGACGGCTCGTACCTCGCCGAGCTCCTGCTCTCCAAGGGCTACACGGTGCACGGGCTCGTGCGGCGGTCCTCCAGCTTCAACACGGAGCGGGTCGACCACATCTACCAGGACCCGCAGACCGCCAACCGGTCCTTCGTCCTGCACCACGCCGACCTCTCCGACGGCGTCGCGCTCGTGAACCTGCTCCGCGACATACGCCCCGACGAGGTCTACAACCTCGGCGCGCAGTCCCACGTCCGCGTCTCCTTCGACGCCCCGCTCTACACGGGCGACGTGACCGGCCTCGGCGCGCTGCGGCTGCTGGAGGCGATCCGGGCCAGCGGTGTCGACACCCGCATCTACCAGGCCTCGTCCTCCGAGATGTTCGGGTCCACCCCGCCGCCGCAGAACGAGCGGACGCCGTTCCACCCGCGCAGCCCGTACGGCGCCGCGAAGGTGTTCGCGTACTGGACGACGGTGAACTACCGCGAGGCGTACGACATGTTCGCCGTCAACGGGATCCTCTTCAACCACGAGTCCCCGCGCCGCGGTGAGACCTTCGTGACCCGCAAGATCACCCGCGCGGTGGCCCGTATCAAGGCCGGTCTCCAGGACCACCTCTACCTCGGCAACCTCGACGCGGTGCGCGACTGGGGCTACGCCCCCGAGTACGTGGACGCCATGTGGCGGATGCTCCAGCAGGACGAGCCCACCGACTACGTCGTCGCCACCGGAGTGGCCGCGACCGTCCGCGAGTTCGTCGAGTCCTCCTTCTCGCACGCCGGCCTCGACTGGAACGACCACGTTCGCTACGACGCCAAGTACGAGCGCCCGAGCGAGGTCGACGCCCTCATCGGCGACGCGTCCAAGGCGCATGAGCTGCTTGGCTGGAAGCCGACGGTCCTGGTGGCGGAGCTCGCGCAGATCATGGTCGACGCCGACATCCGCCAGGTCGAGGACCAACTGGCGGGCGTGACGGTCCGCATCGACCGCTGAGGCCTTATATTTCCCCTACGGTTTGCCGTGTTCCGGCCATACTCCGCAGCTCTGCGAGGGTGTGGCCGGGGTAAACCTGCCGTATGTCCCTTGTGCGCCCTCCATGCTGAACCTGTTGATTCCAAGTTGGTATGCAATGGGTCAAGAGAGGTGACCAGGCCTTCACATGAGCCCTAGTCTGCGCCAGTACATATGGCTGTTCGGATAGTTCCAGCCATCAAACCGGGCAATTGCCCTGGGGGGCTCATGCGTAGATCCAGAGGGCTGACTGCCGCCCTCGTCCTGTCACTGGCCGGTGCGGGCACCGGCATAGGCCTGGTGCTGATGCCTGAGGCGTCCGCCATCACGGCGCCGGTGGCATTCACCGCCGACGAACTGCCGACCTGGCAGACGAACGGCGTCGTCTGGGCGATGGCCCAGGCCAACGGCACCGTCTTCGCCGGCGGTACCTTCTCGGCCGTCCGCCCGCCCGAGGGCGCGGCAGGCGCGGAGCAGAACGCCGTGAACTTCGTGGCGCTCGACGCCGCGACCGGCAATCCCACCTCCTGCAAGCTGGCCTTCACCATCGGCGAAGGCACGGCGACCGTGCGTACGCTGGTCGTCTCGAAGGACAAGAAGACCCTCTACGCGGGCGGGTCCTTCGGCGCCGTCAACGGCACCCCGGTGTCCAGCCTCGCCGCGATCGACATCGCGAGCTGCACCCCCAAGGCATCGTTCCACCCGAGCTTCCCCGCCACCGTGCGCGCGCTCGCCGTCACCGACGACACCCTGTACGCGGGTGGCGACTTCGGCACCGTCGAGGGCCAGACCCGCGAGCGGTTCGCCGCCGTGGACGCCACCTCCGGCGCGCTGAAGCCCTTCGTCGCCAACGTCGACGAGCCGGGCCGCGCGGTCGAGGTCACCCCCGACGGCAAGAACGTGCTCCTCGGCGGCGACTTCTTCACCGTCAACGGCTCCAACAGCCACGCCCTCGCGGTGGTCAACGCCACCACGGGCGCGGTCACCAAGACGTACGGCAACATCCCGTCGAACTCGGTCGTCAAGGACATCGCCACCGACGACACCGGCTTCTACACCGGGCACGAGGGCTCCGGCGGCGGCGTCTTCGACGGCCGCATCGGCCTGCGCCTGAGCGACTTCACCGAGAAGTGGCGCGACCGCTGCCTCGGCGCCACCCAGTACGTCCTGCCGTACGAGGGAGTGCTCTACAGTTCCTCGCACGGGCACGACTGCTCCACGGAGCTGGAGTTCCCCGACGGCAAGCGGAACTTCCTGCTGGCGCAGCCGACCAACCACGAAGGCGCCGCCCCCGCGCCCGTGGACGGCTTCGTGCGCGGCCCGGGCAAGCTCGGCTGGCACCCCACGGCCAACGACGGCATGGACGGCACCGAGGGCATCGGCCCGCGCGTCATGGCCGTGGCCGAGAAGAACGACACCAAGTACATGTGGGTCGGCGGTGAGTTCACCCTCATCAACGGCAAGCCGCAGTGGGGCCTGACCCGCTTCGCCTCGAAGGGTGACGTCGGCGCCCCGACCACTCCGGTCGCCAGCGCCTCCAGCGTCAAGCCCGGCGAGGTCCAGGTCCGCTGGCGCACCAGCTACGACGCGGACGACAGCAAGCTGACGTACCGCATCTACCGCAACGGCTCGGCCACCCCGGCCGCCACCGTCACGGCGAGCTCGCTGGAGTGGGAGCGTCCCCAGGCCTCCTGGAACGACGCCACCGTCAAGGCCGGTCAGACGTACACCTACCGGGTGACCGCGACCGACGCCGCCGGTAACACCAGCGCCCTGTCGGCCACCACCTCGGTGACCGTCCCGACCTCGGTCCAGGCCTACCCGAACCAGGTCCGCACCGACGGCGCCGACCTGTACTGGCGCTACGACGACGCGGTCAGCCCCTACGTCGCCGACTCCTCGGTGTCCGGCAACCGCAGCGGCATCCAGCTCAACGCCCCCGCCCTGAAGCAGACCCCCGGCGCCGTCTCCGGCAGCACGGCGATGGGCTTCAACGGGACCAGCCAGCAGGTGTACAGCGACCGCCGTCAGACGGTCGGCAACGCCTTCACCGTCGAGACCTGGTTCAAGACGAACACCACGCGCGGCGGCAAGCTCATCGGCTTCGGCAACAACCAGGCCCGCAACAGCGGCACGTACGACCGACAGATCTACATGACCAACACCGGTCGCCTGGTCTTCGGCGTCTACAACGGCTCGACCCGCACCGTCTCCACGGGCCTGTTCGAGACGTACAACGACAACAAGTGGCACCACGTGGTCGGCACCCAGGGCCCCGGCGGCATCACGCTGTACGTCGACGGCCAGAACAAGGGCTCCCTGAACGCCACGAGCAACAGCAACATCGCGGGCTACTGGCACGTCGGCGGCGACAACCTCGCCAACTGGCCGACCCGTCCGACGAGCAACTTCTTCGCGGGTCAGCTCGACGAGACGGCCGTCTACCCGTCGGCGCTCACCCAGGCCCAGGTCAAGAGCCACTTCGACCTGGCCAAGGCGCCCACCGACACGGTCTCCGCGGTCAAGACGACCGAGGACACCTACATCAACCAGGGCGCCCCGAGCGCCGCCAACGGCGCGTCGACCTCGCTCGCGGTGCGTGGCAGCGGCTCGCTGTACGAGACGTACATGCGCTTCAACCTGCCGGCCGCACCGGCCGGCCAGGTCCTGAAGTCCGCCTCGCTGCAGATCAAGACCAGCACGCAGGCGAACGCCGGCACCACGGACACCGTGAAGGTGGTCCCGGTCACCGGTAACTGGACGGGCGCGGGTACGACCTTCAACACCAAGCCCACCCTCGGCACCACCCCGCTCGGCACCATCGCGGGCGTGCCGGAGGGCTCCGCGGTGCACAACGTGGAGCTGGACACCGCCGCGGTCACCGCCGCGCTGGGCACCAGCTACAGCCTGGGCCTGACGAGCACGGGCACCGACCCGCTGTGGATCTGGTCCTCCGAGGCCACGGCGGCGGAGGGTACTCCGCAGCTGGTCCTCACCTTCGGCGCGAAGTAAGCGACGAAGTCCGAAACAACCGCCTGACGGCGTGCGGGGTCCGGCTCTCTGTGGCCGGGCCCCGCTGCACACCCCCTTGAGTACGGGAGCCATCCGATGTACCGACGCTCCGCAGCGGCTGCTGTCCTGCTGGCCGCCGCCCTGACGCTGACCGCCTGCAGTTCGGGCGGGGACAAGGCCGAATCCGGCGCCTCGCCGAAGCCCCCGGCCTCGTCGTCGGCCCCCGACCCGGCGGACGCACCGCAGCCGTCGACCGACCCCGACGCGAAGCCGACCGGCCCCACGGTGCCGGACGCGAAGCTGACCCCGAAGACGGGCACCTTCACGGCGGAGGAGAAGAAGTACCTGAGCGGGCGGGTCCCCGACAAGGTGGACCCGGCGTCCGTGCTGCAGGGCGGCCAGGACGCCTGCCAGCGCGTGCAGCGCACCGCGAAGCACGACAAGGACGCGGCGACCGGAGCCGTCATCACCGGCGAGATCCCGGGCGCCAAGGACGCGATCACCATCCTGTGCCCGGACCAGAAGCCGATCCTCGCGGCGGCGGAGAAGGGCTTCCCCGAAGGCCCCCGGACCTCGCCCGCGGCGGGCACCTACCGGGCGCTCACCCAGGCGACCAACTGCACCTGGGAGGCCAAGGGCAAGGACGGCGGCACTCTCGCCTCGGGCCCCGAGACCCCGCCCAAGGCGGGCGACAAGATCACGGCCACGATCCCGGCCGGCACGGCGGAGTTCAACTCCTCGGGCTGCTACGCCTGGATCCCGGCCTGACAGACGAACAACGCCCCCGCCGACCGGACTTCCGGCCCGCGGGGGCGTTTTCGTATCCGGAACCCGGGTACCCGCGCCGTCACAGTCCCGACAGCGGAAGGCGGATCCATGGGCATCGGCGGATGCATCGTCCTGATCGTGGTGGGTGCGATCCTCACCTTCGCCAGCGACTGGGAGATGGAGAGCGTCAACCTCGACCTGGTCGGTCTGATCATGATGGCGGTGGGCGGGATCGGTCTCGCCGTCTACACCAGCATCTACAAGCGCCGCCGGACCGCGGCCGGCGCGATCCCGGTGGTCGAGGAGCGCCGGGACGTCATCTGACCCTCCGCCGCCGGCCTCAGCGGTGCATCGCGCGTTCGTAGACCGGGAGCAGGGTGTCCAGGACCGCGTCCATGGAGAAGGACGCCGCGGCCAGTTCGCGGGCCGACAGTGAGGCTTCGCGGTTGGCCGCCGGGTCCAGGAGATCCAGGACGGCGGCCGACACGCCCGCCGGGCCCGGGTCGACGGCACGGCCTGCGCCGGCGCGGGCGATGTCGCGGGCCAGACCGTTGGAGTGGGTCACCACCGACGGGACGCCCACCGCGAGCGCCTCCAGCACCGACATGGGGAACGGCTCGTCCACGGACGGCAGCACGTAGACGTGGGCACGGCGCAGCTCCGCCAGGACCTCCGCTCCGGACAGGGCCCCCGGGACCGTGAACCGGTCGGTGAGGCCCAGCGTCCCGATCCGGGCCCGTACGGAGGCCAGCTCGCCCTCGTCCGGCCCCGCGACCACGAAGTGCGCGTCCGGGTGCGCCGCGAGGACCGCCGGGGCCGCGTCCACGAAGTCCACCGGCCGCTTACGGGCCTGCAGGCGCGCCGAGTACAGGACGCGCGGCGGGCCCTCGGGCGCCGGCCGCTCCTCCTGCGCCGGGGTCCCGTTGACGAGCCGGACCGCCTGCGCCAAGGGCGGCGCGCCGACCACCGCGTCCAGCCCCTCCCGCTCGTGCGGGGTCAGGTACAGCACCGCGTCCGCGCCGCGCAGCAGCCGGCGTACCGCCACCGCGTCCAGCACCTTCGCCAGCAGCTTCTCGCTCGGGTCCACCATGCCGTGGGTCTGCAGGACCAGCGGCTTGCCCGCCCGCAGCGCCGCCAGGGCCACCGGCAGCGTCACCAGATCACGGGCCAGGTGGACGTGTACGACGTCGGCGTCCCGCACGAGGCGGCCGGCCGAGGCCAGCAGCGCCGGCGAGGTCATCCCGCTGAAGCCGAGGGGCAGGAGGCGACGGGCCGGGAAGAGCTTCGCCGGAACGCCCTCCACGACGGTCGGCCACGGGTCGAAGCCCTCGCCGAGCGCGAGCAGCCGCGCCTCGTGGCCACGGGCCCGCAGCCCCTTCGTCAGGTTCAGCGCGACCCGGACCGGTCCGCCGAAGGCGTGCGAGGGGGAGTGCAGGGTGACGGCGTGCAGGACTCTCACTTGGGCTCCTCCACCGGGCGGCGGTGCCCGTCCTGGGTCTGCAGGGTCAGCGCGGGAAGGTCCTTGTGGACCACCGAACCCGCGCCCGCGACCGCGCAGCGGCCCACCGTGACCCCGGCGAGCACGGTCGCCCGTACGGCCACCCACGCACCGTCCTCGACCACGATCGGGGCGTTGCGGTAGCGGAAGTCGGCGGCCCGGTGGTCGTGGGAGCCGGTGCACAGCATGGCTTCCTGCGAGACGCACACCTGCGAACCGATGGTCACCGGCTCCAGGTTCAGCAGCCAGGCGCCCTCGCCTATCCAGGTGTGGTCGCCGACGGTGAGCTTCCACGGCCACAGCACGCGGACCTTGTGCCGGATCAGCACGCCCTCGCCGATCTTCGCCCCGAAGGCCCGCAGCAGCGAGACCCGCAGCCGGGCCGGACAGAACCAGGCCATGAAGACCGTGTTCATCACGGCGAACCAGAGCGCCTGCGTCAGCAGCCCGCGTCCCTTGTCGTATCCGGCCAGCGTGAAGGAAGGAAGATCACGCAACAGAAGCCCCCATCGTGCTCTCGGCCACGGCCTCCCCGGGCGTGGCCCGCTCAGACTAGACTGCGCGCGGACCAGGCACATCGGGTGGGGGCGGCAGTGACGACGGACATACGCAAGCCTTCCGCGACGCCCGCGAAGCCGGCCGTTCCCTCGCCCTTCGAGGACGAGAGCCTGTGGGGCCGGGCCACCCTCCCGCGCACCCTGCTCTCGCGCGCGCTGTCCGTCCCGCTCGCGCTCGGATTCACCGTCTTCCTGCCGCTGTTCGTCGCCCTGCAGTCCGGCGCCGGCGCCCGCGACGCGGCCTTCTGGCTCCAGCTGCTGCTCACCATGTACGCGGGCGCCCGGCTCTCCGCGATGGTGCTCACCAGCCGCCGCAAGCTGCTCCAGGGCTCCTTCTGGCTCTTCGTCTACATGGCCATGGGGGTGGCCCCGCTCGCCCAGGCCGTCCTCGGCCAGGTCCCGACCCCGGTCGTCGGTCCGCGCTCCGACCTGACCGTCGCCATCGGGCTCGTCCTGCTCGGCTGCACGGCCTTCGACGTCGGTGTACTGCTGGCCCGCCACCGGCCGGCCGGGCGCGCGGGCGGCTCGCAGAAGGAGTCCCGGCCCGTCATGGCGCACCGGCGCCGCCTCCAGCTGCTGACGGTCCTGTCGTTCCTGTGCAGCGCCGTCTTCATCATGAAGCTCGGCGGCCCGGCGGTCTTCTTCTCCAGCCGCCAGGAGATCATCGCGGGCATCGAGGAGGCGGGTGTCTCCAACGGCGACGGCCAGGCCGGGCAGGCCCTGCTGCGCGGTTTCGGCACCGTACCGGCGCTGCTCGCGCTGCTGCTGTACACGCGCTGGCTGATCACCTCGAAGTTCGCCCGCCGCAAGGTGTCGATCATCGTCACGTGGGGGGCGCTCGCCGGGCTCAACCTGATCGTCAACAACCCGATCTCGAACCCGCGGTACTGGTTCCTGACGGTGATGTTCGCGCTGCTGTTCACCGTCTTCCCGGTGAGCGCGGCGATGTACCGGGTCGCGCTGTCCATGGCGGTGGTCGTCGCGCTCCTGATCTTCCCCTTCGCGGACCGCTTCCGCTACGACGAGAAGAACTACCGGCCGGTCGAGACCACGTCCTTCCTGGAGCCGATGGCCCTCAAGGACTACGACCAGATCGGCATGTTCGCGAACACCATCACCTTCTCGAACTCCGGCCCCGGCCACTACTACGGCCGCCAGCTCGCGGGATCGATCTTCTTCGCGGTGCCCCGCGCGGTGTGGCCGGGCAAGCCGAGGGACACCGGCGTGATGGTCGGCCAGTGGATGGGCACGGTCAACACCAACCTCTCCTCCCCGATCTGGGCGGAGCTGTGGCTCGACTTCGGACCGCTGGGCATGGGCGCGGGGCTGTTGGGCATGGGTTATGCCTCCGCCCGCGTGGACCGGCGGTACGCGAAGCGGGCCACGCGACGCAGTCCACCGGGCAGCCTGATCTCGGTGGTGGTCCCGCTGGTCGCGGGGTACTCGTTCATCCTGCTGCGCGGGCCGCTGCTCCAGGCCTCCGGCCGGGTGGCGATCGCCGCCCTCTGTCTGGCGCTGGTCGCGACCTACCGCTCGGACAAGGCCACCACCCTGCGCTGAGCGCACGGCACCCGCCTCCCACGGCTCCGGCCCCGGTGAGGCACTCCACCGGTGCCGGGGTCACCGGTGGGAGTCCCGCACGCGGTGGTGCGGGCACCGGGGGAGCGCCGAGGCGGCCCCGGAGGTCCCTCTTCCGGGCGCCGGGCGTCCCGCGCGGCCCGGATCCGGGCCGCTTCACGGGTCCTGTTCCCGGTTCCGTCCGGGCGCGGCCGAGCCGGTCGGGTGGCCGGTCGCGCATCCGGTGACGCAGGTGTGTGGCGGGCGCACCTGGGCACGGACCGGCCCCGGCGCGCACGGTGGAGGTGGCCCGCGGAAGGCAGCGGGCTCGCCGACGCAGGGGGAGACGCGCAGATGCACCTCGTTCACGACCGACCGTTCACGCACCGGGTGCCGGACAGCATGCTCAGTGAGTTGTGCGCGGAGATCTTCGCCCAGCTGCCGCGCAGCGACCAGCGGCGCAAGGGCGAGATGTACCTCCGCGGGCTGCTGTCGGTCGGCGGCCGCAAGTCCGTGCGCAACATCGCGACGCACGTCGGGGACCGTGCGGCCGAGCAGAGCCTGCACCACTTCATCTCCGCCTCCACCTGGGACTGGAACACGGTGCGCGCGGCCCTCGGCCGCTACCTGGAGCGGTCGGTGCGGCCCCGTGCCTGGGTGGTCCATCCGGTGGTCATTCCCAAGGCGGGCCGGCACTCCGTCGGGGTCGGCCCGCGGTTCGTGCCCAGCCTGGGGCAGGTGGTCAACAGTCAGCACGCCGTCGGTGTCTGGGCCGCGAACGAGGAGCGCAGCGGCCCGGTCAACTGGCGCCTCTCGCTCGGCGACGACTGGCGCGACGCCCCCCTGCCGGGGTCCCCGCGGGTGCCGGAGCCGGAGCTGGCGGCGACGGACCTGGAGTGCGCGGCCGGCGCCGCGGTCGAGTCGCAGGGCTGGGTGGGCGGCCCTCCGAGGCCCGTCGTGCTCGACCTCCCGCAGGTCGATCCGGCCGCCCTGGCCCGGCGCTTCGCCGCCGCGGGCCTGCCGTTCGTGGCGGCCGTCCCCGGCTCCACCCCCGTCACCCCGGTGGGGCCGGCCCTGGTGGGACACGACGGCCGCGGCACCTCGGCGCATCAGCTCCTGCGGATGGTACGGACCCTCCGGCGTGCGGTGACCTGGACCGACCCGGTGACCCTCACGCCCCGCACGAGCCTGGTGGCCGCGATCCCGGTCCAGCTGCCCGGCACCCGCCGGCCCTTGACGCTGCTCGGCGAATGGACGGGCAAGGACAGCTGGCCGCGGCGCTGCTGGCTCAGCGACCTGGCCGACACCCCCTGGGGTCCGCTGCTGCGGCTGGCCAAGTTGAGCCTGCGGGTCGACGCCGACTTCGCGGCCGTCTCCACGGAGGTCGGCATGGTCGACTTCGAGGGCCGGTCGTTCGGGGGCTGGCACCGGCACACGACGCTGGCCTCGGCCGCGCACGCGCTCACCGTCGAGTACCGGCCTCGGACGCTGGCGCGGCCCGCCTGATCGCGGCGGCGCCGCGCAGGACCCGGCGCGTGCGCTGCATCTGGACGGCCAACTGGACCTCCAACGCCCGGGCGGGTTCCAGCCAGTCGGGCCCGAGCAGTTCACCGATGCGTTCGAGTCGGCGGGAGACGGTGTTGGGGTGGACGTGCAGCGTCTCGGCGGCCCGCGTCGGGCTGCCGGCGGAGGCGAAGTAGGCCTCCAGGGTGCTCGTGAGTTCGGTGCGCTGCTGGGCGTCGTAGTCGAGGACCGGACCGATGGTGCGGTGGATGAACTCGATCGTGTCGGGGCTGCGGGAGAGCAGCAGACCGAGGAAGCCGAGATCGTGGGAGGAGGCGGTGCCGCCGGCGCCGCCGAGCGCGGTCAGCGCGTCCAGGCAGCAGCGCGCCTCCTGGTAGGCGGCGCCCACGGACGACAGGTCCGTGACCGGGCCGGCCGTCCCCATGCTCACCGGGTGGTCGAGGGCCGAGGACAGCGCCGCGGACGCGGCCCGTGCCACGGCCGCGGCGTCGGTGCCCGGCAGCATGAGGATGATCGAATCGCCTTCGACGCTCTTGAACCCGGAGTGCCGGCCGGCGTACGAGGACGCCAGGACGACGGCACGGGCCAGGGAGCCGCCCTCGGGGCGGGCGACCAGGACGACGTGCGAGGTGTTCGGGTCCATACCGATGCGGTGCGCGCGTTCGGCGAGCCTGGCCGCCGGGGCCTTCCCCTTGAGGAGGTCGTCGAACAGCTCGTCGCGGACCAGGCCCTCGGCCGCCGCCGCGCTGCGCTGCATCAGCAGCACCACGGCGGTGGTCTGCGCCACCAGGGCCAGGAGTTGGACCGTGTACGAGGTGTCCGACTCCGCGTCGGAGCCCGCCGCCGGGGCCAACAGGAGCGTGCCGAGCATCTCCTGGCCCGCGACGACCGGGGCCACCCAGACGCCTTCGCGGGTGCGGACCGGCCGGCGCTCGGTGTGCGCGTCGAGGTGGACCGAGCCCATCTCGCTCTCGTCCAGCTCGGGGAAGCGGGCGGGGGAGACGAGGTCGCGTCCGGCCTGGTCGCGCACGAGCAGGTCTCCGTCGAGCAGGGCCGTGGCCTCCTCGACCAGGGTGTGCAGGCCGCCGCCGGCCAGCACCACGTCGATCAGCTCGCCGTGGACCTGGCGCAGTTGGCGGGCGGCGGCGGAGGAGCTCATGGCGCGGGAGGTGTTCAGCTCCAGACCGACGACCTCGTTGCGGACCTGGTCCAGCAGCCGGGTCTTCTCGATCGCCACGGCCGCGAGGTCGGCGAGCGAACTCATCAGCGACAGCTCGTCCGGGTCGAAGTACCGGATGCCGCGGCCCGCGATGTAGAGGTTCCCCAGCTCGGTGTCCTCGTGCCGCAGGGGCACCGCCATGAGCGCGTGCAACCCCTCGGCACGCACCACGTCGTCGATCAGTTCGGAGTGCGCGAAGCTGTCGTCGCGGAGGTAGTCGGCCGTCCAGAAGGGTGCGGAGCGCTGCCGGGCCTGCTGGCCGACGCCCCGGCCCATCGGGACGGCGAATCCGACGGTGATGGCCGAGGTGTGGCCGTCGGCGGCCCGGACGATCGAGCGGCCGGCCTCGAACGAGTGGAAGGTCACCCAGGACATGTCGAGCCCCAGCAGCAGTCGGGCCCGCCGGGTGATGACCTTGAGCAGGGTGTCCAGGTTGTACGGGAGGGTCAGGTCCCGTGCGGTGTCGACCAGCGCGCTCAGGCCCGCCTCGCGCTGCTGGCGGCGGGCGAAGAGCGCCCGGATGCTCAGGGACAGGTTCTTCGCCCGCTCCAGCCGGGCGAGTTCGGCCTCGTCCGCGCCCGCCTCGCGTGCCGTCCGTACGACGCGTTCGAACTCCTCGGTCCGTGCCTCCCTGGCCAGCAGCACCAGCATCTCGGACACGTCCGTATCGGACCGCCGGTCCTCCGACTTCACAGTCGCCCCCTCAGGTTCCGCGCATGCGGTTCAACATTTTGTTGATTCTAGAGTGCCAGGTCAGGTGGGGTGTGCTGTGCTCGGGTCACCACTCTGTGTGAATGACGCTGTCGCCGGGCCACCTTCTGGACGGGGCCGGCCGGCGGATAGACCTGTCCGCGGGGCCTCGACCGGGCGCCGTTCACATCGCTTGTACGAGGGGTCCGATGTCGCAGGTCCAGAGTTACGAACGCTCCATCCACCGCAGCCGCATGTCGCTGACCAGACCCGACCGGCCGAGGACGTTCACGATGCACGGACGGGAGTGGGACCTGCTGGACGCGGTCTTCGCCCCCGTGTTCTCCCCCTCGACCGGGGTCGCCCTGGAGTTCCTCGAACTGGCCGAGGCGCGCGACCGCCCGGCGACCGGCCGTTCCGCCTTCCTGGAGATCGGCTGCGGCACCGGCGTGATCGCGGTGACGGCCGCCCTCGCCGGATACGGACGGGTCGTCGCCGCGGACATCAGCCCCCAGGCGGTGGAGAACGCGGCGGTCAACGCCGAGCGCCACGGGGTGGGGGACCGGCTGAGCGCCGTGCACAGCGACCTGTTCTCCGGCCTGCCCGAGAACGAGCGCTTCGACACCGTCTTCTGGAGCTCCAACTACGTGCTGGCTCCCGAGTCCTACGAGTACAAGTCCGTGCACGAGCGCGCCTACGTGGACACCGGTTACCGGGCCCACCGACGCTACCTGGAGCAGGCACCGCGCTGGCTGGCCCCGGGCGGGGTCGTCCTGCTGCACTTCAGCGACCGCGGCGATCTGCCCGCACTGCACCGGATCGCCGAGGAGTGCGGCCGGGAACTGCGCGTCCTGCGCAGCCTCCAGGTGCGCGAAGGCGAGTACGGCGAGGACACGGTCGAGCACATGCTGCTCCAGGTCCTACCGGTCCTGCCGGTCCTGGCGTAGGCGCGGGACGGGGGAGACATGCGCACGCTTCTGATCGACAACTACGACTCGTTCACCTACAACCTCTTCCACCAGATCACCGAGGCGGGCGGCCGCGAACCCGAGGTCGTCCGCAACGACGATCCGCGCTGGAGCGCCCGACGACTGGCCGACTTCGACAACGTGGTCGTCTCACCCGGCCCGGGGACCCCCCTCGAAGCACGCGACCTCGGCATCTCCCGCGAGATCCTCGCGACGACACGGCTCCCGGTGCTCGGTATCTGCCTGGGCCACCAGGCGATCGGCGCGCTGCACGGTGCCACCGTGGGGCGGGCGCCCGCTCCCCGGCACGGGCGGATCTCCCGCGTACGGCACGACGGTACGGGCCTGTTCGCCGGGCTGCCGTCACCCATGGAGGTCGTGCGCTACCACTCGCTGGCGGTGACCGACCTGCCGCCCGAGCTGGAGGCCACGGCCTGGTCGCCGGACGGGGTCCTGATGGGATTGCGGCACCGCACCCGGCCGATGTGGGGCGTGCAGTTCCACCCCGAGTCGATCTGCGCCGAGCACGGGGTGGAACTCCTGCGCAACTTCATGGACCTGAGCGAGCACGCGGCTCCCCGGCCGACCCGGACACCTCGGCCGCCCCGCCGGACCGCCGAGGCCCGGTCCACGGCCCGGCCGGCCGTCGCCGCCGGACCCGCGCCGGCCTCCCGCGCCGGAACGCGTCGCCTGCGCGTGCTCACCCACGAGCTGCCCACCGACTGGGACGCGGAGCGGGCCTACGACCTGCTCTTCCGGGGGAACCCCTACTCCTTCTGGCTCGACAGCAGCCGACCGGACGCCACCGACGGGCGATTCTCGATCATGGGTGACGCCTCGGGCCCGCTGGCACGGGTGGCCCGCGCCGACGTGTGGAGCGGCACGGTCCGGGTGGACTCCGCCTCGGACACGGAGATCGTCTCGGGCCCGTTCCTGGACTGGCTCGACCAGGACCTGCGCGCGATCGAGACCCATGTCCCCGCCTTACCCTTCGACTTCGCCCTCGGGTGGACCGGGTACCTCGGCTACGAGCTGAAGTCCGAGTGCGGCGGTGAACTCGTCCACCGGTCCGAGGACCCCGACGCCGTGATGGTCTTCACCGACCGGGCTCTCGTCCTCGACCACCACACCGGTACCACCCACCTGCTGGCGCTCGCGGACGACGGCGTCGAGGGATCCGAGGACACCGCCCGCCGCCGGCTCGCCGCCCTGGCGGACCGGCTCGCGCACCTGCCGCGGGGCGCGGCGCCCGCCCCGGACGGTTCGGTCCCGCTGACCGGCGAGATCCGGCTGCGCCACGACCGCGCCGGCTATCTCGGCCTCATCGCCGCCGCCCACGAGGAGATAGCGGCCGGTGAGACCTACGAGGTCTGCCTCACCAACACGGCCGAGGTCCGCGGCCGGCTCGACCCGTGGGCCGGATACCTGCACCTGCGCCGCAGCCACCCGGCCCCGTTCGGCGCGCTGCTCCAGTTCGGCGGCCTGTCCGTGCTGAGCACCTCGCCCGAGCGGTTCCTACGGGTGGACGGGGACGGTCTGGTCGAGTCCAGGCCGATCAAGGGCACCCGCCCCCGAGGAGCCACGCCCGCCGAGGACGCCGCCCTGGTGGCGGACCTGCTGACCTGCGAGAAGGACCGCGCCGAGAACCTGATGATCGTGGACCTGGTCCGCAACGACCTCGGGCGCTGCGCCGAACCCGGAACGGTGGAGGCCACCGACATCTTCCGCGTCGAGAGCTTCGCCGGAGCCCACCAACTCGTCAGCACCGTACGGGCGCGCCTGCGCCGGGACAGCAGCGCGGTGCGGTGCGTACGGGCCGCCTTCCCCGGGGGCTCGATGACCGGTGCCCCCAAGGTGCGGACCATGCGGATCATCGACCGGCTGGAGGCCGGACCGCGCGGGGTGTACTCCGGCGCCCTCGGGTACTTCTCGCTCTCCGGCGCCGCCGATCTGAGCATCGTCATCCGCACGGCCCTGGTCACCGAGGACAAGGTCCGCTACGGCACCGGAGGAGCGATCATCGCCCTCTCGGACGCGGCGGCCGAGTTCGAGGAGACCGCGGTCAAGGCGGGACCGCTGCTCTCGCTGACCACGGCCCCGTTCCCGGGACGGTCCGCCGCGCGCGACCGCCGCATGGAGGACGTCAGGACGTGAACGGCCAGGCCCGGCGCAGGCGGGACAGCTCCGCCGCCTCCAGGTCCCGGGCGACGTCCCGCATCCGGACGCCCAGTGCTTCGAGGGCCTCCAGCGCGCGCCGGGCCTCCTCGTGGGCGTTCAGCAAGGTGTCGCCCCGCAGCCCGCCGCGCGCGCCGGCCGCCTCCAGCACCTCCAGGGAGGCGGCCTGCGCGGTGTTCCAGCCGATCAACTCACCGACGTGCCAAGGCGCGACCCCCGTCCACACGAGGGAGGGGGGCTCGGCCCCGGCGGCGCGCAGCACCCGCCACCAGTCAGTGCCCAGCCGCTCCTCCCGCAGCCGGTGGAGCTGCCGGGCCAGCGCCACCGCGGCCGTGCCGCGGACGCCCGCCGCCGCTCCCGCGGGTGTCGCCGGCTCCGGCAGCCGGCTGTCCACCTCCGCGTCGAGGACGCCCACCGGCACCGAGGCCGCCGCGGTGATCCGGCCGAGCGGCCGGCCGGCCGCCAGGGCCCGCTCCATCCCGGTGAGGTACGCGTCGAGGAACTCCTCGTACCGCTCCGCGGAGAAGACGAGGTCCGCGTCCACGCTGATGGACATCGCCAGACAGTCCGACATCGCGGTGAGTCCGGCCGCCGTCGCCGGCACCCGGATCAGCAGATTGGGCCGCCCCACCGCGCCGCCCGCGGTACGGGCCGCCGCCACCAGGGCCGACGCGTCGTGCGCCGCGCGCGGATCCACCGGCACGGACACCCGGCCCTGTTGTCCCCCGCTCGCCGCGAAGGCGCCCCGCAGGGCGTCGCAGGCCCGGCGGACGGCGGCCGGATCGGCGGCCGGCGCGACCGCGCCCCGTAACAGCGCGGCATCGGCGGCCGCGGACGGCGAGGCGGGCAGGATCTCCCGCGCACCCGCGGCGACCAGCCAGGGTGACACGCCCTCGGCCGCCAGCTGCTTCAACAACCGGGCGGCGGGTTGGCTCAACATGCGCAGAGAGTAGGGCGCTCGGCGTCGCCCCCGGCAGCTCGGAGCCGAGTCCTTGTCAGGTCGGCGGTCGCCCGACGCGCGAGCCGGCCATTTCTCGCCGCTTTCACCCCTTTGCAGCCACGAACTCCGAGACTTGACCAAGTACGTGCCACCTGACCAAGTGACGGGCCACCTGACGAAGTGGCAGGGCCCTCCTGGTGACCCAGGCACAGCGCTTCACAGACTCCTCGGCATCGCCATGTCGGCAGGTCCATCACTGGGAGAGACCACGTGCAAGAGATTGCAGTCTGGAAATCGCTAGCCGCAGGACAACAGCCGCAGTGGCCTGATCGGGCCGCCCTGCGGAAGGTCCGCGAAGAACTGGCGGACGCCCCCGCCCTGGTGAACGGCGCGGACGTACGAGCCCTGCGCGCCCTGCTCGCCGAAGCCGCCGCCGGCACCGTCCAGGTCGTCCAGATCGGGGACTGCGCCGAGGACCCGGCCGAGGCCACACCCGGGCACGTGGCGCGCAAGGCGGCGCTGCTGGACGTCCTGGCCGGCGTCATGAAGACCCGCTCGCACAAGCCCGTGCTGCGCGTGGGCCGCCTCGCCGGACAGTTCGGCAAGCCGCGCTCCAGCGACACCGAGATCGTGGGCGGTCTCGAACTGCCCTCGTACCGCGGCCACATGGTCAACAGCCCCGAACCGGACCCGGTCCTGCGCCGCCCCGACCCCCAGCGGCTGCTCCTGGGCTACCGGGCGGCCGCCGACGTCATGGAGCTGCTCGGCCGACACGGCGAGCGGCGCCCCAGCGCGGCCGAGGCCCCGGTGTGGACCAGTCACGAGGCCCTGCTCCTCGACTACGAAGGCCCCCTGGTCCGTACCGAGCCTGACGGCTCGCTCCTGCTGACCTCGACGCACTGGCCGTGGATCGGCGAGCGCACCCGCGAGCTCGACGGGGCGCACGTCGCCTTCTTCGCCTCGCTCGCCAACCCGGTCGCCACGAAGGTCGGCCCGAGGACGACCCCCGAGCAGCTGCTCGCGCTGTGCGAGCGGCTCGACCCGGCCCGGGACCCCGGCCGCCTCACCCTCATCTCCCGGATGGGCGCCGGTACGGCCGCCGAACGGCTGCCCGCCCTGGTGCGCGCCGTACGGGACGCCGGATTCCCGGTCCTGTGGATGTGCGACCCGATGCACGGCAACACGGTCAACGCGCCGGGCGGCTACAAGACCCGCTACATCGAGACCGTCGTCCGCGAGGTCGAGGAATTCCAGAACGCGGTCTGCGACAACGGTGGCGTCGCCGCCGGACTGCACCTGGAGACGACCCCGGACGCCGTCCGCGAATGCGTCGCGGACGCCTCCCGCGTCGGGGAGCTGGGCGAGAAGTACACCAGCTTCTGCGACCCCCGGCTCAACCCCGAGCAGGCGATCCAGGTCGCCTCCGCCTGGCGCGTCTGAAGAAGGGAGTTCAACGATCATGGAAGGAAAGACCGCTCTGGTCACCGGCGCGGCCGGCGGCATCGGAGAGGCCGTCGTCCGGGCGCTGGCGTCCAAGGGCGTGCGGGTCGCGGCCGTCGATCGTGACGCCGAGCGGCTGCGTACGTCGGTGAAGGCGGCGGCCGAGGCGGGGCACGAGGTCACGGCCTTCCCCGCGGACGTCACCGTGAGCTCCGACGTCGACGCGGTGGTGGCCGAGGTCGAATCGGTCCTGGGGCCGCTCGACTTCCTCGTCAACGCCGCCGGTGTGCTGCGCCTGGGCCAGGCGCGCGCCCTGACCGACGAGGAGTGGGCCACCACGTTCGCCGTCAACACCACCGGCGTCTTCTTCATGTCCCGCGCCGTCGTGAACCACATGGTGGCGCGCCGTAGCGGTGCCATCGTCACCGTGGCCTCCAACGCGGCGGGAACCGCCCGCGCGGAGATGTCCGCGTACGCCGCCTCCAAGGCGGCCGCGACCATGTTCACCAAGTGCCTCGGCCTGGAGGTGGCCCGGTTCAACATCCGGGCCAACCTCGTCGCGCCGGGCTCCACTGACACCCCGATGCTGACGTCGATGTGGCAGGACAGTTCGAGCGCACAGGCCTCGATCGAGGGCGCGCCCGAGAAGTACCGGGTCGGCATCCCGCTGGGCAAGCTGGCCCAGCCGCAGGACGTCGCCGACGCCGTGTGCTTCCTGCTCTCGGACCAGGCGTCCCACATCACCATGCACGACCTGACGGTGGACGGGGGTGCGGCGCTCGGTGTCTAGTTCCGACGCACAGCCCCGGTTCATCCCCGAGGTCGACGCCTACCCGATGCCGGCGGCGGGCGACCTGCCCACCGGCCCCGCGCGGTGGACCGTCGACCCGCACCGCGCGGTCCTGCTCCTGCACGACATGCAGAAGTTCTTCCTGTCCCCCTTCCCGGCGGGCGAACAGCCCGTCACCGACCTCGTGGCGAACTCCACGCGGCTGCGGGACCGCTGCGCGGCGCTCGGCATACCCGTCGCGTACACCGCGCAGCCCGGTGGCATGACCCCGCGGCAGCGGGGACTGCTGAAGGACTTCTGGGGCCCGGGCATGCGGCCGAGCCCGGAGCACCGGCAGGTCGTGGAGCCCCTGGCGCCGGCCGACGGCGACTGGGTGTTCACCAAGTGGCGCTACAGCGCCTTCCACCACACCGACCTGCTGGAACGCATGCGCTCCGCCGGGCGCGACCAGCTGATCATCTGCGGCGTGTACGCACACGTCGGGGTGCTGATGACGGCCGTCGATGCCTTCAGCCACGACATCCAGCCCTTCCTGGTCGGCGACGCCGTCGCCGACTTCACCCCGCAGGACCAGCGGATGGCCTTGGAGTACGCGGCCGCCCGGTGCGCCACGGTCGTCGCCACCAAGGGGCTCCTCGCGGACCTCGACGGGCCCGACGCGGCCACCGGCGGACGGGAGGAGCGATGAGCACGGACCCGCTGGGCCGGGTACTGGGGGACCGGCCCCCCGCCTTCCTGCTCGTGCACCGCCCCGAAACGACCGGACCCGATCACGCCGAGCTGTTCCTCGGCGACCTGACCGAGGTCGCGGACCTGGCCGGCGTGGCGCTCGCCGACCTCACGGCCGACGGCACGGCGCGGCAGGACACCGTCGTCCTGATCCCGTACCGGCAGCTCGCCGAGCGGGGCTACGAGGCGCCCGACGACGGTACGCCGCTGCTCGCGATGACCATCGCCGAACGGTGCGAGCCGCCGTTGGCCGAGGTGCTGACCCGCATCCCGGACGCCCCCGTGCACCTTGCGGAAGGCGGCGCCTTCGACACCGACGACGAGGCCTACGCGGCGATCGTCCGCCAGGTCGTCACGGACGAGATCGGCACCGGCGAGGGCGCGAACTTCGTCATCAAGCGCACCTTCGTCGCCGACATCACGGATTACGGCGTCGGCTCCGCGCTGCGCTTCTTCCGCCGCCTGCTGGAGCGGGAGAAGGGCGCGTACTGGACGTTCGTCGTGCACACCGGCGACCGGACGCTGGTCGGGGCCTCGCCCGAACGGCACGTGAGCGTCGCCGACGGCCGGGCCGTCATGAACCCGATCAGCGGCACCTACCGCTACCCCGCCTCGGGTCCGACCCTCTCGGGCGTCCTGGACTTCCTCGCCGACGCCAAGGAGTCCGACGAGCTGTACATGGTCGTCGACGAGGAACTGAAGATGATGGCCCGGGTGTGCGAGACGGGCGGCCGGGTCACCGGCCCCCACCTCAAGGAGATGGCCCGGCTCGCGCACACCGAGTACTTCATCGAGGGCCGCACCCACCTCGACCCGCGCGAGATCCTCCACGAGACGCTCTTCGCGCCGACCGTCACCGGCTCGCCGCTGGAGAGCGCCGGCAAGGTCGTGGCCCGCTACGAACCCCAGGGCCGCGGCTACTACAGCGGAGTCCTCGCCCTCGTCGGACAGGACGGACGCGGCGCGCGCACCCTGGACTCGGCGATCCTCATCCGCACCGCCGACATCGACGCCGGCGGCCGCATGCGGATCGGCGTGGGGGCCACCCTCGTACGGCACTCCGACCCGCTCTCCGAGGTCGCCGAGACCCGCGCCAAGGCCGCCGGCCTGCTGGCCGTGCTCGGCGACGCCGGTCCCGCCCGGTTCGGCGACCACCCGGCGGTACGCCGGGCCCTGGCCCGGCGCAACGAGAACATCTCCGGATTCTGGCTCGCGGACGAGGCGGCACGGCGACGCGCGGTGGCGGCGCTGGCGGGCCGCAAAGTGCTGGTGGTCGACGCCGAGGACACCTTCACGGCGATGATCGAGCACCAACTGCGGTCCTTCGACGCCGAGGTGACGGTCCGCCGGTTCGACGAGCCGTACACCTTCGACCCCTACGACCTCGTCGTCATGGGCCCGGGCCCCGGAGACCCGCAGGAGACCGACCACCCCAAGATCGCGCATCTGCGCGGGGCCATCGGGACCCTGCTGGCCGAGGGGCGGCCCTTCCTGGCCGTCTGCCTCAGCCACCAGGTGCTCAGCAGGCGGCTCGGCCTCGACCTGGTCCGCCGGGAGCACCCCAACCAGGGCGTGCAACGTCGGATCGACCTGTTCGGGCGGGCCGAGCGGGTGGGCTTCTACAACACCTTCGCCGCGCACAGCTCCGAGGACAAGGGCGAGAGCGACCTCGGGATGTTCGAGATCAGCCGGGACCCGGAGAACGGCGAGGTCCACGCCCTGCGCGGGCCGGGCTTCCACTCCCTGCAGTTCCACCCGGAATCGGTGCTGACCGAGGACGGGCCCCGGATCGTCGGCGAGGCACTCGCCGGCCTGCTCGGGGAGGGGACGTCGTGAAGGCCGCCGTCGTGTGGTGGGACCTGGCCGGTACCGGGCGGACCGTCGAGTCGATGCGCGGATTCCTCCGAGACGAGGCCGTCGACCTGTTCGCCGGGGTCGAGGGCCTGCGCCTGAAGTTCTGGATCTCCGACGCGGCGACCGAGCGGTGGGGCGCCGTCCTCCTGTGGGAGTCCGCGCGGGCCGCCGCGGCGCCGCTGCCGGCCCGCGCGGCCGAACTCATCGGGCGCCCTCCGGTGCAGCGCACGTTGTTCGACGTGGAGGCCACCGTGGAGGGCGTCTTCGCCCTCGCCGAACTCTCCGGCCACGGCCTCGCGCTGGAACCCTCCGGCACCTGACGAAGTACCGCGGCGCGACTGCCCCGCGAAGGGCCGCGCGTTGCAGGGTGTGGTGCGGCCCGCGCGGCCCCACCACACCCCCTCACTCCCTTTCCCGATCCCACCGAGGAGCCCTGAACAGCCGTGAGTACCCCACCGCAGAGCGAGACCGGACGCTTCGAATGGAGTGAGCTGGACCGCCGGACCGTGGACGTGGCGCGCGCACTGGCCGTCGACGCCGTCGAGGCCGCCGGGCACGGCCACCCGGGCACCGCGATGAGCCTCGCCCCGGCCGCGTACCTGCTCTTCCAGCGGCTGCTGCGGCACGACCCCGCCGACCCGCGGTGGGCCGGGCGCGACCGGTTCGTCCTGTCCTGCGGCCACTCCAGCCTGACCCTCTACAACCAGCTCTACCTCAGCGGCTACGGCCTCGAACTCGACGACATCAAGGCCCTGCGCACCGCCGACAGCCTGACCCCCGCGCACCCCGAGCACGGGCACACGCCCGGTGTGGAGACCACGACCGGGCCGCTCGGCCAAGGGCTCGCCAACGGCGTCGGCATGGCCATGGCCGCCCGCCGCGAACGCGGCCTGTTCGACCCCGACGCCGCCCCGGGGACGAGCCCCTTCGACCACACCGTGTGGGTCTTCGCCTCCGACGGCGACCTGGAGGAGGGCATCAGCCACGAGGCCAGCTCGCTGGCCGGCCACCAGAAGCTCGGCAACCTCGTCGTCCTCCACGACGACAACCACATCTCCATCGAGGACGACACGCAGATCGCCCAGTCCGAGGACATCGCCGCCCGTTACCGCGCGTACGGCTGGCACGTGCAGCAGGTCGACTGGACCGTGACCGGCTCCTACGTGGAGGACGTCGAAGCCCTCCACAGCGCCCTGGTCGCCGCCCGCGCCGAGAGCGACCGCCCCTCGCTCGTCGCCCTGCGCACCGTCATCGGCTGGCCCTCGCCCGGCAAGCAGAACACCGGCAAGATCCACGGAGCGGCGCTCGGCGCCGCCGAGACGGCCGCCACCAAGGTCGCGCTGGGCCTGGACCCGGAGCTGAGCTTCCAGGTCCCGGCCGACGTGCTCGCGCACGCCCGCCGGGTCGGCGAGCGCGCCCGCGCGGCCCGCGCCGAGTGGGACAAGCGGGAGCGGGACTGGCGCGCCGCCCACCCCGAGCGCGCCGCCGAGTTCGACCGTCTGTCCGCACGCGAACTGCCGCCCGGCTGGGAGGAGTCGCTGCCCGTCTTCGCCCCCGGCACCTCCGTCGCCACCCGCAAGGCCTCGGGCGAGGTCCTCTCCGCCCTGGCCGGGGTGCTGCCCGAGCTGTGGGGCGGCTCCGCCGACCTGGCGGAGAGCAACAACACCACGATGGCGGGCGAGCCCTCCTTCATCCCCGAAGAGCTGTCCACCGAGGCCTTCACCGGCCACCGCTACGGCCGCACCCTGCACTTCGGCATCCGCGAGCACGCCATGGGCGCGATCCTCAACGGCATCGCCCTGCACGGCGGCACCCGCCCCTACGGCGGCACCTTCCTGGTCTTCTCCGACTACATGCGCCCGGCCGTACGGCTCGCCGCCATGATGAAGCTGCCCGTCACCTACGTCTGGACGCACGACTCGATCGGCCTCGGCGAGGACGGCCCCACCCACCAGCCCGTGGAACACCTCTGGGCGCTGCGCCTGATCCCCGGGCTGGACGTCGTACGCCCGGCCGACGCCAACGAGACCGCGGCCGTCTGGGCCTCGCTGCTACGGCGCACCGACCGGCCCGCCGGCCTGTGCCTGTCCCGGCAGAACCTGCCCGTCCTGGACCGCTCCCCGGACTCGGACATCGAGTCCGCGGCGGGCGCCGAACGCGGTGGCTACATCCTCGCGGAGGCCACCGGCGGCGAGCCCGAGGTCCTCCTGCTGGCCACCGGCAGCGAGGTGCACATCGCCCTCGACGCCCGCCGCATCCTGCAGCGCGACGGCATCCCCACCCGGGTGGTGTCCCTGCCCTGCCTGGAGTGGTTCGCCGAGCAGAGCCAGGAGTACCGCGACCGGGTGCTGCCGCCGCGGACACGGGCCCGGGTCTCGGTGGAGGCCGGGTCGGTCCTCGGCTGGTACGCCCTCGTCGGCGAGGCGGGCCACACGGTCGGACTCGACCACTTCGGCGCCTCGGCCTCCGGCGCCGTCCTCTACGAGCGCTACGGACTGACCGCCGAGCGGGTGGCGGCCGCCGCCCGCGTCAGCGCGGCCCGGGCCGCCCGGCGCTCATGACCTCGCCCACCGCCCCGCTGATCGCCCGCATCCCCGGATCCAAGAGCATCACCAACCGGGCACTGCTGCTGGCCGCCGCCTCCGCCGGGGACACCCGGCTGAGCGCGCCTCTGATCAGCGAGGACACCCTCGCCTTCCGCACCGCGCTGACCGACCTCGGCATCCGGATCACCGGCGCCGACACGGGCTGGGACATCCGGGGCGGCGGCCGCGGCCCCACCGCCGGCGCCGTCACCTCGGTGGCGTGCGCCGACGCGGGCACCGCCGCACGGTTCCTGCCGCCCTTCGCGGCCACCGGCCGAGGCGAGTTCGTCTTCGACGGCAGCGACCAACTGCGGGCGCGCCCCCTGCGCCCACTGGTCGACGCCCTCGGCGCGCTCGGCGCCCGGGTGGCCTGCGGCCCGGCGGGCACCCTGCCCCTGACGGTCACCGCCGACGGCCTGGACGGCGGCGAACTCGTCCTCGACTCCTCCTTCAGCAGCCAGTACCTCACCGGGCTGCTGATGGCGGCCCCGCTGATGCGCCGGGCGCTGACCGTACGGGCCGAGGACCTGGTCAGCCGCCCGTACATCGATATGACCCTGGCGCTGATGCGGCACTTCGGCGCCACCGCCGAGGACCACGGGGACGGCACGATCACCGTGCGTCCCGGCGGCTACCGCGCGGCCGACCTGGCCGTCGAACCGGACGCCTCCACCGCCTCGTACGTCTTCGCGGCCGCGGCCGTGACGGGGCGCCGCGTGACCGTACCGGGCCTCGGCGCCGGCAGCCTCCAAGGAGACCTCGGCTTCGCCCACGTGCTGCGGCGGATGGGCGCGCACGTGGCGGTCACCGACGCGGGAACCACCGTCACCGGCCGCCCGGACGGGGCCCTGACCGGCGGCTTCGCCGTCGACATGGGTGACATCTCGGACACCTTCATGACGCTGGCGGCCATCGCTCCGCTCGCCGACGCCCCGATCACCGTCCACGGCATCGCCCACGCCCGGTTCAAGGAGTCCGACCGGATCGAGGCCGTCGCCCGCAACCTGGGTGCCCTCGGCATCCGTACCGAGCAGGGCCCGGACCGGATCACCGTCCACCCCGGCGCCACCGGGCCCGCCGAGATCGCCTGCTACCGCGACCACCGGATCGCCATGGCCTTCTCCGTACTGGGGCTGCGCGCGGGCGGCATCACCCTCGACGACCCGTCCTGCGTCGGCAAGACCTTCCCCGGGTTCCACGCCGAACTACGCCGGCTCTTCCCCGACCACACGACACCACAAGGAATCTGAAGCACAGATGGCGCACATACTCATCGCCGGCGGCGGCATCGGCGGACTCGCCGCCGCACTCGGCATCGCCGGCCGCGGGCACCGGGTGACGGTCCTGGAGCGCCGGGACTCCTTCACCGAACTCGGCGCGGGCATCCAGCTCGGCCCCAACGCCTTCCACGCCCTCGACCTGCTCGGCGTGGGCTCCCCGGTCCGCTCCCGGGCCGTCTACATCGACGAACTGCGGTTCATGGACGGCACCACCGGCGAGCGGGTCGCCTCCATGCCGCTGACCGGCGACTACCGCACCCGCTTCGGCAACCCGTACGCCGTCGTGCAGCGCTCCGACCTGTACGAGCCGCTGCTGGAGAGCTGCCGCGCCCACCCGCTGATCGAACTGCGCGGCAACAGCCAGGTCGTCTCCTACGAGTCGGGCGCCCCGGGCTCGGCCGAGGTCACCGCCGTCCTCGCCACCGGCGAGCGGCTCACCGGGGCCGCCCTGATCGGCGCCGACGGCATCCGGTCCGCGGTACGCCGCCGGCTGGTCGGCGACGGGGACCCGCGGGTCTCCGGGCACACCATCTACCGCTCGGTGATCCCCATGGACCAGGTCGCCGAGGAGCTGCGGTGGAACACCGTGACCCTGTGGGCCGGCCCCAAGTGGCACTTCGTCCACTACCCGATCGGCGGCGGCGCGTACCTGAACCTGGCCGCGACCCGCGACGACGACGCGCGGGAGGTCGTCGTCGGCCGGCCGGCCGAGCGCGAGCACGTCCTGAACGAGTTCCCCGAACTCGGCGAGACCGCGCGCCGTCTCCTCGAACTCGGCCGGGACTGGAAGTCCTGGGTCCTGTGCGACCGCGACCCCGTCGACGTGTGGACGGACGGGCGCGTGGCGCTCCTCGGCGACGCCGCGCACCCGATGCTCCAGTACGCGGCCCAGGGCGCCTGCCAGGCGTTGGAGGACGCGGTGGTCATCGCGCAGTCGCTGGAGGACTGCTCCGAGGACGACATCGTCCAGCGCCTGGAGAAGTACAGCGCGACGCGCCGCGCGCGCACGGCCGAGATCCAGCTGGTGGCGCGGGAGATGGGCCACCGGCTCTACCACCCGGCCGGCCGGGACGCCGTCGAGCGCAACGCCATGCTGTCGGGCCTGTCCGCCGAGGACATGCACGACAAGGTCGCCTGGCTGCACGGTGAGCGGCTCGCGTGACCAGGCTGCGACTGCTGTCCGCACGAGCACGACGCGGTGTGCTCGTGCGTCTGGACCCGTTCCCCCGGCGCACCACCGGCCGCCAGGCCCGTGGCGCCGAATCCATCTGAAGTACCCAACAAGGGAGTTGTACCCGTCATGACCAATGTCGCCGTCATCTACTATTCCTCGACCGGCAACGTCCACACGATGGCGCGGGCCGCCGCCGAATCCGCCGCCAAGGCCGGCGCCGCGGAGGTCCGCCTGCTGAAGGTCGCCGAGCTCGCGCCCGCCGCGGTCGTCGAGAGCAACCCGGCGTGGGCCGCCCACGCCGCCGCCACGGCGGACGTTCCCGAGGCGACCCTCGCCGACCTGGAATGGGCCGATGTCGTCCTCTTCGGCACCCCGACCCGTTACGGCCTGCCCGCGGCGCAGCTCAAGCAGTTCATCGACACCACCGGAGGCCTGTGGTTCCAGGGCAAGCTCGTGAACAAGGTCGTCTCCTCGTTCACCTCCACCTCGACCGCCCACGGCGGCCAGGAGAGCACGCTGCTGGCGCTGAACAACACCTTCTACCACTGGGGCTCGATCATCGTCGCGCCCGGTTTCGCCGACCCGGTGCAGTTCGACCCGGCCAACGGCAACCCGTACGGCGCGAGCAGCGTTTCGGGCAACAACCCGAACAACGTGGCCGAGGTGAACGTCGCCTCCGTCGAGTTCCAGGCCCGCCGGGCCGTCGAGATCGCCGCCGCGCTGAAGCGCGGGTTCGCGACCGTCTGACCGAGTCCCAGCACGAACCGTCGGGGGGGCCGGGGGCCCCCCCCCCCCCCCCCCCCCCCCCCCCCCCCCCCCCGGGGGGGGGGCCCCCGCCCCCCCCCCCCCCCCCCCCCGACCCGTACCCCCACCCCACCTTCCGCGGAGACGGACATGAGAAAGAGACCCCTGCGGTACGCGATCGCATGCGTCGCGGCCCTCACGGCGGTGACCGTGCCGGCGAGCGCGGCCGAAGCACCGGCCGCCTCGGGCGGCTACGACATCGTCTGGGACGACTTCCGGGCGGGCTTCTCCCACACCGGCGAGAACGCCAAGTGGGCCCTGACCCCGACCGGCGGACTGCCCTACGGCGACGGCAGGCCGACGACCTCGGCGAGCGGCCTGACGGTCGTACCCACCGGCACCGACCCGGCCACCGGCAGACCCGCCTTCGCGTTCACCGGCGCCCAGGAGTCGGCCGGCGGCATCGGTGACGGGGACCACCTCAAGTGGTACGCCGTCGCCGATCACCGGGCCTCCACCGGCGTCACCGGCTTCGACGCGGTCCCCGGCCAGGTGCTGACCTGCCGCACCCGGCTCGCCTCGCGCACCACCGGCGCCGACCGCCACCCCTTCGGCACGGCGGTCGCCGACGCCCACGACGATCTGCGGCTCGGCGCCGGGGCCATGTCCGTCATCGACTTCGAGACGAACCTGGTCTTCGACTTCTTCCTCACCGACGAGCGCGTCTACGCCTTCTACGAGCGGCTCCCCAGCCCCGGCTCCACCTACGCGGCGTTCTCCTACGCGCTCCCGGTCGCCACCCGCCGGCCCGGCCGACGGCACGACCTGGCCATCTCCTTCGACAAGGCCGCCGGCAAGGCCGTCTGGAAGGTCGACGGCCGCGAGGTCCTCGCCGTCGACGACCTCGGTCACGTCCCCGCCGACCGGAGACACGTGATCCTCGACCACGGCGGGACCGAGGAGACCGTCTCGCCGCGCCAGCTGTCCTGCGGCATCGGCATGTTCACCCTGCTCGACGCGGCGGGCCCCGACGGCCGCGGCCTGGTGAAGCTCAGCGACCGACCCGACCACTACTACGACCCGGCCGCCGGCGCCCCACGCCCCGCGCGGTTCCTCGACGAGGCGAGCCGGCCGGACAACCGGCTCTGGGGGCAGGGCGTGCGGCTCGAGGTGGGCAAGGTCGCCATCGCCTCCCGGCCGGGAAGACTCTGACACCCCCGCCCGCCGGCCCCACGACGCCGCAGGGGCGGCATCCGGCCCCCTCGGGCCCGATGCCGCCCCTGCGGGCGTTCGGCGGATCCGCACGGCATCCGCTAGCGCGCCGGCGCCCGCCACTTCAGCAGTCCGGCCACCAGGGCCGCGAACAGCGATCCCGCGACCGGGGCCAGTACGTAGACCCACAACAGCCCGGTCGTGCCGGAGACCAGCGCGGGTCCGAACTGGCGCGCCGGGTTGGCGCCCCCGCCCGAGAGCGGCCCCAGGAAGACGATCACGGCGGCGACGCAGGCCCCCACCACCACGGGCAGGTACCTCAGCAGGCGCGGGCGCGACCCGACGAAGGCCGTGATCAGCATGATCACGGCCATGGCCGAGGCCTCTGCGGCGAACACCGCCCCGATGCTCCAGTCGGCGGCCGGCCGCAGCGCGGCGTCCCCGACCCGGGCGGCCGCCTCACCCCACACCAGGCGCGCCAGACCCGCGCCGGCCACCGAGCCGGCCAACTGCGCCACGACGAACGGCACCACCACCTCGGCGGGGAGGACCCGTAGCAGCCACAGCCCGATGCTGACGGCCGGGTTCAGGTGACCGGCGGTCTCCCGGCGCATGGACGGCCCGAGCACGAGCGCGACGATCACGCCCACCAGCAGCCCCATGGCCACGAGTTGACCGGTCAGGGTCGGGAAGAGAGCGGCGAAGGGCGTGCCGGGCCCCGCCATCCAGCGGACGGCCGTGACCACGGTGAACAGCATCGCGGTGGACAGCGCGAACTCGTAGAGGGTGATCTCCAGGAGGCGCGGCATCCGCCCGCGCGCGCGTACGGGGGGTCCATCGGTCCGTGGACCCGTATCGAGGGAAGTTCTGGTCATGATCGGAATGTGCGGCCCCGGCCCGGCCCCGGCAACGCCGGCCGCGCCACTTCGTCAGGTGCCACGGACCTGAAGAAGTCCTGGTCACCTGACGAAGTGGTGCGGCCCCGATGGACCGCCCCGCACGCCGGGCGGCACATTCGTCGAAGTCGGCCAAGGACACCTGGCCCGGCCTCCCCCCTTATCGAGAGGAACCGATCACCTATGTGCGGCCTTGCCGGATGGGTTGACTTCGAGCGCGATCTGACGGCGCACACCGAGACCGCGTCGGCCATGACGGGCACCATGGAGTGCCGCGGCCCGGACGCGGGTGGGCTGTGGACCTCGGCCCACGCGATCCTCGGCCACCGTCGCCTGGCGATCATCGACCTCGAGGGCGGCAAGCAGCCCATGCTCGCCGACCCGGACGACCACACCCAGCCGGTGATCACGTACACCGGCGAGGTGTACAACTTCCAGGAGCTGCGCGAGGAACTGCGGGGCCTGGGCCACACGTTCCGCACCACCAGCGACACCGAGGTCGTACTGCGCGCCTACGTCGAGTGGGGCGCCGGCTTCGCCGATCGCCTCAACGGCATCTACGCCTTCGCCGTCTGGGACCCGCGCACCGAGGAACTGCTCCTCGTCCGCGACCGGATGGGCGTCAAGCCGCTCTACTACTACCCCACCGCCGCCGGCGTGCTCTTCGGCTCCGAGCCCAAGGCGATCCTCGCCCACGACGAGGCCGAGGCGGTCGTCGACGTCGAGGGCCTCAAGGAGATCTTCAGCATCGTCAAGACCCCCGGGCACGCCGTCTACCAGGGCATGTACGAGGTCAAGCCGGCCACGATCGTCCGCTTCACCCGCGAGGGCCGCAGCGAGGAGAAGTACTGGGAGCTGACGGCCCAGCCGCACACCGACGACCTCGACACCACGATCGCCACCGTCCGCGAGCTGCTCGAGGACATCGTCGAGCGCCAGCTCGTCGCCGACGTCACCGTCGGCACCCTGCTCTCGGGCGGCCTGGACTCCAGCGCGGTCACCGCCCTCGCCGCCAAGGCCCTCACCAAGCAGGGCGTCGAGCAGCCCATCCGCGCCTTCTCCGTGGACTTCGTCGGCCACGACGAGCGCTTCGAGGCCAACGTCCAGTGGGCCGACCCGGACACCCCGTTCGCCGTCGAGGTCGCCGAGCGGGTCGGCGCGGAGCACATCATCGTCGAACTCGACAACGAGGACATCCTCGACCCGGAGGTGCGCGGCACCGTCCTGCGGGCGCAGGACCTGCCGGTCTCCACCGGCGACATGGAGTACTCGCTCCTCATCCTGTGCCGTGCCCTCAAGGAGCAGATGACCGTCGCGCTGTCCGGCGAGGCCGCGGACGAACTCTTCGGCGGCTACACCTGGTTCCACGACAAGGAGGCCGTCGAGTCCGACAGCTTCCCCTGGCACCACCCCTTCGAGAAGGCCGGCGGCATCGGCGCCCTGAAGACGGTCGGCCTGTGGGACAAGCTCGGCCTCACCGAGTACGTCAAGGGACGCTACGCCGAGGCGCTGGACGAGGTGCCCCGCCTGGCGGGCGAGAGCGGCCTCGAAGAGCGGATGCGCGAGGTCACGTACCTCAACCTGACCCGCTGGGAGAACTTCCTGCTGGACCGCAAGGACCGGATCAGCATGGCGGTCAGCCTGGAGGTACGCGTCCCGTTCACCGACCACCGCTTGGTCGAGTACGTCTACAACACCCCGTGGGCGATGAAGACCTTCGACGGCCGGGAGAAGAGCCTGCTGCGCGCCTCCATGCGCGGCCTGCTGCCGGACTCGGTCCTCGACCGCAAGAAGAACCCGTACCCCTCCACCCAGGACCGCAGGTACGAGATGGCCCTGCGCGAGCAGGTCGAGGCCCTGCTCGTCGAAGGCGCCCCGGTGCTGCGGCTCGTCTCGGAGGCGGACATCCGCAAGCTGCTCGACGTGCCCGAGGGCTCCTACGGCGTCGGCGGCCCGTGGAGTGCCCGCGCCGTCCTGGAGCGCCTGATCGAGTTCAACACCTGGGTCGGCGAGTACGACGTCCGCGTCGAGCTCTGACCGGCGTGGGCCCCGCCCCCCCCCCGCGGCCCGGCGGGCCGGGGCCCCCCCCCCCCCCCCCCCCCCCCCCCCCCCCCCCCCCCCCCCCCCCCCGGCCCCGCCCCCCCCC
>NZ_JBICYT010000001.1:0-109571 GCF_043201215.1 Streptomyces sp. NPDC048331 | reverse complement strand
CGGTGGTGGCCCCGCGCCGCCGTGGCGCGCCGTATCGATTACAACCCGGGGGGGGGCGTGTACGCCGGCCGGGGCGCCCTCGGCCGGGGGGGCGCCCGCCCGCCGCGCGGCGGCCGGGCGGCCGGGCGCACCCGCACCCGCGCCCGCACCCCCGCGCCCCCGAACCCCCGTACCCAGTGAAGGAACGGACATGGTGAACTCCACCGCCACCCCGACGGTCACCGTCTGGTCGGACATCGGCTGCCCCTGGGCGAGTCTCGCCCTGCACACCCTGCACGCCGCCGCCGAGCGGCGGGAGGTCGCACTGGCCGTCGACCACAGGGCCTTCCCACTGGAACTGTTCAACCGGGAACCCACCCCCAAGTTCATCGTGGACCCGGAGGTCCAGGCGATCGCCGCGCACCGCCCCGAACTCGGCTGGCGGCTGTGGAACGGCCCGACGCACGCCTACCCCGTGACCACGCTGCCCGCGCTGGAGGCGGTCCAGGCCGCCAAGGACCCCGGGATCGGGGGACTGCGCGGCAGCGACGAACTGGACAGCGCGCTGCGCAAGGCCTTCTACGCCGACAGCAGGTGCATCAGCGTCCACGCGGTGATCCTGGACCTCGCCGAGCGGTGCGAGCACGTCGACGCGAAGGCATTGGCCGCGGCGCTGGCCAAGGGCAGCGGACGTGCCGAGGTCTACGAGCAGTGGGGCACGGCCGAGGGCCCGCAGATCCAAGGCAGCCCGCACTTCTTCGCGGCCGGCGGCTACGCCTCGCACAACCCCGGTGCCACCTTCACCTGGACGGGATCCCCCTACGAGGGCGGCCTGCCCCGCTTGGACGCCTACAGCACGGCCTGGGCCGACGAACTGCTCGACACCCTTCACCGAGATCAGTAGAGAAAGAGGAGCGCGATCCATGTCAGCACGATTCGCCGGAAGGGTCGCCCTGGTCGCGGGAGCCGGCGACGGCATCTGCCGGGCGGCGGCCGTCGCCTTCGCCCGGGAGGGCGCACGCGTCCTGGTGGCCGGGCCCGACCCGGAGGAACTGGCGGGCACGCTGAAGCTGATCCGCGACGCGGGGGGCGAGGCCCACAGCGTGGTGGCCGACCTGACGCGGGGCGGCTCGGCCGCCGCGGCGCACATGGTGGCGGCGACCGTGGAGCGGTTCGGCGCGCTCGACATCGCCTTCAACAACGCCACCGTCACCGGGCCGAACAGCAACGTCGCCGACATCGCCGAGGACGTGTGGGCGGACACCCTCGCCGCCAACCTCACCGGGGTCTTCATGGCGATGAAGCACGAGCTCGCGCACATGGAGTCCCACGGGCGCGGAGTGATCGTGAACACCGCCTGCAACATGGCCAACAGCGGTCGGCTGGTGGGCATGAGCGCCTACGCGGCGTCGAAGGCGGCGCTGAGCGCCCTGACCCGTACCGCCGCCCACGAGTACATCGGCAAGGGCGTCCGGATCAACGCGATCAGCCCCGGCCCGGCGCACGAGGCGGGTACGCACCACGCGGACGGGGCGACCGCCGAGGAGGTGGCCGAGACGGTGGTGTGGCTGTGTTCCGACGAGGCGTCCTTCGTCGTCGGCCACGACATGGTGCTCGACAAGAAGACCGTGGTCTGAGATCCCCCGACAAGGAGAAGTGAGAAAGTGCTGAGCAGGTTGCGTTGGCTGACCGCCGGGGAGTCCCACGGACCGGCACTGGTGGCGACGCTGGAGGGTCTTCCCGCCGGTGTCCCCGTCACCACCGAGCTGGTGGCCGACCACTTGGCCCGTCGCCGACTCGGCCATGGCCGCGGTGCCCGGATGAAGTTCGAGCAGGACGAGATCACCTTCCTGGGTGGTGTCCGGCACGGCCTGTCCCAGGGCGGTCCGGTCGCGGTCATGATCGGCAACACCGAGTGGCCGAAGTGGGAGACGGTGATGTCGGCCGACCCGGTCGATCCCTCGCTGTTGAAGGAGACCGGTCGTAACGCGGCGCTGACCCGTCCGCGGCCCGGTCACGCCGACCTGGCCGGCATGCAGAAGTACGGCTTCTCCGAGGCCCGGCCGATCCTGGAGCGCGCCAGCGCCCGGGAGACGGCCGCCCGGGTGGCGCTCGGCGCGGTCGCCCGGTCCTTCCTGAAGGAGGTCGCGGGGATCGAGATCGTCTCGCACGTGGTGGAGCTGGCCTCGGCCAAGGCCCCGTACGGCGTGTACCCGACCCCCGCCGATGTGGAGAAGCTGGATGCCGACCCGGTGCGCTGCCTCGACGCCGACGCGTCGAAGGCGATGGTGGCGGAGATCGACCAGGCCCACAAGGACGGCGACACCTTGGGGGGAGTGGTGGAGGTGCTGGCGTACGGGGTGCCTGTCGGCCTCGGCTCGCACGTCCACTGGGACCGCCGGCTCGACGCACGTCTGGCCGCTGCGCTGATGGGCATTCAGGCGATCAAGGGCGTCGAGGTCGGCGACGGCTTCGATCTCGCCCGCGTGCCCGGCTCCGAGGCGCACGACGAGATCGTCTCCACCCCCGAGGGCCTGAAGCGGACCTCCGGCCGCTCCGGCGGCACCGAGGGCGGTCTCACCACCGGTGAGCTGCTGCGGGTCCGTGCCGCGATGAAGCCGATCGCGACGGTGCCGAAGGCGCTCGCGACGGTGGACGTGGCGACGGGTGAGGCGGCGGTGGCCCACCACCAGCGTTCCGACGTGTGTGCCGTGCCGGCCGCGGGCATCGTCGCCGAGGCGATGGTGGCCCTGGTCCTGGCCGACGCGGTCGTGGAGAAGTTCGGTGGTGACTCCGTGCCGGAGACCCGCCGCAACGTCCGCTCGTACCTCGACCACCTGCAGATCCGGTGACCGCCGGACCACTGGTCGTCCTCGTCGGACCGATGGGGTCCGGCAAGTCCACGGTAGGAGCCCTGCTCGCCGAGCGACTCGGCGTGTCCTTCCTCGACACCGACCAAGAGGTGGAGAGGCGTACCGGCCGAACGGTCGCGGACATCATCACCACCGACGGCGAGCCGGCCTTCCGCGCGCTGGAGCACGAGGCGGTGGCCCACGCCGCCGCCGCACACACCGGGGTGCTCGCCCTCGGCGGCGGCGCGGTCCTGCACGCGGGCACGCGCGCCCTGCTGGCCGGACTGCCCACGGTCTTCCTCGACGTACGGGTCGACGAGGCCATGAAGCGCCTCGGCGAGGGTGCCGGCCGACCGCTGCTCGCGGACGATCCGCGGCGGCGCTGGGAGCGGCTGATGGCGGACCGGCGCGCGCTGTACCTCGGTCTCGCGCGGGCCGTCGTAGCGACGGACGGCCGCACTCCGCACGAGATCGAGCGCGCGGTCACCGAAGAATGGGAGCGGGAGAAGGCATGACCGGGCAGTCAGTGACGCGGATCCGGGTCGACGCGAGCGCGGCGGCCGAGGCGTACGAGGTCCTGGTCGGGCGGCGGATCCTGGAGGATCGGGCCGAGTTGCACCGGCTGATCGGACCGCACGCCCGCCGGGTCGCGCTGATCCACCCCGAGGCGCTGACCGCGATGGCGGGCCGGCTGCGGGACCTGGTCGAGGGGCTCGGCCACGAGACGATCACCCTGCGGGTACCGGACGCCGAGGCGGCGAAGACCGCGGAGGTGGCGGCGGACTGCTGGCAGCGGCTCGGCCGTGCCGGCTTCACCCGCACCGACGTGATCGTCGGCGTCGGCGGGGGAGCCACCACCGACCTCGCGGGCTTCGTCGCCGCGACCTGGCTGCGCGGGGTGCGCTGGGTCGCCGTACCGACCACGGTCCTCGCGATGGTGGACGCGGCCGTGGGCGGCAAGACCGGCATCAACACCGCCGAGGGCAAGAACCTCGTCGGCGCCTTCCACCCGCCGGCCGGCGTGCTCTGCGACCTCGCGGCCCTCGACTCGCTGCCGGTCGACGACCACGTCAGCGGTCTCGCCGAGATCATCAAGGCCGGGTTCGTCTCCGACCCGGTGATCCTCGACCTGATCGAGGCCGACCCGACCGGTGCCCGCGGCCCCGAGGGCCCCCATCTGCCCGAACTGATCCGCCGGTCCGTCCAGGTCAAGGCCCACGTGGTCGCCGGTGACCTCAAGGAGGCCGGACCGCGCGAGGTCCTCAACTACGGCCACACCCTCGCGCACGCCATCGAGAAGAACGAGCGCTACACCTGGCGGCACGGCGAGGCGGTGTCCGTCGGCATGGTCTTCGCCGCCGAACTCGCCGCTCTGGACGGGCGCCTGCCGGTCGAGGGGGTGGCACGCCATCGGGCGATCCTGACCTCGGTCGGCCTGCCCGTCGACTACCGCGCCGACCGGTGGCCCGCGCTCCTGGAAACCATGCGGCTGGACAAGAAGACCCGCGGCGACCGGCTCCGCTTCATCGTCCTCGACGCGGTGGGCCGGCCCGCGGTACTCGCGGGCCCCGCCCCCGACATGCTCGAAACCGCGTACGCGCGGATCGCCGCCCCGGCGCCGGATCCGGCCGGGCGGTCGGGCGAGTGGTCGGGCGAGCCCCGGCGCGTCCTCGTCCTCAACGGCCCGAACCTCGGCCGTCTCGGCTCCCGGGAGCCCGGGATCTACGGGACCACCTCGTACGCGCAACTCGCCGACGCCTGCCGGAGCCTCGGCAAGGAGCTCGGGCTCGACGTCGAGGTGCGCCGGAGCGACGACGAGGCCGAGCTGATCCACTGGCTGCACGAGGCCGCCGACCTCGCGCTGCCCGTCGTCCTCAACCCGGCGGCCTTCACCCACTACTCCTACGCCCTCCGCGACGCGGTGGCACAGCGCACGGCCCCGCTGATCGAGGTCCACCTCTCCAACCCGCACGCCCGCGAGCCCTTCCGGCACCGGTCGGTGATCTCACCGGTCGCCAGTGGCACCATCGCCGGACTGGGCACGGACTCCTACCTGCTGGCCCTGCGGTCGCTCGCCGGAGCGGACGCCGGAGCGGACGCGGGAGCGGACCGTTGAGCCGGCGCCCGCGCCGGGCCGCCGTCCTCGGATCGCCCGTCGCCCACTCGCTCTCGCCGGCGCTCCACAGCTGCGCCTACCGGGTGCTCGGCCTCGACCACTGGTCCTACGACCGCTACGAGGTGGACGAGCCGGCCCTGCCCGGCTTCCTCGCCCGGCTGCGCGACCGGGCCGAAGGCCCCACGTGGGCAGGCCTGTCACTGACCATGCCGCTCAAGCGGGCCGTCATCCCGCTGCTGGACGAGGTCACCGCGCGCGCCGCCGCCGTGGAGAGCGTCAACACCGTACTGCGGACCCCCGACGGGCGCCTGACCGGCGACAACACCGACATCCCCGGTCTGGTCGCCGCCCTGCGCGAGCGGGGCGTGCACCGGGTGGAGTCCGCCACCGTGCTCGGCGCGGGCGCCACCGCCGCCTCCGCGCTCGCCGCCCTCGCGGAACTCGGCTCCGGCCCGGTCACCGTCTGCGTGCGCGGCCCCGAGCGCGCCGCCGAGATGCGCGCGTGGGGAGACCGGCTCGGGGTCGACGTCCGGACGCTCGCGTGGGAGCGCGCCGGCGCCGCGCTGACCGCGCCCCTGGTCCTGTCGACCACCCCCAAGGGCGCCTCCGACGCCCTCGCCTCCGCCGTCCCGCCCCGGCCGGGAGCCCTCTTCGACGTCGTCTACGACCCGTGGCCGACCCCGCTCGCCGCAGCCTGGTCCGCCGCCGGCGGACCGGTCCTCAGCGGCCTCGACCTGCTCGTCCATCAGGCGACCCGCCAGGTCGAGCTCATGACCGGCCGCGGCCCGGCCCCGCTCGCCCGGATGCGCGCGGTGGGCGGCGCGGCCCTGGCCACCGCCGCGGCGATGTGCTGACACCGCCCGCCCGCCCGCCCGCACCACCGCGTACGACCACCGCAGGAGAGGAAGACCCATGAGCGCAGTCCAGTTCGGCATCTTCACGATCGGGGACGTCACCACCGATCCGACGACCGGGCGCAGGCCGACCGAGAACGAGCGGATCAAGATGATGGCCGCCATGGCGGTGAAGGCGGAGGAGGTCGGGCTGGACGTGTTCGCCACCGGCGAGCACCACAATCCGCCCTTCGTGCCCTCGTCACCGCCGACGCTCCTCGCGTACATCGCGGCCCGCACGTCCGAGATCATCCTCTCCACCTCGACCACGCTGATCACGACCAACGACCCGGTGAAGATCGCCGAGGACTACGCGACGCTCCAGCACCTGGCCGACGGGCGGCTGGACCTCATGCTGGGCCGCGGCAACACCCCGGCCGTCTACCCCTGGTTCGGTCAGGACCCGCGCCGGGCGATACCGCTCGCGGCCGAGAACTACGAACTGCTCCACACCCTGTGGCGGAAGGAGAACGTCAGCCGGCAGGGCCGGTTCCGCACACCGCTCCAGGGCTTCACCTCCACGCCGCGCCCACTGGACGGCGTACCGCCCTTCGTCTGGCACGGCTCCGTCCGCTCCGCCGAGGTCGCGGAGCAGGCCGCCTTCTACGGCGACGGCTTCTTCGCCAACAACATCTTCGCGCCGACCGGCCACTACAAGCAGCTCGTCGAGTTCTACCGTGAGCGGTACGCACACCACGGCCACGGCACCCCGGAGCAGGCCGTCGTCGGCCTCGGGGGCCAGACCTTCCTCAAGGCCCGCTCCCAGGAGGCCTTCAAGGGCTTCCGCCCGTACTTCGACCGCTCACCCGTCTACGGTGGCGGCGCGTCCCTGGAGGACGTCGTCGAGCGGACCCCGCTGACCGTCGGCAGCCCGCAACAGGCCATCGACAAGACGCTCGACTTCCGCGAGATCTACGGCGACTACCACCGCCAGCTCTTCCACGTGGACCACGCGGGGATCCCGCTGGAGGCGGCGCTCGAACAGATCGAGATCCTCGGCACGGAGGTCGTCCCGGTGCTCCGCAAGGAGATGGAGGCGGTCCGCCGCCCGGACGTCCCGAACGCCCCCCGCCACCCCTCGGCCCCGCGAGCGTAGGCCTGGGGGAGGGGTCAGGCGGCCGGCGCCGGTACGGGGTCGTCGTCGCGCGCGGCGGCCGCGGCCGGCAGGCGGGTGACCCGCCACCAGGCGGCCAGTGCCTTGAGGGCCGACCCGGCCGCCAGGCCCCACGCGGCGCCCGCCATACCCCAGAGCGCGTACCCGCCGAGCAGCAGCCCCACGGACAGCAGCGAGAAGACCACCTGCAACGACAGCGTGGCCTTCGGGGCGAGCACCCGCAGGGTCAGCAGCGCGCACGTGCCGAGCCCCATCACGGCGTACTGCGCCCCCGTGGCCGGCAGCAGCGCGGACGCGCCCGCCCAGGTGTCGCCCAGCAGCTCGCGGCCCAGCCGGTCCGGCAGCAGGTACAGGGCCGTGGCCCAGCCCGCGCCGACCGCCGCGAGGACGAGGCCCAGCGCGGCCGTGGCCCGCACCGTGGCCCGCTTGCCGCCGAGCCGCCCGAGGACCGGCGGGCCGAAGGCGTTCGCGGAGTTGAACAGCACGTTCAGCGGTCCGAAGAGCGTCGTCGCACCGCGCAGCGCGCCGACGGCCAGCGGCGTCGCGAAGACGCCGAGGCCCAGGACGGCGAGCTGGCTGGAGCCGTTGCCCACCGCGAACTCGATCACGAACCGCTGCCCGAGGTGACCGCGCCGCAGGTACGGCCGCAGGTCGGCCCGGCCGCCGCGCACGTACGGCCGCAGCAGCCACAGCCCCAGGCCCAGCGCCGGCAGCGCGGAGAGCCCCCACGCGAGCACCAGCCGCCCGGCCGAGGCCCCTTCGGGCTGCACGGCCAGCGCCGCGACCACGCACACCAGCCGCAACGCGTCGGCGGCCAGCGCCCGCTCGGGGGCGCGCAGCGCGGAGAAGCAGTACCGCAGGCCGTCCTGGAGGAGCACCAGCGGCAGGACGAGGCCCAGCGAGAGGAAGGCCGTCCCGGTGGCCCCGGGGAGCGCGAGCCCCACCACCGCGAGCAGGCCGCCCACGGCGGCCGATCCGGCGGCGGTGAAGCCCACGGCCGAGCGGCACTCGGCACCGAGCCTCTCGCCCTTCTCCAGGACCAGGCTCTGGCCGACGTAGGCCATGTTCAGCCCGAGGAGCACGCTGAAGGTCACGTACACCATCGAGAAGTCGGCGAACCCGGACGCCGAGGACAGCCGGGCGGCCAGCACCAGCACCAGGATGTTCGTGGCGCTGGACGCCGCCTGGTCCAGGACCGACGCGACCGCGGCGAGGCCGCGTCGGCTCATCTGCGGCCCATGCGGACGGTGCGCAGCGCGACGGTGTCGGTGCCGTCACCGGGGATGTGCTGTTCGGGCTCGGCCACTTCGTACGGGATCGGCTGGGGCTGCGGCACGGGCTTGCCGGACTTCGCCGCGGTCCCGGGACCGGCGCCGGGGCCGACGGGGGCCGGGCCGCCCTTGCCCTTGCCGCGCTTCTCGCCGGGCAGCGGCGCGTGCAGCACCGCGCCGAGCACGGTGCCGCCGGCGCCGCTGATCAGCTCGCGGATCCGGGACAGGTCGGTGCGGTGCACGGCGCGCGGGTCGGCGACGACCAGGACGCCGTCGACGCGGTCGACGAGGGCCAGGGCGTCGGCGTAGGAGAGCACGGGCGGCGCGAGCACGACGACCGTGGAGTTGGGGGAGTCGGCCTCGGAGATCAGCCGGGTGGCGCGGGCCGAGGTCAGCGAGCGCGGGACGTTGCGCGCCCGCTCGCCGGGGATCAGGTCGAAGGATCCGGACTCACCGGCGTCCACGACGAGCTGACGTCCGTCGGGCCACTCGGTGTCCGAGTGCCGGCCGCCGCCGCCCGGGCTGCCCGGGGTCTGGCTCCAGCGCGGCCGGCCGCCGGCGTCCGTCGGCAGCTGGCTGGCCAGGACCGGGGTGCGCAGATCGGCCTCGATGAGGAGGACGTCCTTGCCGGTCTCGGCGAAGGAGGCGGCGAGGTTCACGGCCACCGCGGCGGCGGTCTCGCTGCTGCCGCGCGGAGCGACGACGAGCAGGCGGCGCCGGTCGGCGAAACGGGCGTCGTAGGCGAGGCGGAAGGCCACCGAGCGGTACTCCTCGGCGAGCCGGGGATCGGCCTCACCGGCGGCGAGCAGCGGTCCGCCGCCCGTCCGGTCCCGGGGCAGGTAGCCGAGCACGGGTGCGCGCAGCGCGCGCGCCACATCGCCCTCGGAGCGCGGGGCCGGGTCGAAGACCAGCCGGACCCAGGCGGCCAGCAGCCCGAGGGCGAGGCCCACGGCCGCGCCGAGCGCGAGCGACATGAGGATGCCGGGTCCGTCGGTGGCGGTGGGCGCGGTCGCCGCGCTGGTGACGCGGCCCGGGGTCATGTCCAGGGCCTCAAGCTTGGTGATCTTGGTGTTGTAGCCGCCGACCTCGCTCTGCAGGTCGGTCTTGGAGGAGCTGGCGGCATCGCGTCCGGCGCCGGCCGGCATCCGGGCGATCTCCTTCGACAGCTCGTCGAGCTGCTTGGCGATCGGGTCGCGCTGCTCCTTGTACCCCTTGACCATCTTGTCGCGGGTGGCGTCGAGGGCCTCCTGCCGCTTCAGCAGGTACGCCTCGGTCATCGTGTTGGCGCGCTTGGCGGCCTCCTTGGGGGAGTCCGCGGTGTACGTGAAGCGCAGCACCATGGTCTGCGGCGGGTTGGTGACCTGCAGCCCGCTGCGCAGGGCGGCGAAGCCGGACGCGCCCACGCCGAGCTTCTTCGCCGCCTCGTTGGCTATGGAGGAGCTGAGCGCGACCTGGCGCTCCGAGCCGATGTTGATCGCCTTGTCCGGGGCGAGGCTCGGGTTGAACGGGTCGTCGGTGGGCGCGCGCAGGACGACGTCGGCGGTCGCGACATACGTGTCGGCCGTGGAGATGCCGAGGTAGACGCCGCCCAGCAGACCGATCCCGATGCCCGCGCCGATGAGCCTGCGGTAGCGCAGGAGCTGCCGGAACTGATCTCTGAGGAGATCGGGTTCGTCGTCGACCGGTGCCGCTGCAGGGCGGTTCGTCTCGATCACGGCCGGGGTCCCCCAAGTGCTTCGTCTATCAGTGCGTCGATGCGGGCCAGGCCCGCCTCACGGCTCAGATGCGCCGCCACGTGGCGGGGTCCGGCCGCTCCCAGTGCGTCCGCGCCTTCCGGGTCCTCGGCCAGGGCCCGTACGGCCTTCAGCAGTGCCTCGGGGTTCTCCGGGGGTACGAGTACCCCGGCGCCCGAGCGTTCCACCTCCTGGGCGGTACCGCCCTCCGCCGCCACGGAGGCGACGACGGGCCGACCGGTCTGGAAGTAGGAGGTCAGCTTCGACGGGACGCTCATGTCCAGCACGGCGGCGTGCTGAGTGACCGCGAGTACGTCCGCCGCCGCGAGGATATCCGGGAACTCGCCGTCAGCGGCAGGGGGGATGATGTCCAGATTCGGCACATCCGCCGCGAGATCGGACAGAGCCGACCGCTGACTGCCGTCGCCCATCAGGACGAAACGGACGCTCGGATCCAGCCGGGCGGCGCCCACGAGGACTTCCAGTCCCTGCTTGAGGCCCATGTTCCCGGAGTGCAGCACGACGGTCTCGCCCGGGGCCCAGCCGAGGTGGTGGCGGGTCTCCCCGCGCGGCTTGGTGGGCACGGGGACGTGCGACCAGTTGGGGACGAGACGGATCTTGTCCGGGTCCACACCCATGCCGACGACCCGGTCCACGAAGGTCTCGTGGATGACGCCGACGAGGGTGGCGCGCTTGAGGGCGTACGCCTCGGCGCGGCCGGCGATCAGGGCGGCCTTGTCGCCGCCGCTGATCCCGCTCTGCGCGGCGGCGGCGCCCATCAGGTCCTGGACGACCGGGATGTACGGGACCTTCCAGCGCGCCGCGAGCCGGGCGGCGAGCACTCCACCGGCCAGGCTGGGCATCTGGGCGAGGATCGCGTCGGGCTTCGGCATCCGCGGCGGGGCCACGGCGCCGTGCAGCAGAATCGATCCTTCGAAAAGAGCGCGCTTCACGGCGGTCTGGCGCGGCGGCACGGTGTGCGCACGCCGGTGCACGGTGACCCCCGCGCGCTGTTCCGTGCGCTGGAACGCCCCCTTGTACTCGGGTTCGAGCGACCACGCCGGGTAGTGCGGCATGCCCGCCAGCACGTGGGTCTCGTGACCGAGATCCGCCCAGTGCTCCGCGATCTGGGTCGCGTACGGGCCGATCCCCGCGTGCTCCGGAGCGTAATTGGTGGAAACCAGCAGCATGCGCCGGTGACCGGATCTGGACACTGAGCGTCCCCTTCTCCCCTGGATGATGCGCACGTCACCCTATTCGTTCACCCGCGTGGTGCGGAACGTGCACGCTATTGTCTGCTAATCCGCTACACCGGGGGGTGTGGCTGCTGGGGGTAAAAGATGACGGAGCACGACATGTCCGACCTTGCTGCGCCTGCGCGTAGGCCGTATCGAGTCGGCTACGCGCCCGGCGCCTACGATCTGTTCCACATCGGGCATCTCAACATCCTTCGGCATGCCCGGAGCCAGTGCGACTATCTGGTCGCCGGCGTGGTCTCGGACGAGATGGCCGAGCTGGCCAAGGGGCGCCGCCCGATGATCCCGCTCGTCGAGCGGCTGGAGATCGTCCGCAGCGTCAAGTACGTCGACGCGGCCTTCGTCGAGACGGTTCCCGACAAGGTGGAGACCTGGAAGCAGGTCCGCTTCGACGTCATCTTCAAGGGCGACGACTGGCGCGGCACGCCCAAGGGCGACCGCTTGGAGAAGGACTTCGCCGCCCACGGCGTCGACGTCGTGTACTTCCCCTACACCGTGCACACGTCCAGCACCCAGCTGCGCCGGGCACTGGACGCGCTGGCGGAACCGGCCCAGGCACCGGGCCAGGTCACCGGCGAACGGCGCTGAGCTCCCGGAACCACTTCGCGAGGAACGCCAGCAGGAACAGCGCGGCGACCGCGCCCAGTCCCGCGTACGCCCAGGCGAACAGCTTCCCGCCGCCGAGCAGCAGGAACACCAGGCAGAACACCCCGTAGTCCACGGGCAGCAGGGCCACCGCGCGCGCGGTCGACGGCGCGGCCGCCGCGCTGCCGGGGGCCGGCTTCGGCTTGAGCTTCTCGGTCAGCAGTCCGCCGAAGAAGGTCACCACCGCTGCGAACTGGAAGCCCAGCGGCACCAGCAGCCAGCCGTCCGAGCCCGTCCCGTACGCCTCGGGGAAGCGGTAGAAGGCGATCAGCACACAGGAGTGCAGGGCGGTGAGCTTGCCCGCGTCCACCACGTGGTCGAGCCATTCGCCGGCCGCGCTGCCGCCGCCGCGCAGCCGGGCCAGCTGCCCGTCGGCCGAGTCGAAGGCGAAACCGACGGCGAGGGCGGCCCACACCGCGATCCCCAGCCCCCACGAGGGGGCGGCCAGCGCGACCGCGGCCACGGCGGCGAAGCTGAAGGCGGCACTGATCAGCGTCACCTGGTTCGGGGTGAGCCCCAGCGCGTACGAACCGGCGGCCAGGTACCGCCCGGTGGGCCGGTTGACGAACCGGGAGTAGAGCGACACCCCCTTCGCCGACTTCTGCGCTCCGCGCAGTTCCCGCAGCGCGGTCGTGACTCTGCCCATACAGGGACCCCCTCCGAGATGATGTCGAACACATCATCGCAGCACGAACGAGGGAGCTGGTTCCGGATGTCGTACACGTCCGGAACCAGCGGCCCGGTCCGGGCGCCGCTCAGCTCACCACCCTCAGCAGCAGCACCGACCGCGCCGGGACCGTCAGGGTCCGCCCACCGCGGTGCCGGGACCGGGGAGGATCGGACTGGGCCTCCAGGGAGGTGTCCAGGACGACCTCGTACTCCTCGGCCCAGGGTGCCTGCGGCAGAACCCAGGCCACCGGCCGGTCCCCGGCGTGCAGCAGCGCGAGGAAACTGTCGTCCGTCACCTGCCGGCCCCTCTCGTCACGGCCCGGGATGTCCCGCCCCGACAGGTACATCCCCAGCGCGGCGGTCGGCGCGTACCAGTCCCGCTCGGTCATCTCCGCGCCCGCCGGGGTGAACCACGCCAGGTCCCGCAGCCCGTCCGCGCCCTGGGAGCGCCCCGAGAAGAACGCCCGCCGGCGCAGCACGGGATGGGCGTGGCGCAGCGCGATCAACCGGGAGGCCAGGGCGAAGAGCGACTGCCAGGTCGGATCCTCCAGCAGCGACCAGTCCACCCAGCCCGTCTCGTTGTCCTGGCAGTAGGCGTTGTTGTTGCCGTCCTGCGTCCGCCCGAACTCGTCCCCGGCCACCAGCATCGGCACGCCCGTGGACAGCAGCAGGGTGGTGAGCAGGTTGCGCAGCTGGCGGCGGCGCAGCACGCCGATCCGGGGATCGTCGCTCTCGCCCTCCGCCCCGCAGTTCCACGACCGGTTGTCGTTGGTCCCGTCCCGGTTCGCCTCCCCGTTGCCCTCGTTGTGCTTGCGCTCGTAGGTGACCAGGTCGCGCAGGGTGAAACCGTCGTGCGCGGTCACGAAGTTCACCGAGGCGTACGGCCGGCGTCCGCCCCACGCGTACAGGTCGCTCGACCCCGACAACCGGTACCCGAGATCCCGTACGTCGGGCAGCGCGCCCCGCCAGAAGTCCCGTACGGCGTCCCGATAGCGGTCGTTCCACTCCGTCCACAGCGGGGGGAACGCCCCCACCTGGTAGCCGCCCGAGCCCACGTCCCACGGTTCGGCGATGAGTTTCACCCGCCGCAGCACCGGGTCCTGGGCGATCACCGCGAGGAACGGCGACAGCATGTCCACGTCGTGCATCGATCGGGCCAGCGCCGCCGCCAGGTCGAAGCGGAAGCCGTCCACCCCCATCTCGGTGACCCAGTAGCGCAGCGAGTCCGTGATCAGCCGCAGTACGTGCGGGCGCCCCGCGTGCAGGGTGTTCCCGCAACCCGTGTAGTCGGAGTACCGCCGCTGGTCGGACTGGAGCCGGTAGTAGCCCCGGTTGTCGATGCCGCGCAGCGACAGCGTGGGACCCAGCTCGCTCGCCTCCGCCGTGTGGTTGTAGACCACGTCGAGGATGACCTCGATCCCGGCCGCGTGCAGGGCCCGCACCATCCGCTTGAACTCCCCGACCTGCTGCCCCGCGGTACCGCTCGCCGAGTACCCGGCGTGCGGGGCGAAGTAGCCGATCGAGTTGTAGCCCCAGTAGTTGCGCAGCCCCCGGCGCAGCAGATGGTCCTCGTGGGCGAACTGGTGCACCGGCAGCAGTTCGACCGCCGTCACCCCCAGCCTGGTCAGGTGCTCGATCGCCGCCGGGTGGGCCAGGCCCGCGTAGGTGCCGCGCAGTTCCTCGGGAATACCCGGATGGCGCATCGTGAAGCCGCGCACGTGCAGCTCGTAGATCACCGAATCGGCCCACGGCGTCTTCGGCCGGACGTCGTCCGCCCAGTCGTCGTCATCGTGGACGACCACGCCCTTGGGGACGAACGGCGCGGAGTCCCGGTCGTCGCGCACGGTGTCGGCGATGTACTGCTGCGGCCAGTCCCGGACGTGCGCGTACACCTCCGGGGGCAGCGTGAAGTCCCCGTCCACGGCCCGTGCGTACGGGTCCAGGAGCAGCTTCGCCGGGTTGTACCGGGCACCCGTCCAGGGGTCCCAGCGGCCGTGCACCCGGAACCCGTACCGCTGCCCGGGGCGTACGCCCGGCACGAACCCGTGCCAGATCTCGTGCGTGTGCTCCGTCAGGGTGCACCGGGTCTCGGCGCCGGCCTCGTCGAACAGACACACCTCCACCGCCTCCGCGCCCTGCGCCCACAGGGCGAAATTGGTGCCCGCCGTCCCGTCCGGACCGTGATGGAACCGGGCCCCCAACGGATGCGAGGACCCCGGCCACACCGGCGCCCCCGGGCGCGCGTGCACCCGTACCACCTGGCCCCTGACCTGGCCGTTCGGTCGCTCCTTCAGTCGACCGTCGATCTGCGGTACGGGCACGGCCCGGCCGCTCCGCACCGCTTCCGCGGCATTGCTGACGGCTTCCACCGCCTCTTGCTCGGCTGCGCTCGACACTGCCCGCCTCCACGGCTCCTGGGTACCGGCGGGGGTAGGGGAGAGTGCGGCCCCGGCGTCCCGGCCTGGGCCCGCCCCCGTCTGGTCCTTCACACTGTTCTGCCCGGAGAGATCTGCCCGGAACGTGGCCCGCGCTCACGTTTCCCCCGCACCGCCCGGTCGTTGGAGGGATCGTGACACTTCTGACGAGGCGGGCAGGGGCGGGCTTGGCCGCCGTGGCGGCATGGGCGGGCCTGCTCGGCGGCCTGGCCGGATGCACCCAGGACGGCAAGGCACCGGTGGAGATCCAGCTGCCCGGCAAACCCCGCTCGCCGGACGAAGCCATCCGCATCACCCCCGACGACAACGCCAAGGAGGTCCCCGCGGACGGGCGGTTGTCGGTCACCGTGCCCGAGGGCCGCCTGGAGCGGGTCGTCGTCACCAAGGTGGAGGACGCGCAGCAGGAAGAGGTCCCCGGCGCCATCGCCGAGGACGGGCTCAGCTGGAGCCCCGACCCGGCGTCCGGACGCCTCGCGCTCGCCGCCAAGTACACCGTGGACGCCGTCGCCCTCGACGGGCACGAACGCCGCCAGGCCCGCCACACCACCTTCACCACCTACGTTCCCGAGGAACGGTTCATCGGCTACTTCAAGCCCGAGAACCGCTCGACCGTCGGCATCGGGATGATCGTCTCCTTCCGGTTCAGCCGAGCCATCGAGCGCCGCGCCGAAGTGGAGCGGGCCATTTCCGTCACCGCCGACCCGGGCACGCAGGTCGTCGGCCACTGGTTCGGGAAGGAGCGGCTCGACTTCCGGCCCAAGGAGTACTGGAAGCCCGGCACCCGGGTCACCGTGAAGATGGACCTGCGCGACATCGAGGGCGCGCCCGGCTCGTACGGCATCCAGGACAAGTCCATCACCTTCACCGTCGGCCGCTCCCAGATCTCCACCGTGGACGCGGCCGCGCACACCATGGAGGTCCGCCGGGGCGGGCAGCTGGTGTCGACCGTGCCGATCAGCGCCGGGGCGCCCAAGACCACCACCTACAACGGAAAGATGGTGGTGATGGAGATGTTCGACGTCACCCGCATGAACGGCCAGACCGTCGGCTTCGGCGGCGAGTACGACATCCCCGACGTCCCGCACGCCATGCGCCTCACCGCCTCCGGGACCTTCCTGCACGGGAACTACTGGTCCAGCCCCGACACCTTCGGCACCACCAACCAGAGCCACGGCTGCGTGGGTCTGCGCGACGACAAGGGCGGCGGCTCCGACACCCCGGCCGGCTGGTTCTTCGACCGGACCCTCGTCGGGGACGTGGTGGAGGTCGTGAACTCGCAGGACAAGACGGTCGCCCCCGACAACGGGCTGGGCGGCTGGAACATGTCCTGGGCGGACTGGGTCGCCGGCTCCGCCATCGCCTGAGCCGGTCGGCGGCCCGCCCGGGACCGAACGGGTGATTCGTGTGATCGGAATGCCGTCGTGCCCGTGTGTCCTCCCGGATACCTGTACGAGGATCCCTCCAGCCTGTCAGGGCAGAGCAGCCCCGGAGGCGACGAACGGAGTGGCATGGCAGCCGGAAGAGCAAGGGTGTGGCCGTTCGGCCTCGCCGCCGCGGCGGTCCTCGCCACGGCGGCGGCGGCCCATGCGGCCGACCGGGACGGACCCGTCCCCGTCACACCGTCCGCGGCCCCGATCACCGCCGCCCGGGTCGTCCTGCTGGACACGGACATGGACACCGGGCAGCCCCTGCCCGGCGCGCGGTTCGAGCTGTGGCGGGAGACCAACGACCTGGCCGGGCTCCAGACCGAGGGTCCGGCGGTCGACGAGAAGCACGACGGCGCGTGCGTGACCGACACCAAGGGCAGCTGCACGGTGGAGCTTCCCGTCGACGAGACGTACTACTGGCTGGCGACCGCGGCCCCCGCCGGATACGAGCCGACCGAGGAACCGGTCACCGGCTTCGACCTGCGTGCGGGCGATGTGGCGGAGGGCCTCGTCCTCGACGTGCCGAACCGGCGGGAGAACGCCGCGCACGGCGGCGGGGTCCGGGTCCGGACGACGGACGCGAAGACCGGGTGGCCGTTGCACGGCACGGTCGTCGAGCTCTGGAGGGAGACCAACAAGGTGGCGGGCCTCCAGGTCCGCGGCATCGACGCCGACCGGAGGGTCAGGCCCGGCTGCGCCACCGACGCCGATGGCGTCTGCGACTTCGACCGGCTCGCCGACGGCTGGTACTACGTGGTCGAGACGGACGTACCCGAGGGCTACGTCATGCCGAAGGCCCCGGTGACCGGCCCGCGGTGGCTGGACGGCGACACCCCCGACCGGCGGCTCGTGGTTCCCCTCACCGCCACGCGGGACGACCACGGGCGGGTCCCCGCCGCGGACGACGAGCAGGACGGGAGCGCCGAGAACGGCGGGGAGGAGGCCCGCCGCCGGGCCGGGTACCCGTTCCCGGACGCGTGGGTGAAGTGACCTCACCCCGTCGGCGCATCAGCGCGAGCGGCACCCGCGATCCCCGGATTGGCTGGGTGCGACCGTAGGACCCACAGGCCGAGGAGGCCCGGGATGGCTGCACGCACGCGGACAGGACCACTGGCGGGGGCGGCCGCCCTCGGCGCTCTTCTCGTCCTGACGGGCCTTCACCCGGCCCGGGCCGCGGCGGCCCCGGCGCCGGCGGAACCGGAGACCGCCTGCGTGGCCGGAACCGGCCCCTACCAGCGGGAGCTGGAGCACCACCTGGGTCGGCCGGTCGACGGCGTGCAGTCGTCGGCGGACTGCTACGCGGTCCGCGCCTTCCAGCGCGAGAACGGCGTCACCCCGGCGGACGGCTACCCGGGCGTCGCCACCTTCCGCACCATGCTCGTCGTCAGCGCCCGCCCGAACCCCAACGCCGCGGGCGACTGCCCGGTGCGGGACCACCGCGTGACCTGCGTGGATATGGACCGTCAGCTGCTGTGGGTGCAGAACGGCAAGCGCGTCGTCTTCCCGCCCGTCCCCATCCGTACCGGGCGCGACTTCCAGGAGACCCGACCGGGCCTGCACGAGGTGTACCGGCGCAGCAAGGACCACGTCTCCACCCTGTACGGCTCGCCCATGCCGCACGCCCAGTTCTTCGACGGAGGCCAGGCCATCCACGGTTCCCCCGGCTACCTGTACGCGTACGGCGGTTCCGCCGGCTGCGTGAACCTCACCGAGGCGGACGCGGCACGCCTCTGGGACCTGCTCACCGAGGGCGACGTCGTCTACGTCTGGGGCACCAAACCCGGCACGGAGGACTGACGACCGGGGCCCCGCCCCCCGTCCCGGCTGCTCAGCGGCAGTTGGGACGGAACGGTGACAAGACCGTGGCTCATCGTGATCCCTCGCTGTGATTACCTGTCGACATGCGCGCGACAGTCCGCGCGCGGGGGACATGGGGAGAACACGAGTGAACCTGCAGCCGATACGCGGCCGTGCCCGCACCGGCCTGCCGGCCCTTCTGCTGGGGGCGGCCCTGCTGTTCACCACCGCGTGCGGTGGCGGTGGCGGTGGTAACAACGCCGGCAGTGGTGGCGACAACGCCGGGGGTGGCGGCAAGACCGGTACCGAAGCCTCCAAGGCGGTCGTCAGCGTCAAGCCCGACGACGGGGCCAAGGAGGTCGCGACCAGCGGCGTCCTGAAGATCACGAGCACGGGCGGCAAGCTCAGCACGGTGACCGTGGCGGACACCAAGGGCAACGCCGTCGAGGGCAAGCTCGCCGCCGACGGCGCCAGCTGGGAACCGGCCCGCCACCTGGCCTCCGCCACCGAGTACAAGGTGCACGCGGTCGCCAAGGACGAGGCCGGCCGGGAGTCGGCCAAGGACACCACGTTCACCACCCTGACCCCGACCAACACCTTCGTGGGCCACTACACGCCCGAGGACGGCGCCACCGTCGGCGTGGGCATGCCGGTCTCGATCAACTTCACCCGGGGCATCACCAACCCCGAGGCCGTCGAGAAGGCCATCACCGTCACGGCCGAGCCGGCCGTCCAGGTCGAGGGCCACTGGTTCGGCAACGACCGTCTCGACTTCCGCCCCGAGAACTACTGGGCCGCGGGCACCAAGGTCACCGTGAAGCTCGCCCTGGACGGCGTCGAAGGCCGCCCCGGCGTCTACGGCAAGCAGACCCGTACGGTCACCTTCACCGTCGGCCGCTCCCAGGTCTCCACGGTCGACGCGAGCACCAAGCAGATGGAGGTCGTCCGTGACGGCCAGGTGCTCAAGAACGTCCCGATCACCGCGGGCGCCCCGTCGACGACCACCTACAACGGGCAGATGGTCATCAGCGAGAAGTACGAGGTGACCCGGATGAACGGCGCGACCGTCGGCTTCGGCGGCGAGTACGACATCGCCGACGTCCCCCACGCCATGCGCCTGTCGAACTCCGGCACCTTCGTCCACGGCAACTACTGGGCCTCCTCCGGCACCTTCGGCTCGTCGAACGTCAGCCACGGCTGCGTGGGCCTGCGCGACCAGCGCGGCGGCGGCGACCCGGACGCCCCGGCGGCCTGGTTCTTCAACGAGTCGCTGATCGGTGACGTGGTCGTCGTGAAGAACTCGAAGGACAAGCAGATCGCCCCCGACAACGGCCTCAACGGCTGGAACATGCCGTGGGCAGACTGGATCAAGTAGCCACGTCGCGGACGTCCCGCACGCCGCGTACGTAGTCCGGGTGGCCCGGTGCTGTGACCCACAGCACCGGGCCACTTGACGTTAACCGGCGCTAACCTGGCCCCTATGACCCTCTCTCTCGAAGTCTCCGAAGGCGTCGGCACCATCCGCCTGGACCGGCCGCCCATGAACGCCCTGGACATCGCCACCCAGGACCGGCTGCGCGAGCTCGCGGTGGAGGCGACCGACCGGGCCGACGTCCGCGCGGTCATCATCTACGGCGGCGAGAAGGTGTTCGCGGCGGGCGCGGACATCAAGGAGATGCAGACGATGGACCACGCGGCGATGGTCGCCCGGTCCCGCGCGCTCCAGGACGCCTTCACCGCCGTCGCCCGGATCCCCAAGCCCGTCGTCGCGGCCATCACCGGCTACGCGCTGGGCGGCGGGTGCGAACTCGCGCTGTGCGCCGACTACCGGATCGCCGCGGACAACGCGAAGCTCGGCCAGCCCGAGATCCTGCTCGGCCTGATCCCGGGCGCGGGCGGCACCCAGCGGCTGTCCCGGCTGGTCGGACCGTCCAAGGCCAAGGACCTGATCTTCACCGGGCGGATGGTCAAGGCCGACGAGGCGCTGACCCTCGGCCTGGTCGACCGGGTGGTGCCCGCCGCCGAGGTGTACGAACAGGCGCACGCCTGGGCCGCGAAGCTGGCGCAGGGTCCGGCCATCGCGCTGCGCGCCGCCAAGGAGTGTGTGGACGCGGGCCTGGAGGCCGACATCGACACCGGCCTGACCATCGAACGCAACTGGTTCGCGGGCCTGTTCGCCACCGAGGACCGGGAGCGCGGGATGCGCAGCTTCGTCGAAGAGGGCCCGGGCAAGGCGAAGTTCGTCTGAGCCGAGGCCACGGCCGCGGATCCCTGGTCCCCCCTGTGGGTGGATTAGCCAGGCCTTAAGGCAGCCTTAAGGAGAATCGGTGATCCACTCCGTGTGATCACTTTTGTGCGGCCCGTCACCGCAGGTCAAGCTGTGCGCCAAGACCTTCCGGTTGCCTCACGCATATGACAGGACACCCCCTGGGAGTTGTTGAATCCGGGGGGTGTTTTCCTGTGGAACGGCCCGGGAGGGCGGGTCGGCCCTCCATGATGGGTGCATGGCGGGCCTGGAGGGTGTGGAACAGCCGCGGCAGCGCGGCAGCGCTTCGGCGGTACGGATCACGGCGGCCGTTGAGGACGAACAAGGCCTCAAGGCGCTGGAGTTGTACGGGAATCCGGCCGAGGCCGAAGTGACACTGCCGTCCATGCCGGAGTCGGCGAGCACCGCGCGGCGGCTCACCCAGTGCGTGGTGGTCCGCCTCTGGGGCCTCTCCCCGCAGATCGCCGAGCACGCCGTCCTCCTGGTCTCGGAACTCGTCGGCAACGCGGTCCGGCACACCGGGGCCCGTTCCTTCGGCTTACGCATGCTGCGGCGCCGGGGCTGGATCCGGGTGGAGGTGCGCGACCCCTCGCGGGGGTTGCCGTGCCTGATGCCGGTCCATGAGCTGGACACCACCGGCCGGGGTCTCTTCCTGGTCGACAAGCTGTCCGACCGCTGGGGCGCGGACCTGCTGCCGCGCGGGAAGATCACCTGGTTCGAGATGCGGGTCGCCGACCGGCAGAACCCCTGAGCCGCGCGGCGCCCGCCCCGCGCACCGTCCCCGGAAAGCCTGAAGCCCCCGTACGCCGTGTGAGGCGGGTGGGGGCTTCATGGGTGCGCCGAGGATCGGAAGGGGTGTGATCCTCGGCGTGGCGACTTCGCTCGGGTCAATGGGAAGTCGTGCTTCCGACTATGGCAGACGCAGGCCCGAACGCCAAAAGTCCCTACTTGGACATAAGTGGGCAAATCATAAGACTTTCTAGCTAAATCCTAGGTGAGGTGGGCCACTCACCTCGTAATCTACGAATAAGTATCGACTGCTCTGTGTAAATCGTTGATCACATAGCGACCTGACCACCCGATCGGCCTCTTCCGGCAGTCGTCCGAAATTGGGTCAATCGTTATCTTCCGGGTCATCGCCCTCTTAAATGGGCAAGTGCTCTCACAACCAGGCCGCCGCGCGGCCCTGCGCGCGGCCGCCCTCGGGACGGCCGGCGTCGCCGTGGCCGGCCTCACCGCCGGCTGCGGCCCCGGTCGGCCCGCCGCCGCGTCCTCCGGCCGGACGGCGGGTCCGGCCCGCCCCGCCCGCCCGGCACAAGCGGCTCCGGCCGCCGCCCCGCGCCGCTTCGCCGGGCAGCCCGTGGAGATCGACCACGGCCCGCGCGACCGCTCCCGGGTCGCCCTCACCTTCCACGGCAACGGGGACCCCGCCATCGCCCGGGCGGTGCTCGCCGCGGCCGAGAAGGGGGGCGCGCGGGTCACCGTCCTGGCCATCGGGTCCTGGCTCGACGCCCACCCGGAGCTCGCCCGGCGGGTCCTCGACGGCGGCCACGAGCTCGGCAACCACACCCAGCGCCACCTCGCGATCAACGACATGTCCGAGGCGGAGGCCTACGCCGAGATCACCGGCTGCGCCCAGCGCCTCAAGCGGCTCACGGGCTCCATCGGCACCTGGTTCCGGCCCTCCCAGACGCAGCACGCGACACCGCTCGTCCAGAAGCTGGCCCAGCGGGCCGGTTACCCGCACGTCCTCTCGTACGACGTGGACTCTCTCGACTTCACCTCGCCCGGCGCCGCGGCCGTCATCCGCACCGTCATCGGGACGATCCGGCCCGGATCGGTGGTGAGCCTGCACTTCGGCTACGCGGACACGGTCGACGCGATGCCTCCCCTCCTCGAAGAACTCGCGCGCCGCGAGCTGCGCGCGGTGACCACCACGGAGCTGCTGACCCCATGAAGACCACCCGCCTTCCCCGGAAGGCCACCGTGCTGCTGGCCGGTCTGGTCCTCGCCGCCCTGGCCGGCTGTGGATCGGCCGCGAAGGGACCCGCCGAGGCGCTCGGCACCAAGGGCCCGGCCAAGCCCGTCAAGGCCGCGCCGGCCGCCCCGCCCGGTCTGCCCGGCATGCCGCCCGTGCTCGATCCGAACGACGTCTACGCGGCGGACCGGCCGAACAAACTCTCCCCCGTGGTCAAGGACTTCCCGTCCCGCGTGTACGTGCCGAACACCAACTCCAACACGGTGTCCGTCATCGACCCGGCGACGTACAAGGTCATCGACACCATCCCGGTCGGGGTCCAGCCCCAGCACGTGGTTCCCTCCTGGGACCTGAAGACCCTGTGGGTCAACAACAACCGCGGTCACACCCTCACCCCGATCAACCCGGCCACCGGCGAGGCCGGCAAGCCCGTCGAGGTGCACGACCCGTACAACCTGTACTTCACGCCCAACGGCAAGTACGCGATCGTCATGGCCTCGATGGACAGGGAGCTGGTCTTCCGCGACCCGCACACGATGGACCGGGTGAAGACGGTCCCCGTGACCTGCTACGGCGTCAACCACGCGGACTTCTCCGCCGACGGGCGCTACTTCATCGTGAGCTGCGAGTTCTCCGGCGAACTCCTCAAGGTCGACACCGAGCGCATGGAGGTCGTCGGCCAGCAGAAGCTGCCGTTCGAGGGCGCGATGCCGCAGGACGTCAAGGTCTCCCCGGACGGGAAGACCTTCTACGTCGCGGACATGATGGCGCACGGCATGTGGGTGCTGAGCGGCGACGCGTTCGAGACTCCCAAACTGCTGCCCACCGGGAAGGGCTGCCACGGCCTCTACGTGAGCCGCGACTCCAAGGAGATGTACGTCTCCAACCGGGGCGAGGGCACCATCTCGGTCTTCAACTTCCCCGAGAACAAGCTCACCAAGAAGTGGACCCTGCCGGACGGCGGCAGCCCCGACATGGGCGGGGTCTCCGCCGACGGCAAGGTCCTGTGGCTGTCGGGCCGCTACAACTCCGAGGTCTACGCGCTCGACACGCAGACCGGCAAGCAGCTCGCCCGGATCCCGGTGGGCGGCGGACCGCACGGCCTCGCCGTGTACCCGCAGCCCGGCCGCTACTCGCTCGGTCACACCGGCATCTTCCGCTAAAGCCCTCCGAAGCGATGCCCCGGGAGCTCGCACAGCTCCCGGGGCATCGCTGTGCGTGCGCCGGCCCACGGGCTGCCGGAGGGCGCTCGTCGCCCCGGAGCGTGACGAAGGGGATCGGGTCCGTTCGGCCGGAATCATGGATTCCGCTCATGGGTCGGTGAGGGAACGGTCCTTTCGCCCGAACGGGACCCGAGGCGGGGGCGGAGCGGGGCGGCCGCTACCCTGGGCCGGTCAACAAGGCATCAAGAAGGAGTGGACCCAGTGGCGGACATCGAGAGCGCACGGACGACGTTCGGCAAGTTCGACGTGAACGGTGACGGCTTCGTCACGGCCGACGAGTTCAAGGCGGCCATGGCGGCCATGGGCGACCCGTTCGTCACCGGTCCCGTCGCGGACGCCGTGATCGCCGCCAAGGACGCGAACGGCGACGGCCTGCTGAGCTTCGACGAGTTCTGGGCCTCCCTGAACAAGTAGTCCCTCCGCCGCCGCCCCGCCCCGGACCGCCGGAGCGGGGCGGCGGCGTGCGTCAGGCCTGGGGCCCGGACATGTCCTCGACCTCGCCCAGTGCCTCCTCCAGCCAGTGCAGCCAGAACGTCTCCAGGGCGATCCCGCCGTGCAGCACGAGCCGCCGCAGCCGGTCCTCCACGGCGTCCCGACCCGGCGGGAAGTCCTTCTCCTCGATGGCCTCGTACTGGGCGAGCTGGCGCCGGTGCAGCTCCAGATGGCGCCGCAGCTCGGGACCCAGCCCCTGCGGTCCCACCACACCCGCCGCGCGGATCCGCAGCAGCAGCGGGTCGCGCATCGGCTTGGGGTCCTGGCTCTCGGCGACCCACCGGGCCAGCTCCGCGCCGCCGGCCGGCAGCACCTCGTACTCCTTCTTCTGCCCGCGCACGGGTACCTCGCTCGGCAGCTCCCGGATCATCCCGGACTCCTCCAGGCGCCCCAGCTCGCGGTAGATCTGCTGGTGCGTCGCCGACCAGAAGTACCCGATCGATTTGTCGAACCGCCGGGTCAGCTCCAGCCCGGACGAGGGCTTCTCGAGCAGGGCGGTGAGGATGGCGTGCGGCAGCGACATGGCGCCATCCTAGGTTTGCGGCGGGACCGCCCCCGCATCGCGGCCCCCGCACGGCGGCCCCCGGACGGGCGCGGCCCGGTGGCGGCGCCGACCCGTGGTGGCGAGCCTGGGGGTGTGGCTGCCTCATACGACTACTCGGACCTGACCGCCCTCTACGTGAACTGCACGCTCAAACGCTCACCCGAGACCAGCAACACCGAGGGCCTGATCGACAGGAGCCGCCGGGTCATGGAGGCGGCCGGCACCCGGACCTCCCTGATCCGCGCCGTCGACCACGACATCGCGACCGGGGTCTGGCCCGACATGACCGAGCACGGCTGGGAGAGCGACCAGTGGCCGGTCCTCTACAGCCAGATCATGGACGCCGACATCCTCGTCCTGTGCGGCCCCATCTGGCTCGGCGACAACAGCTCCGTGATGAAGCAGGTCATCGAGCGCCTCTACGCCTGCTCCTCGCTGCTGAACGAGCGCGGCCAGTACGCCTACTACGGGCGGGTCGGCGGCGCACTGATCACCGGCAACGAGGACGGCGTCAAGCACTGCGCGATGAACATCCTCTACAGCCTCCAGCACCTCGGCTACGTGATCCCGCCGCAGGCCGACGCGGGCTGGATCGGCGAGGCGGGCCCCGGCCCCTCCTACCTGGACCCCGGCTCCGGCGGCCCCGAGAACGACTTCACCAACCGCAACACCGCCTTCATGTCCTGGAACCTCATGCACCTGGCCGCCCTGCTCAAGCGCTCGGGCGGCATCCCGCCGCACGGCAACCAGCGCTCGCAGTGGGACGCGGGCTGCCGCTTCGACTTCCCCAACCCGGAGCACCGCTGAGCCCGTGCTCCGCTCCGCTCCGCCCCCGTCCGTCCCCGTCCGTCCCCGCCCGCCCTTGTCCGTCCGAAGGAGGAGACCCGGTGGAGCAACTGCTGAGGGTCCAGAACTTCACCGTCTCGCGCGACGGATTCGGCGCCGGGGAGGACCAGAGCCTGGAGCGGCCGTTCGGCCACGCCGACCCCGGCGAGATGTTCGCCTGGGCCGGAGCCACGGCGAGCTGGCCCAACCGGACCGACCCCGGCGGGAGCCGGGGCCTCGACGACTACTTCACCCGGGACTTCGCCCACAACATCGGCGCCGAGATCATGGGCCGCAACAAGTTCGGACCCCAGCGCGGGCCCTGGACCGATCACGACTGGCGCGGCTGGTGGGGCGAGGAGCCCCCGTTCCACACCCCCGTGTTCGTCATGACCCACCACACGCGTCCCTCGTTCACGCTCTCCGACACCACGTTCCACTTCGTCGACGCCGACCCGGCCACGGCCTGGGAGCGGGCGCGGGAAGCGGCGCGGGGCAAGGACGTCCGGCTGGGCGGCGGGGCCACCACCATCCGTGAGTTCCTCGACGCCGACCTCGTCGACACCCTGCACGTGGCGGTCTCGCCGGTGGAGCTCGGATCCGGCGTCAGACTCTGGGAATCCCCCGAGGAGTTGCTCGACCGGTTCCACCTCGACGTCGTGCCCAGTACGAGCGGGGTGACGCACCACCTGTTCTGGCGCAGGTGACGACCTTCGGGGGCCGGTGACACGGCCGACGACACGGCCGGGGCCCGGAGCGTTCCACGCTCCGGGCCCCGGCGTACGGCACCGATTCAGTGCGCGATGTCCACGACGAACCGCTCCGGCGAGTGCAGCGGGAACGCGCGGTAGTAGGGCAGGGTGTCGAAGGCGGCGCCGAAGGTCACGTACCCCTCGTAGTCGCCGGTCAGGGCGATGCCCTTGAGCTTGCTGAGGTTGATCTTCTGCAACTTGGGGCCCTGGTAGACGTTCCGCCCCGCGTCGTCGTGCGCGGCGGCGGGGTGGAGGCGGATCTCCAGGAAGTGCTTCCCGGGCAGCGGCACGGGTTTCCCGGACCCGTCGTACACCAGCTGGGGGACGGGAGTGACGGTGACCGCGGGGCCGGAGCCCTGGAGGTCGATGACGATGCGGTCGTACGTGGGGTGGCCGGCCCAGCGGGCGTTGACGACGAGCGGGGTCTGGACCTGAGCCTTGGCGGCGGTGAGGGTGGAGGCCGAGGCAGGTGCGGCGAAGGAGAGGCAGGCGGCGAGCAGAGCGCCGGTCGCCAGGGCCACGGACTGCCGGAGACGGACGTGGATCATGTTGTCCCCTCGATTCTCGAGAGACGGGGACGGGTGGCACAGCCTAGGACGCCCGGTGAGACACCACGGTTCCGCTTCCGGACGCGGAAGGGGCCCGGCGCACGCGCCGGGCCCCTCTCGTGTCACGTGGTGCGGATCAGCACTCGATGACGTTGACCGCGAGGCCGCCGCGGGCGGTCTCCTTGTACTTCACCTTCATGTCCGCGCCGGTCTCCTTCATGGTCTTGATGACCTTGTCGAGGGACACCTTGTGGCTGCCGTCGCCGCGCATCGCCATCCGAGCGGCCGTGACGGCCTTGACCGCCGCCATGCCGTTGCGCTCGATGCAGGGGATCTGCACGAGGCCGCCGACCGGGTCGCAGGTCAGGCCGAGGTTGTGCTCCATGCCGATCTCGGCCGCGTTCTCGACCTGCTCCGGGGTACCGCCCAGGACCTCGGCGAGGGCGCCGGCCGCCATCGAGCAGGCGGAGCCCACCTCGCCCTGGCAGCCGACCTCGGCGCCGGAGATCGAGGCGTTCTCCTTGAACAGCATGCCGATCGCGCCCGCGGCGAGGAGGAAGCGGACCACGCCGTCCTCGTCCGCGCCGGGCACGAAGTTCATGTAGTAGTGGAGCACGGCGGGCAGGACGCCCGCGGCGCCGTTGGTCGGGGCGGTCACCACCCGGCCACCGGCCGCGTTCTCCTCGTTGACCGCCATCGCGTAGATCGTCGCCCACTCGCTGCGGTGCTGCATCGGGTCGCCCTCGGTGCGCAGCTGGCGCGCCGTGGCGGCGGCCCGGCGCTTGACCCGCAGGCCGCCGGGGAGGATGCCCTCGCGCGACATGCCGCGCGAGACGCAGGACTGCATGACGCGCCAGATCTCCAGGAGGCCCTCGCGGATCTCGTCCTCGGTGCGCCAGGCCTTCTCGTTCTCCAGCATCAGGGAGGAGATCGACAGGCCGGTCTCGTTCGCGAGGCGCAGCATCTCGTCGCCGGAGCGGAAGGGGTACTTCAGCACCGTGTCGTCGAGCTTGATCCGGTCCTCGCCGACCGCGTCCTCGTCCACGACGAAACCGCCGCCGACCGAGTAGTAGGTCTTCTCCAGCAGCGGGGTGCCGGCGCTGTCGTACGCGAAGAGCGTCATGCCGTTCGCGTGGTACGGCAGGGAGCGGCGGCGGTGCAGGATCAGCTGGTTCGGCTCGTCGAAGGCGATCTCGTGGACATCGCCTATCTCGGCGCCCAGCAGCCGCAGCCGGCCGGTCCTGCGGATGCGCTCGACCTCGTCGTCCGCGGTCTCGACGTTCACCGTGCGGGGGGAGTGGCCCTCCAGACCGAGGAGCACCGCCTTGGGGGTGCCGTGACCGTGGCCGGTCGCGCCGAGGGAGCCGAAGAGCTCGGCGCGGACGGAGGCGGTCTGGGCCAGCACGCCGTCCTTCTTCAGCCGCGTCACGAACATGCGCGCGGCCCGCATCGGACCCACGGTGTGCGAGCTGGACGGACCGATGCCGATCGAGAAGAGATCGAAAACGGAAATGGCCACGGTGCGGACTCCCGGGTCATCCCCGCGGTGGCGGGGAACGGACCGTCCAGTCGCTCTCGCAACGTAGCGAGGCGGCCGACGGAGGGTGCGGACTTTGCAGGGATTGCGGGCAAAGATCACCTCGTGGGCGCCCTTGCCCGGTTCATCAGCGTACGTCAGTTCGTGCGGGGCTCGGTGACGCCCGCCTGTACGGCGTCTTTCGCGGTCCCGACGTCGAGGACCGCACCCCGGGGCCATGGAAAGGGCCCGGCCCTGTGCGAGACAAGGCCGGGCCCGCCCAAGCCGTCGCCCTAGAGCGAGGGGTACAGCGGGAACTTCGCGGCGAGCGCCGAGACGCGCGCCTTGAGGCCCTCGGCGTCGTACGTCGGCTTCAGCGCCTGCGCGATGATCTCGGCGACCTCGGTGAAGGCCTCGGCGTCGAAACCGCGGGTGGCCAGCGCCGGCGTACCGATCCGCAGACCCGAGGTGACCATCGGCGGCCGCGGGTCGTTCGGGATGGCGTTGCGGTTGACCGTGATGCCCACCTCGTGGAGGCGGTCCTCGGCCTGCTGACCGTCCAGCTCCGAGTTGCGCAGGTCGACCAGGACCAGGTGCACGTCGGTGCCACCGGTGAGGACGTCCACGCCCACGGCCTTGACGTCGTCCTGGACCAGGCGGGCGGCGAGGATCTTCGCACCCTCCAGGGTGCGCTCCTGGCGCTCCTTGAACTCGGGCGAGGCCGCGACCTTGAAGGAGACGGCCTTGGCCGCGATCACGTGCTCCAGCGGGCCGCCCTGCTGACCCGGGAAGACCGCGGAGTTGATCTTCTTGGCCAGCTCCTGCGTCGACAGGATCACGCCACCGCGCGGACCGCCGAGGGTCTTGTGCGTGGTGGTGGTGACGACGTGGGCGTGCGGCACCGGGTTCGGGTGCAGCCCCGCGGCGACCAGACCGGCGAAGTGCGCCATGTCGACCATCAGGTACGCGCCGACCTCGTCCGCGATGCGGCGGAAGGCGGCGAAGTCCAGCTGGCGCGGGTAGGCGGACCAGCCGGCGACGATCAGCTGCGGCTTGGACTCCTTGGCGAGGCGCTCGACCTCGGCCATGTCGACCTCACCGGTCTCGTCGACGTGGTACGGGACCACGTTGTAGAGCTTGCCGGAGAAGTTGATCTTCATGCCGTGGGTCAGGTGACCGCCGTGGGCCAGGTTCAGGCCCATGATCGTGTCGCCCGGCTTCAGCAGCGCGAACATGGCGGCGGCGTTGGCCTGCGCACCGGAGTGCGGCTGGACGTTCGCGGCCTCGGCGCCGAACAGCGCCTTGATGCGGTCGATCGCGATCTGCTCGACGACGTCGACGTGCTCGCAGCCACCGTAGTAACGGCGGCCCGGGTAGCCCTCGGCGTACTTGTTGGTCAGGACCGAGCCCTGGGCCTCCATGACGGCGACCGGAGCGAAGTTCTCCGACGCGATCATTTCCAGGGTGGACTGCTGGCGCACGAGCTCGGCGTCGACGGCGGCGGCGACGTCCGGGTCGAGCTCGTGGAGGGGCGTGTTCAGCACAGACATCTTGTTCCCTGGGGTGTCAGTTGTCGGAGTGGGTGAGCGCCGCGTACTCGTCGGCCGAGAGCACGTCCTTCGGCTCCTCCGAGAGACGCACCTTGAACAGCCAGCCGCCCTCGAACGGGGCGGTGTTCACCAGCGCCGGGTCGTCCACGACGTCCTGGTTGGCCTCGACGATCTCGCCGGAGACCGGGGAGTAGAGGTCGGAGACCGACTTGGTCGACTCCAGCTCGCCACAGGTCTCGCCCTCGGTCACGGTGTCGCCGACCGCGGGGAGCTGGGCGTAGACGACGTCACCGAGCGCGTTGGCCGCGAACTCCGTGATGCCGACCGTCGCGACGCCGTCCACGACGTCGGACAGCCACTCGTGCTCCTTGGTGTAACGCAGATTCTCGGGGGTGCTCATGGCCTGATTCTCCTGGATGCGGGGGAGTGGATACGAACTGCGGTCTTGGGTACTGAGACGGCGCCGTTCCGGTACCCGGACGGCGGACGTCGTGCGCGGAGGGCTACTTCTGCCGCTTGTAGAACGGCAGCGCCACGACCTCGTACGGCTCATGCGTACCGCGAATGTCGACGCCGACGCCGGAGGCGCCGGGCGCGGCGTGCTCCGCGTCCACGTACGCCATCGCGATCGGCTTGCCCAGCGTCGGGGACGGGGCGCCCGAGGTGACCTCGCCGATCACCTTTCCGTCGAACGTGACGGGGAAGCCGGCGCGCGGGACGCGGCGGCCCTCGGCGATCAGGCCGACCAGCTTGCGCGGCGCCTTCGTCGCGGCCTTCTCGGCGGCGGCCTCCAGGGCGGCGCGGCCGACGAAGTCCCCCTCCTTCTCGAACTTCACGACCCGGCCCAGACCCGCGTCGAACGGGGTGAGGGCGGTGGTCAGCTCGTGCCCGTACAGCGGCATGCCCGCTTCCAGGCGCAGGGTGTCGCGGCAGGACAGGCCGGCCGGGACCAGACCGACGCCCTCGCCCGCCTTGGTCAGCGCCTGCCACAGCTGCACGGCGTGCTCGGGGGCGACGAACAGCTCGAAGCCGTCCTCACCCGTGTAGCCCGTACGCGCGATCAGCGCGGGCACGCCCGCGACGGTGCCCGGCAGACCGGCGTAGTACTTCAGGCCGTCCAGGTCGGCGTCGGTCAGGGACGCCAGGATGCCCGGGGACTCGGGGCCCTGCACCGCGAGGAGCGCGTACGCGTCGCGGTCGTCGCGGACCACGGTGTCGAAGCCCGCGGCGCGCTCGGTCAGGGCGTCCAGGACGACCTGGGCGTTGGAGGCGTTGGCGACGACCATGTACTCGGTCTCGCCGAGGCGGTAGACGATCAGGTCGTCGATGATCCCGCCGTCCTCCTGGCAGATGTGCGTGTAGCGGGCGCGGCCCACGCCGACGGTCGAGATGTTGCCGACCAGTGCGTGGTCCAGGGCCTTGACGGCCTCCGGGCCGGCGAGCGTGATCTCGCCCATGTGGGAGAGGTCGAAGAGACCGGCCTTGGTCCGTACGGCGTTGTGCTCGTCGCGCTCGCTGGCGTACCGCAGCGGCATGTCCCAGCCCGCGAAATCGGTCATGGTCGCACCGAGCGAGCGGTGCAGCGCATCGAGGGCGGTCAGGCGGGGGGCAGTGCTCATGGGTGTGGCTCCCGGGTCCCAGGGCATCGACATGACATGACGAGGACGTTCCTCCCCATCTGTCATCGGAACCTGAGAGGTTCGCCGAGAGTTCCGCCGATCGATCGATCGCCGGTTCTTCTCATCGACTTGCACCTTGGGTGGAGCTGCGCAGCAGCTCGCTTTTCAGATCTGCCTCATCCACGCGGTACGGGGCCTGAGAGATTCAAGGGAGGTTCTTGCTCCTTCGGCGCCCGCGCACGGCCTTGCGGCGTGCCGGGACTCTCCCGCGCGGATTCAAGCGGCCGGTATGCAGTTGGTCCAGATGGCGCACATCATTGCACGCCATGCCCGAGATCGGGCGGCGGGGTCCGAAAGTTCGTACGGCCCTCCGAAGAGCCCGACCGGAACCGGGGTCGCCGGATTACCGTCTCTTTACACTCAGTGGGCAAGGGTCCTCGTGACCCGAATCGGGGGAGGCGAACACTGTGCGGAGATTCGGAGTGGTGACGACGACGGGAACCGTGGAGGCGGTGCCGACGCAGCGCGGCGCGCGCGGGCGCGCAAGGGCGGCCGACACCGGCCTCGGCCTGGTACGCGACCTGCGCGGACCGACCGCGTCCGCCCCGCGCCGGCTCGGCTTCGCGGCCGGTGACATCGTCGTGGTGTCCGGTCTGCCCGGCGGCGGCAAGAGCACGCTGATCAAGCGGGCGGCCGCCGAGGGCGGAGCGGTGGACTCCCAGGACACCCGCGAGCGCTGGGAGCGCCGGATGCCCGGGGCGCTGCCGTACGCGGTGTACCGGCCGCTGGTGCGCGCCGCCCACTACTGGGGGCTGTGGCGGATCCTGCGCTCCGGAGCCTCCGTGGTCGTCCACGACTGCGGCACGCAGTCCTGGGTACGCGGCCTGCTGGCGGCCGCCGCGCGCCGCCGGGGCCGGGCGCTGCACCTGCTCCTGCTGGACAGCAGCCCCGAGGAGGCCCTCTCCGGGCAGGCCGCGCGCGGCCGCGGGGTCTCCGCCTACGCCTTCGCCCGCCACCGCGGCGCCGTGACCCGGCTGCTGCGCGAGGCCGAAGCGGGCCGGCCGCCCGCCGGGTGCGCCTCGGTGACCCTCCTGGACCGCCGCTCGGCCGCGACGGTGACCCGCATAGCCTTCACCGCCTGAGGCCGGCCGCCGCACCCCCGCCGGCCCCCGGACCCCGGCGACGCGGCGGCACGCGAGGCCGGTACCCTGCGGGGCGACACGCGCGGGAAACAAGACGAGGGCAGGGGCAGATGCAGGGCAGCGGCTGGCCGGGGAATGAGCTGGAGCAGGTGCTCGGGGCGGCGCTCGGGCAGCCGGACGCCGGGGGGCGGATCCTGGAGGTCCTCGGGCGCAGCCAGGTCTGGGTCCCCCTGCCCGGTGGGGGCGGCCCGACGACGGTCGGCCTCGACCTGCCCACCATGGACATCGGCGGGGCGGCGTACGTGCCCGTCTACAGCTCCGAGGCCCAGTTCCTCGCCTGCGTCGGCCCCGGCATGGACTTCGCGGTGGCTCCCGCGGTCGAGTTCGCCCGCGGCCTGCCCCCGCAGCTCGGCATCGCCCTCAATCCCGAGGGCGCCGTCGGCGTACCGCTGCCGCCGCCCGCCGTCGCGGAGCTCTGCCGTGCCGGGCGCACCCCGCTCGACGGCCCCGCCACCGGCGGCCGGGTCCGGCTCTACGAGCCCGACTGGCAGGACGACCCGGTGGACTTCCTGGCCGCCGCCACCGAGGAGTTCCGGGCGACCGGGCTGGTCGCCGCCGCGCACCGCTGCCTCGCCAGCGTCGAGGGCGGGGCGCCCCAGCTGTTCGTCGGTGTCCGCCTGGTGGGATGGGATTCCGAGACGCAGAACGCGCCGATGGAGGCCCTCGGACGGGCCCTGACCCGTGTCCCGCCGCCGTGGCCGGTGCAGTTGATCCTGCTCGACGCCGCCCAGGACCCGGTCACGGACTGGATTCGTGAGCGCGTACGCCCCTTCTACCTGCCGTAGGGCCGCTTAAGCTGGTTACATCTCCTGGCCGCACGCGCGACTGCCGGTTCGGAGGACACGCGTGGAGCGACGGGCGGACGAAGAGGGGTTCCGGGTGAGTGCGTCAGGCACGGCCGCGGCCGGGCAGGTCGAGCACATGATGCGCCAGGTGACTCCCGGGCGCTACGAGAGTTACGAGGCACTCCTGCACGCCCTCGCCGAGGGTCGGCTGTGGATGTTGCTCTGGCAGGGGCAGCCGGGTTCCCCGGAGGCCCAGTACGGCGGTATGGAGGTCGAGAGCCTCGGTTACGCGCCCTGCGTCACCTCCCCCCAGGAGCTGGCCGCCAGCGGCTGGAACCGGGGCTACGAGGTGGTCACCGGGCGGGACATCGCCCGAGCGCTGTATCCCGACCGCTGGGGCCTGTGGCTCAACCCGCACGCCCAGGGCGGCGGCCTCGGCGTGCCCTGGGCCGACCTGCGCCGCATCGCCACCGGGCTGGACCGGATGCCGGCCGGCCCGCTGCGCCTGTCCGAGCCCGCGATCGAGCTCCCGCAGTTCTACGGGCTGCTGACCCAGCACGCGCACCGCACCCCGGCCGTGCGGTCGCTGCGCCGCGCCTGGGTGCAGCCCGCGCTCGGCTCCCCGTACCTCGCGGTCGGGCTGGACCTGTACGACGCCTCCGCGCCCGCGCTGGAATCCGTACGGGAGATGATGCGGCAGTCGGTCGGCGTGGTCCCCGAGGGGGTCCCGGTGTGCACGGTGGCGCTCGGGGACGAGCACGACCCCGTCGCCATGTGGCTGCGCGCCCAGAGCCGCCCCTTCTACGACCGCGAGGGTCAGGCGCCGACCTACTGACACGTTCGCGATATCCGCATATCGAGATATCCGTCTCGAAGGCCGCACCGGTCCCCATCGGTGCGGCCTTCGGCGTATCCGGGGAGTCCGCCCAGGAACCTTGCCGGAAAGGGCAGTTGGGTCGGATGTCCGTTCCGTGCCGAACGGGCGGTGTTTCACCGCTCAACAGATCCCGGGGTTCGGATAACGGAAGGTGTAGGCGTAGATCACGGTTGCGCATCACATCCTCGGGGGGTCTGGCCGGCGCTTGAGAGGGCGTTGAAGACTCCACCCCACCGAAGGCCGGTCCATCTCGCAAACACCAGCTCTTCACGTGCACTTCCGGCACATTTCGTGCCAATCGCACCACCAGCGACGCCGATTGAACCAAGCCGCCACAGCGGCGGGCATGGGCCGACCCGCGTCGGCCGAGAGGGGTCCCACCACGATGACGGCACCACTGCAGGACATGAGCGCGGCCGAGCCCAAGGCCGTGGCCACCTCCGAGGTTCCGCGAAAGGCGATCGAGGGGCGCTCGCTCGGCCGCATCGCGTGGATCAGACTCAAGCGGGACAAGGTGGCGCTGGCCGGCGGCATGGTCGTGCTGCTGCTCGTGGTGCTGGCCATGCTCTCGCAGCCGATCCAGTGGATGTTCGGCCTGGACCCGGACGCCCTGCACCAGGACCTCATCGACCCCTCCCTGGCCACCCCCGTCGGCTCCTTCGGCGGCATCAGCTGGGAGCACCCGCTCGGCGTGGAGCCGAAGTTCGGCCGCGACATCGCCACCCGCATCCTCGAAGGCTCCTGGGTCTCCCTGCTGGTCGCCTTCGGATCGACCGTGGTCTCGGTGTTCATCGGCTCCGTGCTCGGCATCATCGCCGGGTACTACGGAGGCTGGGCCGACACGGTGATCAGCCGCATGATGGACACCTTCCTCGCCTTCCCGCTGCTGCTCTTCGCGATCTCCATCTCGGCCGCCCTCCAGGGCGGGGCCTTCGGCCTCGACGGGCTGCCGCTGCACATCAGCGTGCTGATCTTCGTGATCGGCTTCTTCAGCTGGCCCTACATCGGACGCATCGTGCGCGGCCAGACCCTGTCGCTGCGCGAGCGGGAGTTCGTCGACGCGGCCCGCAGCCTCGGAGCCCGCGGCCCGTTCATCGTCTTCCGGGAGCTCCTGCCGAACCTGGTGGCCCCGATCCTCGTCTACTCCACCCTGCTCATCCCGACCAACATCCTCTTCGAGGCCTCCCTGAGCTTCCTCGGCGTGGGTATCCAGCCGCCGCAGGCCTCATGGGGCGGAATGCTCAGCTCCGCCGTGGCCTACTACAAGGTCGACCCGATGTTCATGGTCGTCCCGGGCATGGCGATCTTCGTCACCGTGCTCGCCTTCAACCTCCTCGGCGACGGTCTGCGCGACGCCCTGGACCCCAAGAGCTCGCGCTGAACCTCCCGTTCCTCGGGCACCCGGCCGAGGCTCCGCCAGTACCCACCATCACTCCGAATCAGGGGGCACACTCCGCCATGAGAAGCAGGTCGAGAACAGCCGCGGTGCTTGCCGCCGCCATCACCGTCGTCCTCACCGCCTCCGCCTGCAATGGTGGTGACAAGACCGGCGGTGACGACAAGTCGGCCGGCGCCAACGCCGCCGTCAAGGCCATGGTCAACGCCTCGGACAAGAAGGGCGGGACGGTCGTCTACGAGGCTTCCGACACCCCCGACTCCTTCGACCCCGGCAACACGTACTACGGCTTCGTCTTCAACTTCAGCCGCCTGTACGCCCGTCCGCTGACCACCTTCGCGCCCGCCCCGGGCGCCGAGGGCAACAAGGTGGTCCCGGACCTCGCCGAGGGCCTCGGTACGCCGAGCGACGGCGGTGCGACCTGGACGTACAAGCTGCGCAAGGGCGTCAAGTACAGCGACGGCTCCCTGGTCACCTCCAAGGACGTCAAGTACGCGGTCGAGCGCAGCAACTTCGCGCGTGACGTGCACTCCAACGGCCCGAACTACCTCGCGCAGTACCTCAAGAACAACGAGACCCCGTACGAGGGCCCGTACAAGGACAAGTCCGACACCGGACTGCAGTCCATCGAGACCCCCGACGACCAGACGATCATCTTCAAGCTGAAGCAGCCGTTCGCCGAGTTCGACTACCTGCTGGCGAACCCGCAGTCGGCCCCCGTGCCGAAGGCCAAGGACAACGGCGCGGACTATGTGAAGAACATCGTCTCCTCGGGCTCGTACATGTTCGAGAGCTACGAGCACGACAAGCAGGCCGTCCTGGTCCGCAACCCCAACTGGGACGCCTCCACGGACCCGCTGCGCAAGCAGCTCCCGGAGAAGATCGTCGTCAAGCTGAAGGTCAACCAGGAGACGATCGACTCCAACCTGAAGGCCGGCAACACCCACATCGACATCGTCGGTAACGGTGTGGCCCAGCAGACCCAGACCGAGCTGCTGACCTCGAAGGACCCCAACACCGACAACGCCGAGGGTGGTCGCCTGGTCTACATGGCGATGAACACCAAGGTGGCGCCCTTCGACAACGTCGAGTGCCGCAAGGCGGTCCAGTACGCGATCGACAAGGTCTCGGTGCAGACCGCCTTCGGCGGCCCGATCCGCGGCGCCATCGCCAGCACCGTCCTGCCGACCGACATCCCGGGTCACGTGGACTTCAACACCTACAAGACCCCCGATGACAAGGGCGACGAGGCCAAGGCCAAGGCCGCGCTGACCGCCTGCGGCCAGCCGAACGGCTTCGAGACCACCATCACCGCGCGCAACGACCGCGCCGGCGAGGTCGACATGGCGACGGCCATCCAGGCGTCCCTGAAGAAGATCGGGATCACGGTCAAGATCCAGCAGTTCCCGGCCGGCAAGTACTTCAGCGACTACGCGGGCGTCCCGAAGTTCACCGAGGACAACAAGATCGGCCTCATGATGATGCAGTGGGGCGCCGACTGGCCGAGCGGCTTCGGCTTCCTCCAGCAGGTCGTCCACGGTGACGCGATCAGCAAGACGGGCAACACCAACCTGTCGCAGCTGAACGACCCCGAGATCAACAAGATGCTGAACGACAACATCGCCAACACCGACTCCGCCGCCCGCGAGAAGGTCTACGGCGAGATCGACAAGAAGGTCATGGACCAGGCGGTCATCGTCCCCCTGACCTACTTCAAGGTCCTGCACTACCGCTCGCCCAAGCTCACCAACGTGGTCTCCAACCCGGCGTGGAGCGGTCAGTACGACTACCTCAACATCGGCCTGAAGTAATCCCGGACGTCAAGTCCTCAGGCAGTTCGACCCTCTCAGCCAGATCTGCCAGAACCGTGGAAGGCAGGTGAAGGCAGCAGTGCGCGCGCCGGTCCGTCCCGCGCCCCCGACCGGGGTGCGGGGCGGACCGGCGGACGCCGAAGCCGACCCCCGTGTTTGTGTACATCGTCCGGCGGCTGTTCGCCGCGGTGTTCCTGCTGCTCGTTGTCAGCGCGATCACCTTCGCGATCTTCTTCCTGCTGCCCCGGTTGGCCGGCGGCACGGCCGACTCACTGGCCACCCAGTACGTGGGCAAGAACCCCTCGCCCGAGTCGATCGCCGCGGTCAAGAAGAACCTCGGTTTCGACCAGCCCCTGTACGCGCAGTACTGGGACTTCCTGCGGGGCATCTTCGCGGGCCGTGAGTTCAACTACGGCCCCGACCCCTCGCAGTGCAGCGCCCCCTGCCTCGGCTACTCCTTCAAGGACCACGTCGAGGTCTGGCCCGACATCGTCGCCCGGCTGCCCATCACCGCCTCCCTCACCCTGGGAGCGGCCGTCATCTGGCTGATCACCGGTGTGACCACGGGCGTGGTCTCGGCCCTGCGTCCCGGCTCGCTCTTCGACCGGCTCGCGATGGGCGTGGCCCTCGCCGGCGTCTCGCTGCCGATGTTCTTCACCGGCACGCTCTCGCTGGCCGTCTTCGTCTTCAACTGGCCCGTGTTCACCAATGTGTACGTGGACTTCTCCGAGGATCCGGCCGCCTGGTTCCAAGGACTGGTCCTGCCCTGGTGCACGCTCGCCTTCCTCTACTCCGCGCTCTACGCCCGGCTCACCCGGGCCGGAATGCTGGAGACCATGAGCGAGGACTACATCCGCACCGCGCGCGCCAAGGGCCTGCGCGAACGGGTCGTCGTCACCCGCCACGGGCTGCGCTCCGCGCTGACCCCCATCGTGACCATCTTCGGCATGGACTTCGGGCTGCTCCTCGGCGGCGCCATCGTCACCGAGACGGTCTTCTCGTACCACGGCATCGGTGAGTACGCGTACCACGCCATCGCGGTGAACGACCTGCCGAAGATCCTCGGGGTGACCCTCTTCGCCGGAGCCTTCATCGTGCTGTGCAACCTGGTGGTGGACCTCGTCTACGCCATCATCGACCCGAGGGTGAGGCTGTCGTGACCGATCCGACTCCGAAGGGGAACGAGGCCGGCGAAGCCGCCGCCGACCGGGCCGCGCACGCCGCCACCGCCACGGCCGTCGTGGCGGGCCCGGGCGACGTCCCGCCCTCCGAGGCCTTCCTCGACGTACGCGACCTCAAGGTCCACTTCCCCACCGACGACGGCGTCGTCAAGTCGGTCGACGGGCTCTCCTTCCAACTGGAGAAGGGCCGCACCCTCGGCATCGTGGGCGAGTCCGGCTCCGGCAAGTCCGTCACCTCGCTGGCCGTCATGGGCCTGCACCGGGCGAGCACCGCCAGCCGCTCCACCGTCGAGATGTCGGGCGAGATCTGGCTCGGCGGCAAGGAACTGCTGTCGGCCGATCCCGAGGAGGTGCGCCGGCTGCGGGGCCGCGACATGGCGATGATCTTCCAGGACCCGCTGAGCGCGCTGCACCCGTACTACACGATCGGCTCCCAGATCGTGGAGGCGTACCGCGTCCACAACGACGTCGACAAGAAGACGGCGCGCAAGCGGGCCGTCGAGATGCTCGACCGCGTGGGCATCCCCGAGCCGGGCAAGCGCGTCGACGACTACCCGCACCAGTTCTCCGGCGGTATGCGCCAGCGCGCGATGATCGCGATGTCGCTGGTCAACAACCCCGACCTGCTGATCGCGGACGAGCCGACCACGGCCCTGGACGTCACCGTGCAGGCGCAGATCCTGGACCTGATCCGCGATCTGCAGAAGGAGTTCGGCTCCGCCGTCATCATGATCACGCACGACCTCGGCGTCGTCGCGGAGATGGCCGACGAGATCCTCGTCATGTACGGCGGCCGGTGCGTCGAGCGGGGCACCGCCGAGAAGGTCTTCTACGAGCCCCGTCACCCCTACACCTGGGGTCTGCTGGGCTCGATGCCGCGCATCGACCGCGAGCAGAGCGAGCGCCTCATCCCGGTCAAGGGCTCCCCGCCCAGCCTCATCAACATCCCCGACGGCTGCGCCTTCAACCCGCGCTGCCCGTACGCCGACGTGCCCAAGGGCAACGTGACGCGTACGGTCCGGCCCGAGCTGACCGAGGACGACAGCCGCCACTGGTCCGCCTGCCACATGTCCCAGGACGAGCGGACCCGGATCTGGACCGAAGAGATTGCGCCGAAGCTGTGACCGAGACGCCTGACATGAAAAAGCCGGACCCGGTGGTCATCCCCGCGCAGGCCAAGGAATCTCCCGAGGCCGAGGTGCTGCTCAAGGTCACCGGCCTGGCCAAGCACTTCCCGATCACCAAGGGACTGATCCGGCGCCAGGTGGGCGCGGTCAAGGCCGTGGACGGCCTCGACTTCGACGTCCGGCGCGGGGAGACCCTCGGCATCGTCGGGGAGTCCGGCTGCGGGAAGTCGACCATGGGCCGGCTGATCACGCGGCTGCTGGAGCCGACCGGCGGCTCCATCGAGTTCGAGGGCAAGGACATCACCCACCTCGGTGTGTCGGGCATGCGCCCGCTGCGCCGCGACGTGCAGATGATCTTCCAGGACCCGTACGGCTCGCTGAACCCCCGCCACACGGTGGGCACCATCGTCAGCGCGCCGTTCAAGCTCCAGAAGGTCACTCCGGAGGGCGGGCTCAAGGCGGAGGTCCAGCGGCTGCTGTCGCTCGTGGGCCTCAACCCCGAGCACTACAACCGCTACCCGCACGAGTTCTCCGGCGGTCAGCGCCAGCGCATCGGCATCGCGCGGGCCTTGGCGCTCAAGCCGAAGCTGGTGGTCGCGGACGAGCCCGTCTCGGCGCTGGACGTGTCGATCCAGGCCCAGGTGGTGAACCTGCTGGACGACCTCCAGGACGAGCTCGGCCTCACCTACGTGATCATCGCGCACGACCTGTCGGTCATCCGCCACGTCTCGGACCGCATCGCCGTGATGTACCTCGGCAAGATCGTCGAGCTGGCCGACAACAAGGGGCTGTACGGGGCGCCGATGCACCCCTACACGACGGCCCTGATGTCGGCCGTGCCGGTGCCCGACCCGAGGCGGCGCGGCGCCAAGAGCGGCCGCATCCTGCTCAAGGGCGACGTCCCGTCGCCGATCTCGCCGCCGAGCGGCTGCCGCTTCCACACCCGGTGCTGGAAGGCCACGCAGATCTGCGCGACGCAGGAACCGCCGCTGCTGGCGCTGAAGCCGGGTCACCAGGTGGCCTGCCACCACCCGGAGAACGCCCCTGACCAGGCACCGGGCGACCAGCCCCTGCCGGGCGCGGCGGACGCGGTGGCCAAGGTCACGGAGTAGCCGCTCCGGCGGCCACGGCCCTGCCCGGCGATCCGGGCGGGGCCGCGCGATTGCGGCCCCGCCGGCGTTCGAGGCGCGGGGTCCGGGGCGGAGCCCCGGCAGTGGCGCAGCACGGCACCACTGTCCGCCGTCGGCAGCGCGCAGCCCGCGGACCGCGGCAGGCGCACCTTCACCCGGCGGGAACCGAGCGGCGCACCCGGCCCCGGCGGAGCCCCGCATTCCACCGGGCTCGCCGCAGGTGACAATGGCCCGGTGCTCCACGATCTCTTCCCGCCCGGGATCCAGCATGCCCTGGATCTCGCCGGCATCTTCGTCTTCGCCACCGCGGGCGCCCTGCTCGCCGTACGCAAGAACTTCGACGTCTTCGGCATCGCCGTCCTCGCGCTCGTCACGGCCCTGGGCGGCGGTCTCTTCCGGGACCTCGTCATCGGCGCCGTACCGCCCGCGGCCTTCGGGGAACTCAGCTTCTTCGTGACCCCGCTGGTCGCCGCCGCGATCGTCTACTTCCTGCACCCCGAGGTCCAGCGGATCAACCACGCCATCAACGTCTTCGACGCGGCCGGCCTCGGGTTGTTCTGCGTGACCGGGACGACCAAGGCCTACGAGTACGGCCTCGGCCTCACCGCCTCCGCCGCGCTCGGCGTGACCACCGCCGTCGGTGGCGGCGTCCTGCGCGACGTGCTCGTCAACGAGGTGCCCTCGCTGCTGCGCGACCGCGAGATGTACGCCGTCCCCGCGCTGGTCGGCGCCTCGATGGTGGCCGTCTTCATCAGCCTGCACGCTCTCAACGGCATCACCACCGGCCTGGCGATCGTCACCACCTTCGTCCTGCGTCTCCTCGCCATGCGCTACCACTGGCGGGCGCCGCTGGCCTGGAACAGGCGCTCTTCGGTGGCCGAGGAGCCGTAACAAAAGAAAGCTACCGCTTAGTAGCAAGCCGGTGTACCGTCGTTTGCATGTCACACGCAGCTGCCAAGGCCTCCATCGGCGACAGTGAGTTCGACCGCGACACCGCCATCACCGCACGCGCGGGCGAGCCCGGGGTGTACGACGCGGAACTCTCCGCCGGCTGGACGATCATCGCCGCCGTGAACGGCGGCTACCTGCTGGCCCTGGTCGGCCGGGCCCTGTCGGCGGCCCTCCCGCACCCGGACCCGTTCACGGTCTCCGCGCACTACCTGACCTCCTCCGTGCCCGGCCCCGCCGTGATCCGCACCCAGGTCGTCCGCGTCGGTCGCACCCTCTCCACCGGCCAGGCCTCGCTGTTCCAGTACGACGAGAGCGGCGCCGAGATCGAGCGCATCCGCGTCCTCGCCTCCTACGGCGACCTCGCGGCCCTGCCCGACGACGTACGCACCGTCGCCGTGCCGCCCGCCATCCCCGCCTACGAGGACTGCATCGGCCCCGAGGCGGGCCCCGCCCCGATCCCCGGCAGCTCCGCCATCGTGGACCGGCTCCGGCTCCGGCTGGACCCGGCCACCGCCGGATGGGCCGTCGGCGCGCCCTCCGGCAAGGGCGAGATGCGGGCCTGGTTCGAGCTGGCCGACGGCCGCGACGCCGACCCGCTCTCCATGCTCCTGGCCGTCGACGCCCTGCCGCCGACCGCCTTCGACCTCGGCCTGGTGGCCTGGACCCCGACGGTGGAACTCACCACCCACGTCCGCCGCCGCCCGGCCCCCGGCCCCCTCCGGGTCTCCATCACCACCCGCAACCTGGCCGGCGGCTTCCTGGAGGAGGACGCCGAGGTCTGGGACTCGTCGGACCACCTGGTCGCGCAGTCCCGCCAACTGGCCCGCGCCCTGCGCCCGGCCTGACGCTCCCCGATCCGGACCGGCCCGGCACCCCCGAGGAGTGCCGCGCCGGCCATCGTGGGGTCCCGCGGCGCAAGCGGCCACCGGCGGGCTCGTAGAATCGGGGGATCATGGCCTACCTCGACCACGCCGCCACCACCCCGATGCTGCCGGAGGCCGCCGCGGCGATGACCGCGCAGTTCGCCGCCACGGGGAACGCCTCCTCCCTGCACGCCGCCGGCCGCCGGGCCCGCCGTACCGTGGAGGAGGCCCGCGAGGCCTTCGCCGAGGCGGTCGGCGCCCGCCCCAGCGAGGTGGTCTTCACCGCCGGCGGCACCGAGGCCGACAACCTCGCCGTCAAGGGCCTCTACTGGGCCCGGCGCGACGCGGATCCCGCCCGGACCCGGATCATCGCCAGCCCCGTCGAGCACCACGCCGTGCTCGACGCCGTGCACTGGCTCGCCGAGCACGAGGGCGCACAGGTCGAGTACCTCCCCGTGGACCGCTACGGGCGGGTCCACGCCGACGCCTTCCGCGAGGCCGTCGAGCGCGACCCGGACGACGTGGCCCTGGCCACGGTCATGTGGGCCAACAACGAGATCGGGACCGTCATGCCGGTCCGCGAACTGGCCACCATCGCCCGCGAGTCCGGGATCCCGATGCACTCCGACGCGGTGCAGGCCCTCGGACAGCTCGACGTCCACTTCGGCGACAGCAGCCTCGCCGCCATGACCGTCAGCGGCCACAAGGTCGGCGGCCCCTACGGCATCGGCGCACTCCTGCTCGGCCGCGACCAGAGCCCCGTACCCGTCCTGCACGGCGGCGGCCAGGAGCGGCACGTCCGCTCCGGCACCCTCGACGTGCCGGCCGTCGCCGCCTTCGCCGTGGCCGCCGTACTCGCCGTCGAACGGCGGGAGCGGTTCGCCGCCGAGATCGGCGCCCTGCGCGACGAACTGGTCGCGGCCGTTCGCGCGGCCGTGCCCGACGCCGTCCTCGGGGGCGACCCCGACGAACGGCTTCCCGCCAACGCGCATTTCAGCTTCCCCGGCTGCGAGGGCGACTCGCTGCTGCTCCTGCTCGACGCCCAGGGCATCGAATGCTCCACCGGCTCCGCCTGCACCGCCGGCGTGGCCCAGCCCAGCCACGTCCTGCTGGCCGCCGGCACCGACCCCCAGCTGGCCCGCGGCACCCTGCGCTTCTCCCTCGGCCACACCTCCACCAAGGAGGACGTGGCGGCCCTGGCGGCGGCCATCGGTCCCGCGGTCGAGCGTGCCCGCACGGCCGGCCTCAGCTAGGAGCGTCCAAGGCCGCCCGCACCAGGCCGATGTAGCGGTTCCAGTCCCAGTGCCGGCCGGGATCGGTGTGGTCGGCGCCCGGGACCTCGGAGTGGCCGACTATGTGTCCACGGTCCGCCGGTATGTCGTACCGGCGGCACACGTCGGCCGCCAGTCGGGCCGAAGCCGCGTACATCGCGTCCGTGAAGTCCTGCGGACGGTCCACGAAGCCCACGTGCTCGATGCCGACACTGCGCTCGTTCATCGAACGGTTCCCCGAGTGGAAGGCCACGTCCAGCTCGCGCACCATCTGCTCCACGTGCCCGTCCCCGCGCACGATGTAGTGCGCCGACGCCTTGTGCCACGGGTTCCTGAAGGCGTCCACCGAGGACTCGAAGCCGCCCTGTGTGACATGCACGACTATCCGGTCCACCCGGTAGTCGGCCGGACGGTCCGCCTTGCGCCAGTTCGCCGGTGAGGCCGACGTCCAGCTCGCGCCCGGGTGATCGAGCTCGCCCTCCTTGCGTGGCTTGTCCACCCCCGGTATCAGCCACCAGGCGCGGCCTATCTCCTCCCGGCCGGCCACCGCCGCCACCGCGAGGACCCCGAGCCCGCCGAAGAGCACGGCCCTGCGGGTGCGCCCCGGCGACTTCTGCCCCTTGTTCCCCTGCTCGACGATGTGATCCACCCCCTGTACCCCGACAACGCGCTGTGACCCCGCTCGGTTCCCCGTACTCTGGACGGTGCTATGACTGAGAACCTGCCGCGCACCGCCCGTCCCCTTCGCGTCCTGGCCGCCATGTCCGGGGGCGTGGACTCCGCCGTCGCCGCCGCCCGCGCGGTCGAAGCCGGGCACGACGTGACCGGCGTCCACCTCGCGCTCTCCGCGAACCCGCAGTCCTTCCGGACCGGCGCCCGTGGCTGCTGCACCATCGAGGACTCCCGCGACGCCCGCCGGGCCGCCGACGTCATCGGCATCCCGTTCTACGTCTGGGACCTCGCCGAGCGCTTCCGCGAGGACGTGGTCGAGGACTTCATCTCCGAGTACGAGGCCGGCCGCACCCCGAACCCGTGCCTGCGCTGCAACGAGAAGATCAAGTTCGCGGCGCTGCTCGACAAGGCCCTCGCGCTCGGCTTCGACGCCGTCTGCACCGGCCACTACGCGACCGTCGTGCTGAACGAGGACGGCTCCCGCGAGCTGCACCGCGCCTCCGACATGGCCAAGGACCAGTCGTACGTCCTCGGCGTCCTCGACGAGAAGCAGCTCGCCCACGCCCTCTTCCCGCTCGGTGACACCCTCACCACCAAGGAAGAGATCCGTGCCGAGGCCGAGGAGCGGGGGCTGGCCGTCGCGAAGAAGCCCGACAGCCACGACATCTGCTTCATCGCCGACGGCGACACCCAGGGCTTCCTCGCGAACCGCCTCGGCAAGGCCGAGGGCGACATCGTCGACGAGGCGACCGGCGAGAAGGTCGGCACCCACGACGGCGCCTTCGGCTTCACCATCGGCCAGCGCAAGGGCCTGCGCATCGGGCACCCCGCCCCCGACGGCAAGCCGCGCTACGTCCTCGACATCTCCCCGGTGAACAACACCGTCACCGTCGGCCCCGTCGAGGCCCTCGACGTCACCGCCCTCACCGCGATCCGCCCCCGCTGGTGCGGAGCCATGGCCGCCGCCCCGGGCACCTACACCGCCCAGCTGCGCGCCCACGGCGGCGAGACCGAGGTCTTCGCCGAGGTCGTGGACGGCGAGCTGCGCGTCTCCTTCACCGAGCCGGTCCGGGGCGTGGCCCCCGGCCAGGCGATCGTGCTCTACGACGGCACCCGCGTGGTCGGCTCCGCCACCATCGCGACGACGACGCGGGCGGCCGCCGCCACCGTCTGAACGAAGCCCCGCACGGCAGGACGCCGCGGTCCGCTCCCCCCGGGGCGGACCGCGGCGTCGCGCTGTGGCGTCGTGCCGCTCGGATCAGGCGTGGCGACAGGTACCCCGATCAGGCGCCCCGATCAGGCGCCCGACCGGTCGCCTCGGTCAGGCCGCCGGGTACCAGACCGTCCCGTCGGCGCCGTGCTGGGTGAGCGTGCTCGCGATGATCTCGCCCTCCCGGAAGTAGCGCGGGTGCTGCTGCAGGAAGCCGGGGAAGGAATCCAGGGACGTCGCGTCGCACACCCCGTCGGTCTTGATGCAGTGGCGCTGGACCGGGACGCCGGGGAACACCTCCGGCCCGGTGCCGGGGGAGTACGCCACGAACGGGATGAGGACCCCCCGGGGGACCAGCCGCCAGAAACCGGTCCCCGGCTGCATGGGGTCGGAGTAGAGCATGCCGTCGACCCGCTCGCGCGGCACCTCGGTGCCGTTGTTCGCGATCGTCTGGAGCAACAGGTCGCCGACCCAGGCGCCCTGGGAGTAACCGGCGATGGTGAAGGTCGCCGTCGGGTCGGCCCGGTAGGCGTTCTCCAGCGCGGCCTTGGCGTTCCAGTAGCCCTGGTTCACGCTGTCGCCGAAGCTCGGGGCGAACGGGGCCGGTTGTTCGTTGTGGCTCCCGACGAAGGGGCCGCCGCTGGCCACGTAGCAGACCGGAATCGCGATGCCCCCGTTCAGCTGCCGGTTGGCGGCCTCGAAGCTCGTGGTGCACCCGGGCGCCTCGGCGGCCGCCCCGGTACCGCCGATCTGGATGTAGTAGTGGTTCGCCGGGGCGGCGTGCGCGGTCGCCGGCGCGGCCACGGCGCCGGCGAGCAGGAGGACCGTCGAGGCGACGACGGACTTGATGCGGCGGGCGAGCCTGTTCGGCTTCGTGGTGGACATACGGGTCAACTCCCCTGGGACGAGACGGGCACCGCGTCGGGTGCGGCGACCGGCACTCATCGTGGTGTTCGTGCTGGTCGCGGGACCATGCCCGCAACCGGCCATATGTGGCCGGTGGACGGTGCCCGGTGGTTTGACCGGGTTCCGGGAGGACATCGGACTCACGTGGCAGGGCCGTCGTCGGGGGGAAGGGCATACAAGTGGGCAGCCAGTTCGGCGCGTTGCTCCGCGGGTTACGGCACGAGGCGGGGATGACGCAGGAGCAACTGGCCGAGCGGTCCCGGCTCGGGGTCCGCACCATCCACCGGTTGGAGACCGGCAAGCCCACCGACGCCCGGATGGGAACGGTGAAGCAGGTCGCGCAGGCGTTGGCCGACGAGCTGAAGCGCGACCGGGACGAGCTCTGGACGGACCTGCTGGCCGCCCACCGCGGCCGGGCGGCGCCCCCAGGGGAAGACCCGCGGGCCGTACACGCCCCCGTGTCCGAGGCGGAGCCGGAGCCGGTGACCGGACCGGAGCGGGTGCCGGAGCGGGCGCCCGGGCCGGACCGTTCGGCCCGGCCGGTGCACCGTCGCACGCGGGGCACGTCCCGGGGCGCCCTGGCCGAGGCCGCCGAGTCGCTCGCCCACGACGTCTACGGACGCTGCATCCGCGAGGAGGAGCAGCGCCGTGTCCACGACCCCTTCCCGCTGCCCGTGGGGTGGCGGTCGGCCCCCGCCGACCTGCTGGACCACTGGGACAACATCCGCGGCGCCCCGCCCGGCGCCGCCCACGGCCCGCTGTCCCTGGACGGCGGCCTCACCGACATCGCCGACGTCTACCGGCGCGTCCGGTCCGGGCGGCTGGTGGTGCTCGGCCGGGCCGGATCCGGCAAGACCGTCCTCGTCCTGCGGTTCGTCCTCGACCAGCTGGTCGCGCGCGCCGACGGCGATCCCGTGCCCGTGGTCTTCAGCACGGGATCGTGGGACCCGACAGGCACCACCCTGCGCGACTGGCTGATCGCCGGCCTGCTGCGCGACCACCCGAACCTCGACGCGCGCGCCCCCGGCGGAGCCACCCTCGCCGCCGCCCTGGTGGACGCCGGATGGATCCTGCCGGTCCTGGACGGGTTCGACGAGATGGCCACCGGACTGCTCGGCCTCGCCCTGCGCGAACTCAACGCGAGCTCGCTGCCCCTGCTGCTGACCAGCCGCACCGAGCAGTTCGCCGAGGCCGTCGGGGTCGAGCTGCTCCGCCGGACCGCGGGCATCGAACTGCTGGACCTGGACGCCGACGACCTGGTGCACTACCTGCCCCGCACCGCGCGCCCGAGCGCGCCGGCCGACCGGGAGGGACGGGCCGCCACCGGCTGGGACCCCGTCCTGGAGCGGCTGCGCACCGACCCGGACGGCGGGCCCGGCGCCCGGCTCAGGGCCGTACTGAGCACCCCGCTGATGGTCCTGCTCGCCCGGACCGCCTACAGCGACACCCCGGCCCAGGACCCGGCCGCGCTGCTGGACGAGGCCCGCTTCCCGACCCCCGAGGCCATCGAGGAGCACCTCCTCGCCGGGTTCGTGCCGAGCGTCTACCGGCAGCCGCCCCCGGCCGTCCCGGGCTCCCGTCGGGCACGGAGGCCCCGGAGCTGGGACCCGCAACGCGCCCGGCGCTACCTGGGGCACCTCGCCGACCACCTGGACCGACCCGAGCGCCGCGCGGGCCAGGACCTGGCGTGGTGGCAGCTGCGCGACTCGCTGCGGCCGTCCTCGCGGATCCTGGCGGTCGTCCTCGCCTGCTCCCTGGTCACCGCGCTCGCCGACTGGCTGGTCTTCCCGGCCAAGAACCTGGCCGCCGGCCGCGGGGCCGCGTTCGCGCTGGGTACGGGGCTGCTGGACGCCCTGCTCTTCGGCCCCGCCGTCGGCCTCGCCTTCGGGTTGGTCCACGGGCTCATGGCCCTCCTCGGGATCCGGGCGTTCGAACCGTCCCGGGTGCGGATGCGGCTGCCCGGCCGCCGCGGGCGGGGCGGCGGACCGACCTCCCGCCGGTTCGCCACCCTGGTCCCGGCCGGACTGCTGGGCGGCCTCGTGATGGGCATCGGCTGCGGACTGGCCTTCACCGCCGGCGCGTGGCTCACGTACGGCGGGGTGCCGGTCAACGTGGCGGTGCTCCGGGCGACGGCCGTCAACTGCCTCATGTACGGCCTCGTCTTCGCCCTGGCGGGAGGGCTCGTCCTCGGGCTCGTGGCCACCTTGGAGACCCCCATCGACCTCGGCTCCGCCGCCACCCCGACGGACCTGCTGGCCATCAACCGCAGCATCGTGGTGCGCCAGGCGCTCTTCCTCGCGCCGATGCTCACCCTGGTGATCGCCTTCGGCGGCCGACTCATGACCGAGCTGCTCCAGGGCGTCCTCGGCCCCCTGACCTGGCCGATGGCCGACGGGCTCGCGCTCGGCGCCGTGGGCGGGGTGGCCGGCGCGCTCTCCTACGTCCTGGCGTTCACCGCCTGGGGCCAGTGGGTGCTGCTGGCCCGGATCTGGCTGCCGCTGACCGGCCGCCTCCCCTGGGCGACGGTCGCCTTCCTGGAGGACGCCTACCGGCGCGGTGTGCTGCGCCAGGTCGGTGCCGTCTACCAGTTCCGCCACGCGCGGCTCCAGCGCCACCTGCGCGGCCGGCCCACGTGTGCGGCAGGCGCCCCGCCGGGAGGAATCACCCGCTCGGTGAATCCCACACCGTTTCGGGGCGATGGTTCGGCCCGGTGACGGCCGTCCAGCAGACCCTGCAGAAGATCATGTCGTTGGCCTCGTCGAGGTCGACCTCCGGGGGAAGACCCGGTACCGACCTGGCCACCGCGAAGTCGATCGGCGTCTCCAGGTAGCAGTGCGGGCCGCGCTTGGTCACCCAGAACGGGTCGCTGCCGCTGCCGGGCGGACGCGGGCGGACGCTGCCGCCGGCCCGGACGAGGGCGTCGACCACCTCGTACATGTGTCGCTGCGCATGCTCCATGGCCGGATTCTGCACCGACGCGTCGAGGTGAGGACGGGCGGGGCGGCCCGACGGACGCGGCCGCCCGCCGGCCCCGGCTTCGTGCCGGGGCGGCGGGCGGAATGCGCCGGACCGTACTCAGGCGACGGTCAGGACGATCTTGCCGGTGGTGCGGCCCTGCGCGCCGATCTCGTGGGCCTCGGCCGCCTGCTCCAGCGGCAGCACCGTGTCGACCAGCGGCTTCAGCAGGCCCTGCTCGACGAGCGCCGCGATCTCCCGCAGACCGCCCAGGTCCGGCTCCACCAGGACCCAGGAGGCGTGCACACCCTGCGGGTCGGCCGGGAGGGAGTCGGGGCCGGGCAGGGTCACCAGGTGGCCGCCCGCCTTGAGGACCTTCAGCGAGCGCCCGGTGTAGTCCCCGCCGATGGCGTCGATCACGACATCCACGTCCGCGACGGCGTCCTCGAAGTCCGTGGTGCGGTAGTCGATCACCTCGTCGGCGCCGAGCTCACGCAGCAGCGCGTGCTTGCCCTCGCTCGCGGTGCCGATCACGTACGCGCCGCGGGCCTTGGCGATCTGTACCGCCAGGTGGCCGACGCCGCCGGCCGCCGCGTGCACCAGCACCCGCTGGCCGGCACGCACCCCGGCCGTGTCCACCAGGGCCTGCCAGGCGGTCAGGGCGGCCAGCGGCAGCGCCGCGGCCTGCACGTGGTCCAGCGCGGCCGGCTTGGCGGCGAAGTGCCGGGCCGGAGCCGTCACGTACTCGGCGTAGCCGCCCGCCTGCCGCGGGAAGTGCGGCATGCCGTACACCTCGTCACCGGGGGAGTGGAGGGTCACGCCGGGGCCGACCGCCTCGACGGTGCCGGAGACGTCCCAGCCGACGATCGGGTGCTCGCCCCAGGCGATGAGCGCCCCGCTCTCCCGGGTCTTCCAGTCGACGGGGTTGACGCCGGCCGCGTGGACCCGGACGAGGACCTCGCCCAGACCGGGCTCGGGCCGGTCGATCTCCCGCTCGACCAGGTTCTCCGGGCCGCCCCACTCGTTCACGACGATCGCGCGCATTTCTGTCCGCCTCATTCCATCCGCAGGTGTCGGGATCCGGGTCGTTTCCCGGCGACGTGTCCCAGATTCGGGCAGGGCCCCCCTCGACGGTGTTGGCCGTTTGGCCACTATGTGACAGGATCTGGCCATGAGCGAGATGCGGGAACACACCGAGCACACGGCCCGCCCCGGGAACGGCACGGACGGACGGCACCTCGTCGCGGTGCTCGCCCTGCCGGGCTTCCCCCCGTTCGAGCTGGGCATTCCCTCCCGGGTCTTCGGCAGCGCCGTGGGCGAGGACGGCGAAGACCTCTACGAGGTCGTCGTCTGCACCGCCGACGGTGCCCCCGTGCTCAGCGACTCCGGCTTCACCCTCCAGCCCGCCGCCGGGCCCGAGGCCCTCGCCGCCGCCGACACCGTGATCGTCCCGCCCACCCACGCCATGCCGGAGCTGGCCCTCGGCGGGCCGCTGCCGCCCGCGGTCGCCGCGGCCATCGCCCGCATCCGCCCCGGCACCCGCCTCGTGTCGATCTGCACCGGCTCCTACGTGCTCGCCGCCGCCGGCCTGCTCGACGACCGGCCCGCGACCACCCACTGGAACCTCGCCCGGGAGTTCCGCCGCGCCTACCCGAGGGTGCGCATCGACGAGGACGTCCTCTTCGTCGACGACGGCGACGTCCTCACCTCGGCCGGCGTCTCCGCCGGGGTCGACCTGTGCCTGCACATGATCCGCCGCGACCACGGTGTCGCCGTCACCAACCGGGCCGCACGCATGTGCGTCGTCCCGCCCTGGCGTGACGGCGGCCAGGCTCAGTACATCGACCGCCCCGTCCCCGAACCGACCGTCGCCACCACCACCGCCACCCGCGCCTGGGCCCTGGAACGCCTCGCCGAACCGCTCGCCCTCGGCGAGCTGGCCGCGCACGCCCGGATGAGCCTGCGCACCTTCACCCGGCGCTTCCGCGACGAGGTCGGCATGACCCCGGTGCAGTGGCTCACCGCCCAACGCCTGGAACTGGCACGCCACTTGCTGGAATCCAGCGATCTCCCGGTCGACCTGGTAGCCCACCGTGCGGGCTTCGGATCGGCCAACTCCCTCCGCCAGCACATGCGTTCCACGCTCGGCGTCTCCCCGATCGCCTACCGGCGCACCTTCCAGCCCGCCTCGGCATGACCTGCGGGGTAATCGCCGCCGGGTTCGCGCCCTGACAGGATCGGATCAACGGCCCGCACCGGCGGGCCCGTGCACAGGGGGAGAGACCATGACCGCGTACGCCATCGCCCACATACGCCCCGACACCATGAACGAGGACATCCTCGAGTACATCGAGCGGATCCCGTCGACGATGGAACCCTTCGGCGGCCGCTTCCTCGTCCACGGCAAGGAGGTCGAGGTCATGGAGGGCCCCTTCCCCGGCACCGTCGTCATGATCGGCTTCCCGGACATCGAGAGCGCCCGCGCCTGGTACGCCTCCGACGCCTACCGGGCCATCATCCCGCTGCGCACCGACCACATCCCGGGCGAGGTCATCCTGGTCGAGGGCGTCCCGGCCGACTACGACGCCCGGCGGACGGCCGCGGCCCTGCGCGAAGCCGCGGGGCGGCGATGAACCCGGCCGTCTACATCCTCGGCGGACCGGACGGATACGGCGCCACCGACGACGACTGGGGGGCCGGCGGCCTGGAACTCGACCTGCTGGCCGGTCCGGACCTCCTGCTGACGCTGATGCGCCGGGGCTGCTCGTACGGACAGCCGTACTCCTGGCGGCCCGACGACGAGATCGAGGCGGGCGTCGCGGTGGACCCGGACCGCCAGGTCCTGCGGCTGTTCGCCCTGGAGGGCCCCTCCATCGAGCCGTACACCCGCCGGGCCGCCTTCGCCCTCCTGCGGGCCGCCTGGCCCGGCTGGGAGGTCCACTGGATCTACGGCGCCCAGACCGGGCTGCGGAGCCACCTCGGCCTCGACCCCGCGGACGACGAGGACCGCGAGCGCCCGGCGTGGCCCGACGACCTCTTCGTCTCCCGGCCCAGGGTGCCGCACACCCCGGTTCCGGGCGTGCTGTCCACCGTGGTGACCCTGGACGGCCCGGACCGCTGCCACCTGGTGGGCTACGGCTTCGACCACCCCGTCATGCACGGTCCGGCCCTGCTCGGCCTCCTGGACGGGGCGACGGACGAGGGCGGCCACCACGGGCTCGCCGAGGGCGGCGTGCACATCGACGGGCACCGCCGCCGGGTCGGCTGGTGGACCATCGGGACCCAGATCCACTCCGACACGGTGGCCGCGCGCTGGCCGGGCTGGACGGTCGAGTTCTGGGAGGACCGCTGGGCCGAGCATCGCGCGGCCTCGGGCGGCCGCTTCGATCCGACCGAGCCGGACGACACGGCCGCGCTGATCTCCGTACGGGACGCGGCGCTACGGCACTGGACGCCGCTCCCCACCGATGAACGCGACGGGCTCATCTGCCTGGCGGGACTCACCGGGAGGAGCCTCACCACCCGGCAGGCGCCGCCCGTTCGGGCCCGGATCGAGGCGGCGTACCGGCAGGCCGCCGGGGGATGACGAGGGATGACGGGGGGTGACAGGGGATCGCGACCTGCGAGCATGGGCGGTATGGCTACTCACTTGATCACCGGTGCCGGCTCCGGCATCGGCGCCGCCGTCGCCGCCCGGCTGCACGCCCGCGGTGACGACCTCGTCCTCCTCGCCCGCGACGCCGGCCGGGCCCGCGAGCTCGTCGACCGTTACCCCGGCGCCACCTCCCTCGTCGGCGACCTCGCCGATCCCGACCGGCTCTCGTGGGCTTTCTCCAAGCAGGCCGTCCCGGAGCGGATCGACTCCCTGCTGCACATCGCCGGGATCGTCGACCTCGGACCGGTCGGCGAGCTCCGGCCCAAGACCTGGCACCAGCAGCTCAACGTGAACCTGATCGCCCCCGCCGAGGTCACCCGGCTGCTGCTGCCCACCCTGCGCGCCTCCCGGGCCGACGTCGTCTTCGTGAACTCCGGCGCCGGGCTGCGCGCCCACGCCGACTGGAGCGCCTACGCCGCCTCCAAGCACGGGCTCAAGGCGCTCGCCGACTCGCTGCGCGACGAGGAGAAGCCCCACGGCATCCGCGTCACCTCCGTCTACCCGGGCCGCACCGCCAGCCCCATGCAGGCCAAGGTGCACTCCCAGGAGGGCAAGGACTACGACCCGGCCGACTGGATCGACCCCGAGTCCGTGGCGACCACCATCGTCATGGCCATCGACCTGCCCCGCGACGCCGAGGTCAACGACCTGAGCGTCCGGCCGGGCCGATGAGCGCCGGCGCCACCGGCGTCGGATCGCTGCCCGGCGGCGACGCCCGCGAGGCAGCGAAGACCGTCACCGGGTCCTTCGAGGAGTTCCCCTACCTCGCCGAGCTGCCCGCCCGCGGGCCCGGCGCGGACATGATCGGCCGCTCCCTCGGCCTCCTCGTCGACATGTACGCCCACGTCGAGCCCAGCGGCTGGCGGATCAGCGACCGCCCGGGACGGGACTCGAAGCGCTCCCGGTCCTGGCTCGGCGAGGACCTCGACGCGCTGGAGGAGTTCACCCAGGGCTACACGGGCAAGCTCAAGGTCCAGGCCGTCGGGCCGTGGACGCTGGCCGCCGCCCTGGAACTGCACGGCGGCGAAGCCATGCTCCAGGACCCGGGAGCCTGCCGGGACCTGGCCGGATCGCTGGCCGAGGGGCTGCGCGAGCACCTGGCCGACGTACGCAAGCGCGTCCCCGGGGCGCAGGTCGTGCTCCAGCTCGACGAGCCCTCCCTGACCGCCGTACTGCTCGGCCGGGTCCGCTCCGCGAGCGGCTACCGCACCTACCGCGCCGTCGACCGGCAGGTGGTCGAGGGCGCGCTGCGCGACCTGTTCGCCGTCCACGACGGGGAGGTCGTCGTGCACTCCTGCGCGCCCGAGGTCCCCTTCGCGCTGCTCCGCAGGGCCGGCGCCACAGGGGTGTCGTTCGATTTCTCCCTGCTCACCGAGCGCGAGGACGACGCCATCGGGGAAGCGGTCGAGAGCGGCACGAAACTCTTCGCCGGAGTGGTGCCCGGCACCGACGCCCCGTTGTCGGACCCGGGCGGTAGCGTCATGGGTGTCAGGAAGCTTTGGCGCAGGCTGGGGCTGACCCCGGGGACTCTGGCGGAGTCCGTCGTGGTCACCCCGTCGTGCGGTCTGGCGGGCGCTTCGCCCGCCTACGCCCGCGCGGTGCAGGCGCATTGCGTCAGGGCGGCGAGGTCGCTCGCCGACAACCCTGAGTGACGGTCGAGGACGGGCCACGGGAGGACACGGCATGGCAGCCGAACAGCAGGACACGGCAGTACCGGCGGCGGTGCGTGACCAGCACGCACTGCTGGCGGAGCAGGTCGAGGAGCACCGCTTCCGGTACTACGTGAACGACCAGCCGGTCGTCAGCGACGCCGAGTTCGACCAACTGCTGCGCTCGCTGGAGGCACTGGAGGAGCAGTACCCGGAGCTCCGCACGCCCGACTCGCCCACCCAGAAGGTGGCCGGGGCGTACGAGACGGACTTCGCCTCCGTCGAGCACCGGGAGCGCATGCTCTCCCTCGACAACGCCTTCGACGACGAGGAACTGTCGGCCTGGGCCGAGCGGGTGGCCCGGGACGTGAACACCTCGGACTACCACTACCTGTGCGAGCTGAAGGTGGACGGCCTCGCCGTCAACCTCACCTACGAGAACGGCCGTCTGACCCGGGCGGCCACCCGCGGCGACGGCCGCACCGGTGAGGACATCACGCCCAACGTCCGCACCATCGCCGAGATCCCGGACCGGCTGAAGGGCGACCGGATCCCCGCCCTGGTCGAGATCCGCGGCGAGGTCTACTTCCCGATGGAGAAGTTCCAGGAGCTCAACGCCCGTCTGGTGGAGGCGGAGGGCAAGCCCTTCGCCAACCCGCGCAACGCGGCAGCCGGTTCGCTGCGACAGAAGGACCCCAAGGTCACCGCGAGCCGCCCGCTGCACATGGTCGTGCACGGCATCGGCGCCCGCGAGGGCTTCGAGATCGAGCGCCAGTCGCAGGCGTACGAGCTGCTCCACGAGTGGGGTCTGCCGACGGCGCGGCACAACAAGGTGGTCGCCACGCTCGCCGAGGTCCGGGACTTCATCGCGGACTTCGGCGTGAACCGGCACTCGGTGGAGCACGAGATCGACGGCGTGGTCGTCAAGCTCGACGAGATCGCCCTCCAGGGCCGGCTCGGCTCCACGGCGCGCGCCCCGCGCTGGGCCATCGCCTGGAAGTACGCGCCCGAGGAGGTCAACACCAAGCTGATCGACATCAAGGTCGGCGTCGGTCGCACCGGCCGCGTAACCCCCTACGCGCAGGTGGAGCCGGTGAAGGTGGCCGGCTCCGAGGTGGAGTTCGCCACCCTGCACAACCAGGAGGTCGTCAAGGCCAAGGGCGTCCTCATCGGGGACACCGTCGTCCTGCGCAAGGCGGGCGACGTCATCCCCGAGATCCTCGGACCGGTCGTGGACCTGCGCGACGGCAGCGAACGGGAGTTCGTGATGCCGGCCGAGTGCCCGGCCTGCGGGACGGAGCTGCGGCCCATGAAGGAAGGGGACATCGACGTCCGGTGCCCCAACGGCCAGAGCTGTCCGGCCCAGTTGCGCGAACGGATCTACTACCTCGCCGGCCGGCAGTCCCTGGACATCGAGAACTTCGGCATCGTCGCGGCCGCCGCGCTGACCGGCCCGCTGGAGCCCGCGACGCCGCCGTTGCTGGACGAGGGCGATCTGTTCGGCCTGACCATCGAGCAGTTGCTGCCCATCAAGGCGTACGTCCTGGACCAGGACAGCGGGCTGCCCAAGCGGGACCCCAAGACGGGCGAGGAGAAGATCGTCACGGTCTTCGCGAACCAGAAGGGCGAGCCGAAGAAGAACGCCCTGTCCATGCTGGAGCACATCGCCGCCGCCAAGGACCGCCCGCTCGCCCGCATCATCAACGGCCTGTCGATCCGGCACGTCGGACCGGTCGCGGCCGAGGCCCTCGCCCGGGAGTTCCGGTCGATCGAGCGCATCGAGCAGGCCACCGAGGAGGAGCTGACGGCCACCGAGGGCGTCGGCGCGATCATCGCCGCCTCGCTCAAGGAGTGGTTCGCCGTCGACTGGCACCAGGAGATCCTGCGCAAGTGGCGGGAGGCCGGGGTCCGGATGGAGGAGGAAGGTTCCGCCGAGGAGGAGGGCCCGCGACCGCTGGAGGGGCTGACCGTCGTCGTCACCGGCACATTGCAGAGCCACACGCGGGACGGCGCCAAGGAGGCCCTGCAGAGCCGCGGCGCCAAGGTCACCGGATCCGTGTCGAAGAAGACCTCCTTCGTCGTGGTCGGCGACAACCCGGGCTCGAAGTACGACAAGGCCGTGCAGTTGAAGCTCGCCGTCCTCGACGACGCCGGATTCGCCGTCCTGCTGGAACGGGGGCCGGACGCGGCGCGCGAGGCCGCGCTCCCGGTGGACGGCCAGGGCCAGGGCGGAGCGCAGTAGTACCGAAGGGGGAATCGCCGAAGGGGAGTAGTGAAGGCGAACGGATGCGTGGCGTGCGGCCGTACGGGCGGGCGCACGCCAGGCGCGGCGAACGGTGGTAAACGGCCGGTACAAGGCTGGTCGCAGGCCGGTGAGCTGTCGGATCATCGGATGGGTGACAGGGGGCCCGGTCCAAACTCACCCGTTCGGCGGATACCGTACTGATGAGGATGGCTGGGTCGCATTCGGGCAACCACTGCCGACCGCTGCCCCTGGGAGCCTCGCGCGTCCTACTGTTGAGGGGTGCGCCTGTCGTGCACGGCTGCAGGATGCGATTTCGGCCGTGGTGGCATGACATCGGGGCCATCGCGTGACATCGGCATCGCCGGCTGTGAGAGGTACGGGCATGAAACCCACCGAAAGCGCCGACCCGTCACCTGAACTCGGCGGGGAAATCCCGTCCATGCGGGCGGGCCGGACGGGCAGGATCGGTCTCCTGGGTGCCAGGACACCGGAGACCCGACCGGTCCCCACAGGTGCGGGCGGGCAGGAGCGGCGCGGCGCGCTGCCCTTCATCGTCGTGGGCCTCGCCGTCACGGTCCTCACCGTCGGCATCGTCTCCGCACTGAGCGGTCGTCATGCGCTGTTCCCCGGCGGGCCGGTCGGCTGGGCCCTGGCCCTGCTCACCGGCATCATCGTCGGCCACCTCGTCGCCCTCGGCCGCGACCGCTGGTGGGGCGGCACCGGATCGGGCGCGGCCCTGACCCTCGGCGTGCTCATCCTCTACGGATGGGTCCCCGCCGGGCTCGTCTCGCTGGCCGTGGTCTCCCTGGTGGGGGCCGCACGCCGACACCGCTGGCGGCAGGGGCTGCTGCACGGTTCCGTGGACCTCCTCGGCATCGGCGTCGGAGCGCTCGTGCTCGCCGCCTTCGGCGAGGTGCCCTCCGTCGAGACGCCCTGGCTCCCCAGCTTCTGGGGGCTGGAGGCGATCCCCGAGATCGTCCTCGTCGCCGTCGCCTACCTGCTCGCCACCCGGTTCCTGCTCTGGGTCGCCCTGGCCCCGCGCGGCGACGGGCTGCCCACCGTCGCCCGCACCGCCCTGCTCCGGCAGGCCTTAGTGGCCGTGGCGCTGCTCGGCATCGCCCCCCTCATCTGCGTCGTGGCCGTCACCCAACCGGTCCTGCTGCCGCTGTTCGCCGTACCGCTGATCGCACTGGACTCCACCCTGTGGATCGCCCGGGCCCGCGCCGAGGAACAGCTGCGGGACCCGCTGACCGGACTGCCCAACCGGCAGTGGCTGCTGGAGCGGGCCTGGTCCGCCCTGGACGAGGCCGAACGTTCCGGCACCCGGGCCGCCCTCGTGCTCATCGACCTGGACCGCTTCCGGGCCGTCAACGACACCCTGGGGCACCTCGCCGGCGACCGCCTGCTCCTCCAGATCGCCGAACGGCTGCGCCAGGCCCTGCCCGAGGACGCCGAGGCGGCCCGGCTCGGCGGCGACGAGTTCGCCGTGCTGCTCCCCTTCGCCGACTCCACCACCAGCGCCCAGCGCATCGCCCGCCACCTCGTCGCGGAGCTCAGCTCCCCCCTCGACCTGGACGGCCTCACGCTCGTCCTGGAGGCCAGCGCGGGCCTCGCCGTCTTCCCCGACCACGCGCTCGACGCGGAGGGGCTGCTGCGGCGCGCGGACGTCGCGATGTACCAGGCGAAGCGCGACCGTACGGGCGTCGAGGTGTACGAGTCCAAGCGGGACAGCAACACCCCCGACCGCCTGGGCCTCCTCGGCGACCTCCGCAGGGCCCTCGACGCCGGCGAAGTGGAACTCCACTACCAGCCGAAGGTCCGCTTCGACGGCCAGGTCGCCGGGCTCGAAGCCCTGGTGCGCTGGGTGCATCCGGAACGCGGGCGGGTGTCCCCGGACGAGTTCATCGCGATCGCCGAGACCTCCGGGCTGATGCCGCACCTGACCGAGTACGTGCTGGAGACGGCCCTCGCCCAGGTGGCACGGTGGCGGGCCCAGGGCCTCAAGGTCCCGGTGGCCGTCAACGTCTCGCCCCGCGACGTCCACACCCCGGGCTTCGCGGGAGCGGTCGCCGCCAGACTGGCCCGCCACGGGGTCCCGGCGAGCGGGCTGCAGCTGGAGATAACGGAACACGTCCTGCTGGAGGACCCCCAGCGGGCGGCCGACACCATGGCCGGGCTCACCGGCCACGGCGTGAAGATGTCCCTGGACGACTTCGGCACCGGCTACTCCTCGCTCGTCCACCTGCGCCGCCTGCCGGTCAGCGAGCTGAAGATCGACCGGTCGTTCGTCGGCCGGCTGGCGGTCGACGCGCAGGACGCGGAGATCGTCCGCTGCACGGTGGACCTGGCGCACTCGCTGGGCCTGCTGGTCGTGGCGGAGGGCGTGGAGGACGACGAGACGTGGGAGCGGCTGCGGGACCTGGGCTGCGACGCCGTCCAGGGCTGGCTGGTGGCCGCCGCCATGCCGCCCCAGGAGGCCACCGCCTGGCTCCTGGCCCGCGGCGAACGCGGCTGGCGCCGCCCGGCGGACATCACGGCGGAACTGGCCGCGGCCGAGGCCGACGCGGTCTGACCGCCGTCGGCCGCGCCGGGCGCGGCCCCGCTGCCGGGACCCCGCCCCCGCACCCCCGCGCCTCAGACGCCGGCCGGGCTGGATTCGGTTCGGTCGGTACCGGCCGTCGGCTGGCCGGCTCGCCGCGCAGCGGCAACTTCGGCCCCGCCGGCGTTCGAGGCGCCGGGTCGGGCAGCACCTGCGGGCCCCGCGCAGCGGTCCCGTCCCGGCATTCGCGCAAACCGTTTCGCAGGCCGAGCGCCCCGCCCCATAGGATTGGGTCCGAAACGAAACATCCACCCACCCCCAGAGGATCGCTGCATGCCTGGCATTACGCGCGAGGAGGTCGTCCACCTCGCTCGGCTGGCGCGCCTTGAGCTGTCCAGCAACGAGCTGGATCACTTCGCCGGACAGCTCGGCGACATCATCGGCGCGGTCGCCCGCGTTTCCGAGGTCGCCGACCAAGACGTCCCGCCGACCTCCCACCCGCTGCCGCTGACGAACGTCATGCGCGCGGACGAGGTCCGTCCGTCGCTCACCCCCGAGCAGGCGCTCTCCGGTGCTCCCGCCCAGGAGCAGCAGCGTTTCAAGGTGCCGCAGATCCTGGGGGAGGACTAACAACCATGGTCGACATCATCAAGCTCACGGCCGCGCAGACCGCCGAGAAGATCGCCTCCGGCGAGCTCACGGCCGTCGAGGTGACCGAGGCCCACCTGGCCCGCATCGACGCCACCGACGAGAAGGTCAACGCCTTCCTGCACGTGGACCGCGAGGGCGCGCTCGCCCAGGCCCGCGCCGTCGACGCCAAGCGCGCGGCCGGCGAGAAGCTCGGTCCGCTGGCCGGCGTCCCCCTCGCCCTCAAGGACATCTTCACCACCGTCGGGGTCCCGACGACCGTCGGTTCGAAGATCCTCGAAGGCTGGATCCCGCCCTACGACGCCACCCTGACGCGCAAGCTGAAGGAAGCCGACGTCGTCATCCTCGGCAAGACCAACATGGACGAGTTCGCCATGGGGTCCTCCACCGAGAACAGCGCCTACGGACCCACCGGCAACCCCTGGGACCTCACCCGGATCCCCGGCGGTTCCGGCGGCGGCTCCGCCGCGGCCCTCGCCGCCTTCCAGGCCCCGCTCGCCATCGGCACGGACACCGGCGGTTCCATCCGCCAGCCCGCCGCCGTCACCGGCACGGTCGGCGTGAAGCCCACGTACGGCGGCGTCTCCCGCTACGGCATGGTGGCCTTCTCCTCCTCCCTCGACCAGGGCGGGCCCTGCGCCCGCACGGTCCTGGACGCGGCCCTGCTGCACGAGGTGATCGCCGGGCACGACCCGCTCGACTCCACCTCCATCGACGCCCCGGTCCCGCCGGTCGTCGAGGCCGCCCGCAACGGGTCGGTCGCCGGCATGCGCGTCGGTGTGGTCAAGCAGTTCGCCGGTGAGGGCTACCAGACCGGTGTCGTCCAGCGCTTCAACGAGTCGGTGGAGCTCCTCAAGGAGCTGGGCGCCGAGATCGTCGAGCTGGACTGCCCCTCCTTCGACCTCGCGATGGCCGCGTACTACCTGATCGCGCCCTCCGAGTGCTCCTCCAACCTGGCCCGCTTCGACGCCATGCGCTACGGCCTGCGCGTCGGCGACGACGGAACGAAGTCCGCCGAGGACGTCACCGCCCTGACCCGCGAAGCCGGCTTCGGCGACGAGGTCAAGCGCCGCATCATCCTCGGCACGTACGCCCTCAGCTCCGGCTACTACGACGCGTACTACGGCTCCGCCCAGAAGGTCCGCACGCTCATCACGCAGGACTTCGAGAAGTCCTTCGAGAAGGTCGACGTGATCGTCTCCCCGACGACCCCGACCACCGCCTTCCCGATCGGCGAGCGCACCGACGACCCGCTGGCCATGTACCTCGCGGACCTGTGCACCATCCCGACCAACCTGGCCGGCAACTCCGCCATGTCGCTGCCCTGCGGCCTGGCACCGGAGGACGGTCTCCCGGTCGGGCTCCAGATCATCGCCCCGGCGATGAAGGACGACCGGCTCTACAAGGTCGGCGCCGCCGTCGAGGCCGCCTTCGTCGCACGCTGGGGTCACCCGCTGCTTGAGGAGGCACCGTCCCTGTGAGCACCAGTGCACTGACCAAGGCCAAGGGCTTCAAGAAGTCCAAGACCGGCACCTACCTGTCGATCGGCACCACCGCCTTCGGCGCGATCAGCGTGATCAAGCAGGTCAAGAAGGCCCGCAGCGAGCACGACGTGCTGAAGCTGGTCGACGCCGCCGTGTCCGCCGCCGCCATCGTCACCGGCCTCGCGATCCTGTACCGCGAGCTGAAGCGCCTGGGCGACGACGACGTCCTGCTGGGCTGAGAGGGAAAGTTTCACCGTGACCACCTTCACCGAACTGCTCTCGTACGAGGACGCTCTCGCCTCGTTCGACCCCGTCATGGGCCTCGAGGTCCATGTCGAGCTCGGCACCAAGACCAAGATGTTCTGCGGCTGCTCCACCGAGCTGGGCGCCGAGCCCAACTCGCAGACCTGCCCGACCTGCCTCGGTCTGCCCGGCTCCCTGCCGGTCGTCAACGCGATCGGCGTCGAGTCGGCCATCAAGATCGGCCTCGCGCTGAACTGCGAGATCGCCGAGTGGTGCCGCTTCGCCCGGAAGAACTACTTCTATCCGGACATGCCGAAGAACTTCCAGACCTCCCAGTACGACGAGCCCATCGCCTTCAACGGCTTCCTGGACGTCCAGCTGGAGGACGGCGAGATCTTCCGCGTGGAGATCGAGCGCGCCCACATGGAGGAGGACACCGGCAAGTCGCTGCACGTCGGCGGCGCCACCGGCCGTATCCACGGCGCGTCCCACTCCCTGCTGGACTACAACCGCGCCGGCATCCCGCTCATCGAGATCGTCACCAAGCCCATCGAGGGCGCGGGCGAGCGGGCCCCCGAGGTCGCCAAGGCGTACGTCGCCGAGCTGCGTGAGGTCATCAAGGCGCTCGGCGTCTCCGAGGCCCGCATGGACAAGGGCCAGATGCGCTGCGACGTGAACCTGTCGCTGCGCCCGACCCCCGAGTCCGAGTTCGGCACCCGCTCGGAGACCAAGAACGTCAACTCCCTGCGCTCCGTGGAGCGCGCGGCCCGCTTCGAGATCCAGCGCCACGCTGCGGTGCTCTCGTCGGGCGGCTCGATCGTGCAGGAGACCCGGCACTTCCACGAGGAGGACGGCTCCACCACGGCCGGCCGCATCAAGGACAACGCCGAGGACTACCGGTACTTCCCGGAGCCCGACCTGGTCCCCGTCGCCCCGGCCCGCGACTGGGTCGAGGAGCTGCGCGGCGGTCTGCCCGAGATGCCGCGCGTGCGCCGCAACCGGCTCCGCGAGGAGTGGGACGTCACCGAGCACGACATGCAGTCGATCCTCAACGCGGGCGCGGTGGACTCCATCGTCGCCACGATCGAGGCCGGCGCCGACTCGGCCGCCGCGCGCAAGTGGTGGATGGGCGAGCTGGCCCGTAACGCCAACGAGCAGGGTGTCGTGGTCGACGAGCTGCCGATCACCCCGGTGCAGGTGGCCCGGGTGGCGGCCCTGGTCGCCGACGGCTCGCTCAACGACAAGCTGGCCCGCAAGGTCCTCGAAGGCGTCCTCGCCGGCGAGGGCACCCCGGACGAGGTCGTCGAGAAGCGCGGCCTGAAGGTCGTCTCGGACGAGGGCGCGCTCGGCGCGGCCGTGGACGAGGCCATCGCGGGCAACGCGGCCATCGCGGACAAGATCCGCGGCGGCAAGATCGCCGCCGTCGGCGCCCTGGTCGGAGCGGTCATGAAGACCACCCGCGGCCAGGCCGACGCGGCGCGCGTGAAGGAGCTCATCCTGGAGCGCCTGGGCGTCTCCGAGTAGTCCTCTCCCCGTACGACGGCCCCGCACCGGATCCTTCCCGGTGCGGGGCCGTCGTCGTTCAGACTGGGTACGGGGTGATCGCGCGCGCCCGGCGCGCGATCGGGGGACTCGGGGGGTGCGCCGATGGAGATCGGTGCGATCGTCATCGCGGTGGCGGGTGTCGCGGGCACGCTGGGCGGCGCGCTGCTCACCCAACGGGGTGCGGAGCGTGCGAAGCGCCGTGAGATCGAGCTCGTGCGCGCCCACGACGAGAAGCGCGAGAACCAGGCGCTGCGGCGCACCTGTTACGTGGACCTCAACCGGGACGCCCGGCAGTTCACCACCGCGCTCAACCGGCATCTGCACACCCTGCGGGAACGCGGGGTCGAGGACGGTGACCGGGTCGCGCTCGACGCGGCCAAGAATGCCTTCCGCGACCGCTACTCCGAGGCGCAGATGGTCGCCCCCGACGAGGTCCTGGCGTCCGCGACCTCCGTTCACCACGCCCTGACCGCGGTCTACGGGCAGGTGAAGCGTCTGGAGCGGGGGACGCCGGATCCGGGGGAGTCGATGGAGACGGCGGCCCGGGCGCAGCACGGGATCTGGGACCCGCTCCGGGTGATGCGGGCGGCCATGCGCGCCGACCTCGGCGTGGGTTGACGCGGCCGGACGGGAGGCCGGGCGCGCCCCTGACGGACCGAACGGGCCGCGCCGGTGCATCAGCTGCCGGCGCGACCGGCGCGGCCCGCGGTTCGAGGACCGCGTTCGTCAGCGCGTCAGTTGCGGGCCGGCGATGACCACCTTGCCCACGTCGCAGCCCGCTTCCACCTTGAGCCGCAGGCGCAGGGCACCGCTGACGTCCACCCGCTTGGTGATGGGATTGCCCAGCGTGACCAACTCGGAAAAGGCGGCGGGCTGCCCGTCGAGCGCGATGGTGACCCGGCCCTTCTCGTGGGTGGAACCGTCGTCGATCCCGGCCGTGAAGTCCAGGTACTTCCACTCACGGTTGAGGTCGAACTCCGCGATCGCGTCGCCGTTGCAGCCCAGGTCGGCGATGAACGCCGCGCCGTACTGCTTGGTGTTGATCTTCGCCGCTCCCACCACGAAGTCCCCCAGCCCGTCGACCGCGTTCATGACGGTCAGATCGGCGGCGTTGACGCCCGGAGCAACGCCCCCGGGAGGCTTGGACGCCGTGCCGGTGGGCTGGGTCAGGGGTGCGTCTGCGCCGGTCCCGGACGGGCCGGGGGACGCGGAGGCGGACGGGGACGGCCGGTCGGGGGCGGCGGAGCTCGCGGCCCCGGCCGGCTTGTCGCTCCCGGCCGCCCGGTCCGCCCCCTGGTCCTTGTCCTTCAGCAGCTGTACGCCGACCACCGCGAGCGACGCCAGCACCAGTACCCCGGCCACCGAGCCCAGGACCAGGCCGGTCCGCCGCTTCTTCTTCGGCGGTACGGGCTCCGGGGCGGGGGCCGGGTTCAGGTTGTACGTGGGCCCGTACCCGGCGGGCACCGCGGACGGCCCCGGCTCCGGCTGCGAGGCGGGGATCGGGGCGGGGACCGAGGCGGGGATCGGCGCGGTCGCCGGTTCCGAGTGCAGGGGCTGCGCGGGCTGCGCGGGCTGCACCGGCTGGGTGGTCGGCGTGTGCGCGGGCGGCGGCGCGACCGGCTGCGGCGGGACCGTCGGCGGTGCGGCCGCGAGCGGCGCCACCACCGGCGGCGGGGCGGCCGGCCTGGGCGGGGCCTCCTGGGCGGCCCGCTGCGAGGTGGCCGTGGTCGTGGACACCACCGCGTGGCGGACGTCCTTCATCCAGCCGGCCAGGTTCACCGGCCGCTTCCCCGGGTCCGCCGCGTAGATGGCGGTGATCCGTGCCCGCTGCTCGGCGTCCAGCACCGCGATCTGCGGCAGCGCGGTCAGTGCCTGCGCGAGCTGCTCCGGCGTGGTCGGCGGGGACTCCCCGCTCAGCAGGAAGTACGCGATCGCCCCGAAGGCGTACCGGTCCGTGCCCGGAGTCCGCTTGCCGTCGAAGACCTCGGGCGCCGCGTAACCCGGGGTGAACCAGACCTCGGCCGTCTGGTGGTCGGCGGTCAGCTTGCTGAGGCCGAAGTCCACCAGGGTGGCCTGCCCGTGCGCGTCGACCATCACATTGCCGGGGGAGAGGTCGCCGTGGACGACCTGGCGCCCGGACGGGGTGGCCTTCCCCGAGTGCAGCCAGTCGAGGACGTCGGCCAGCTGCTCCAGCGTGCGCATCACCTCGCGCCGCTCGGCGGCGGTGGCCAGCGTCCGCTCGGCCCGCCAGTCCCTCAGGTCCAGCCCGTCGACGTGGTTCATGACGAGGACCAGCGCCCGCCCCGTCAGGGTCGAGGACTCCCCGGGCCGGTGGATCGGCGGCCCCTCGAAGTGCTCGCGCACGCCCACGACACCGGGCCGGTGGACGAATCTCAGCAGCTCGGCCTGCTCGTTCCACTTCTGGCTGATCCGGTCGAAGATGTCCGGCGTGATGGTCGTCTTGGAGTCGAGCACTTTGACGACCACGGGTTCGGATCCGCCGGCGAGCTCGATCTCGGCGAGATAGAGCACGGCCTCTCCGCCGCGCCCGATCGAGCGGAGCAGGCGGTACCGGTCCGCTGCCGCGTCCGGACCGATGTGCAGGTTCTGACTGGTCAATGTCCCCCACCTCAAGGTGCTTTGAGAGGCCATCAGCTTCCAGTGGGGAGGGGCGCGCGGTCAACGGGAATCGGAAATCCCCGGAGCGGTTCACCCTTTTATCTGCGGATCGTCGACGGGCCGCAGGCGACCGGCGGCGGTGGCCGGCGGCCACCGGTCGTCGCCGCGGGTGTCCGGACACGCCACCGGGCGCCCGGCTTCCGGAACCGCCCCGTGGGCGGCCTCCGTTCGCCGAGCGCCCGGTAGGGGCGGCCGTGCTCAGCCGGTCGCCCGCGCGGCCTCCGGAGCGGTGAGGAAGGCCAGCCGGGCCGGCTTGGCCGGGAGGTAGACCTCGGGCAGGTCGATCTCCGGGAGCACGACCTGCGGTCCGAGCACGAAGCCGGTGCGCTCCATGAGGGAGACGGCCTTGGTGTTGCGGGTGTCCGGTTCGACGACCATGCGCCGCGCGGCCTCGTCGGAGAACACGAACGTGATGAAGACGGTCATCAGGGAGCCGGTGAAGCCGTGCTCGGGCGCGCCTGTGGTCGGGCCGATCAGCAGGTGCGCGCCGACGTCCCCGGGCTGGACCTCGTAGCACTCGCCGACCCGGTCCTCGGCGCAGTCGTACGTCTGGAACAGGGCGACCTGCTCGCCGTCGCGGCGCACCATGAAGGCGTGGTGGGTGGTGCGGCGGTCGATGTCCTCGTAGATCTCCTGGACCAGTTCGCGGCTCGCCTCGCCCATGCCCCAGAAACGGGCCCGCTCCTGCGTGACCCAGCGGTGGATCAGCGCGGCATCGGCCGCCGGTTCGACGGGGGTGAGGGTGACGGTGCCGAAGCCCTCGACGACCTGGGTGTGTACGGGCTGCCGCTCGGAGGGGGCGGAGGTCATATCGCCTCCTTGTCGAGGCGGGACCAGTCGGTGACCACGGGGACGAGTTCGCACCGGGCCCACAGGGACAGCTGGTCGCGGTGGTGGGGTGAACCGGTGACGCCGTCCGCGCCCAGCGGTACCGTCCACAGGCTGTCCTCGCGGCGGGCGAGGTCCCAGACGTAACGGGCCGCCGAGGCGCGGGCGGTGAGGTCGGTGAAGCCGGGGACGGTGGAGGTGGCGTTCACGCAGTCGTGGTCGCCGCCGAGACCGGGCCACTCCGTGGCCTCGAGGTCGGGCACGGCCTGCCACGGGGTGAGGCGGTGGACCTGTGACCAGGGGGTGTCGGGGGTGTCGGCCGCGGCCGTCTCCTCCAGGGCGGCCCGGACGTGCGCCGCCCGGTCGAGGCCGGGGACGAGGGAGGTGGTGAGCAGGCCTTCGAGGGCGTAGCCGATCTTCGGGAGCAGGTACAGCCATGGGTGGAAGACGGCCGGGCCGGGGGGCGCCCCCCACAGGCCCTCGAAGACGGGGTCGGCGGCGAAGCGGCGTACGGTCGCGCCGCGGAAGGCCGAGAAGACGGTGGCGTCGGTGCTGTCGGCAGCCATGTGCCGGTCCCAGGCCAGCAGCCGGGTCCGCAGGGCCTGCGCCGCCGGGGTCAGGTCCGCGAGGTCGGGCAGCAGTGCGAGCAGGGGCGCGGCCGAGGCCAGGTGCGTGTCCCGGTGTACGTCGGCCATCGCCTTCGGGGACCAGTCCGCGGAGCCGCTGAGCAGCTCGCGGATGCGGTTGGCGCGGTGCGGGGGTGCGAACTCCACGCCGAGCGGGGAGGCGATGCCGCGCGCGTTCGCCATGACGGCGAAGCCCTGCACCGGCTCGGCGGGGGTCGGGGCCCAGCCCTGCCAGGCGTGCTGCGGGTCCCAGGCGGGCACGGGGCGCAGCCGGTTGGCGCGGTGGCGCAGCGGCACGGCGCCCGCGACGCGGTGCAGCAGGCCGCCCGCGGAGTCGGCGGCGTGGACGACGTTGACCGGCTCGGCCCAGCCGTCGAAGGCCCGGTCGATGTCGGCGACGGTACGGGCGCGCAGCAGCGCGGGGAGGGCGGCGAAGCCGAGGTCCAGCCGGACGCGCGGCGGGTAGCGCAGGGAGAGGGTCTGGGGGCTGCCGTCGGCGTGGCCCTCGGCTTCGGCGTGCGCGTCGGCGCCGAGGTCGCCGTCCGCGTGGACGATCACGGGGCCGCGCGGGGTCTCCAGGACCTCCACCTCGACGTCGTCGCCGTCGGCCACGGTGATCGTCTCGATGTGGCGGGAGACGGGCTCCCAGGCGCCGTCCGCGCCGAGGGCCCGCACGGTGCCGTCGTCGTCCCGCCGCAACTGCTCGACGTACAGGTCCTGGTAGTCGGACATCGCGTTGGTGATCGCCCAGGCGGCGGTGCCGGTGTGCCCGAAGTGGCCGAGGCCGGGGACGCCGGGGACGGCGAGGCCCAGGACGTCGTAGTCCGGACAGGAGAGACGTATCTGCTGGTAGACGCCCGGGTCCTCGATGAACCGGTGCGGGTCGCCCGCGATGATCGCCGAGCCGGTGGTGGTGCGGTCGCCCGGCACCAGCCAGCCGTTGCTGCCGGCCGTGCCGGGGCCGTCGGTGGCGAAGAGGGTGACCGCCTCGTCGCCGAGGGCGCGGGCCACGCGCTCACGCCACAGCTTGGTGGCGAAGCCGGCGAACAGGATGTGTGTGGCGATCCAGATGGCCAGGGGTACCCACGGCTCCCACGGGGTGGGGGTCAGGCCCGTGCGCGCGAAGCGTTCGTCACGGGCGGCGCCGGCGGCGAGCCCCTCGTTCACCCCGTCCACGTACGCGCGCACCCAGGCCGCGGTGTCGGGGTCGTCGGCCTCCATGGCCTCGTAGCAACGGCGGGCCGTGTCGGCCAGCCGGGACTGGCGGGCGAAGCGATCCCAGGTGACGGCGTCCGCTCCGAGGAAGGAGGCGCTGGAGCCCTCCGAACGGTGCCGTTCGACCTCCAACTGCCAGGCGCGGTCGAAGGCGGTGACGCGGCCCTGGGCGTGGACGAGCCGGAGTTCGTCGGATGCGCGGAGGTGGGGGATGCCCCACGCGTCGCGGTACACCCCGTAGGATTCCGGAGTCTCCGCAGAAGGCTCGCCCCGATCCGCTCCGTGCGACCGGGCGTCACCGTTCTCGCTGCTGGCACTGCTCACGCTGCTCACACTCTTCCCCGACGTGCGTTTAGGTTAGGCTGACCTAACTATAGGGGCGCAAGGGGAGGGGTCGGACATGGCGGTCGGCAAGGGCTGGGAGGGCGTGGTCCTCAAGCTCATGCGGGGCAAGGACTTCACGTTCACGGTCACGGGAGCGGAAGACCTCACGGAGAACTACCGCCGCGTGAGTTTCACGGACGGCGGGCTGCTCGCGGCCGCGGGCGAGTCGCTGCACCCGACGATGTGGGTGCGCGTCTGGTTCCAGGGCGCGGGCAAGCCGCACCAGCGGGCCTACACGCTCGTGGACCCGGATCCGCAAGCGGGCACCTTCAGCTTCGAGTTCGCCCTGCACGACGGGGTCGCCAGTGCCTGGGCGCGCGACGCCAAGCCCGGCGACACGGTCGAGGCCACCGTCCAGGGGACCGGATTCACGGCCCCGACGCCGGCCCCGGAGCGGCTGCTCGTCATCGGTGACTCGGCGTCCCTGCCGGCGATCAACTCGCTGCTGGACACCTACCCGCACACCCCGGCGACCATCTGGTTCGAGACGCAGCACGACTCGGACGAGCGGCTGCCGATGCGGGTGGAGCAGGGTCGGCACGACATCCGCCGGGTGCGGCGGGGCGGCACGGCCCTGGCCGACCGGGTGCGCGCCGAGCTGCCCGAGCTGGCCGGGGACCCGGAGGCGGCGTACGTCTGGCTGGCGTGCGACACGGTGACGACGCGCGCCCTGACGGCGTACCTGCGCAAGGATCTCGCGCTGCCCAAGCAGCGGGTCAACTCGCTGGGCTACTGGCGGCCGGAGGCCTGAGCTGGCCCCCGAGGCCTGAGCCCGGTACCCGGGAGGTGCCGCAGTCGCGACCGTTCGCCTGCTCGGAGCCCGCTAGTGCCGTGACCGGAAAGGTTCACCGGGTCGCGCTGCCCGGCACGGCACCTCGCCGCGTTGTCGGACCACGGCGGTACGTCCGGTACGAGCCGTGGCCCTCCGCCTTGCGATGTACCGCACCGGACAACGCGACCCGGCAAACCTTTCCAGTCACGGCACTGGACGACCTAGGCGCCGGTCGTGCCGTCGATCCCCTCGCGGAGGAAATCGGCGTGGCCGTTGTGGCGGGCGTACTCGTGGATGAGGTGGAGCATCACCAGGCGCAGCGAGGCCTCCTCCTTCCAGCTCGGCACGTACGCCGTCACGTCCAGGGACGCGGCGGCGGCCTCGATCCGGCGGGCGTGCGCGACCTCCTCCTGCCAGGCGGTGAACGCCTCCGCGCGGCCGGCGCCGGAGGCGTCGTAGGCGGCCTGGAAATCGTGCGTGTCCGACCACAGGTGCGGGAGGTCCTGGCCGTCGAGGACCCGGCGGAACCAGTGCCGCTCGACCTCGGCCATGTGCCGGACCAGCCCCAGCAGGGACAACGTGGACGGCGGCATCGAGGCGCGGCGCAGCTGCTCGTCGGTGAGGCCCTCGCACTTCCAGGCGAGGGTGGCCCGGTGGTAGTCGAGGAAGGTCCGGAGGGTTTCGCGTTCGTCCCCGGTCAGGGGCGGGCTGATGCGTTCCATGGGAGTGATCCTGCCCGTTGCCGCCGGGCCCGCACAGAGCCGGGCCGGCCCCCGCGCTACGAGGCGGCGGCGGTCCATGTGTACGGCACCGTCACGCCCAGGGTCCCGAAGCCCAGGCGCTCCAGGATCGGGCGGCTGTCGTCCGACGCGTCCACCTGCACGTAGGGGATGCCGAGCTCCGCCGCCAGGCGGGCGCGGTGGGCGACCAACGAACGGTAGATGCCCCGGCCGCGCCACTCGGGGATGGTGCCGCCGCCCCAGAGGCCCGCGAAGGCCAGGCCCGGCCGCATCTCCATCCGGGCCGCGCTCACCGGGGTGTCGCCCGCCATCGCGAGCACCGCGGCGATCGTCTCCGGCTCCTCGCGCAGCTTGTCGAGCAGCTGCTCCCGGAGCCGCGGTCGCTCCCGCCCGAAGGCCCGGGTGTGGACCCGCATCATCAGGTCGACGCCGGCCTCGTCCGTCACCACCCGCAGGGTGATCCCCTCCGGCGGCTCCACCGGCAGTTTCGCCAGCTCGGACACCAGGCCCACCATCAGGGTCTCGGGCGGCTCCGGCACGAAGCCCGCCGCCCGCAGCCGGTCCCCGAGGTCCGCGGGCCGGTCGTGGTCGTAGAGCTTCCACTCGAACTCCGGACAGCCGCGTCCCGCGAAGAACGCCACCTGCGCCGCGATCTCCGCGTCCGCCGTGCCCTCGTCGAGGTCCGACCAGAGCACCCCGTTCCATCCGAGGGCGGGCGCGACGGCCCGCACGACGGCGCCGGCGCGCTCCACGGTCGCGTGCGGGCCGTCCGCCTGCGCGCCTTCACGCACCTCGGCGTCGAAGTGGGCACGCACCTTCATCAGTTCATCAAGATCGATCGTCATGACCCCAGCTCACCAGTGTCGGACGGGTGCCACAACTGCATTAGCCTCACCCCCGTGAACCACGACTCCACCATCTACACCGGTAAGGCCACCCCCGACGCGGCCGCCGACCGCGGCTGGCTCCTCGGCCACTTCAAGGACCCCTCCGATCCCCGCCACAGCGAGGACGTGGAGATCAAATGGGGTGTCCACCCGAAGGGCGACGAGCGGGAGCGGTGGGCGACCGCCGAGAAGCGCACCGCCCTGCTGGTGTTGATCAGCGGACGTTTCCGGCTGGAGTTCCCCGGGCGTACCGTCGTCCTCGCCGAGCAAGGGGACTACGTGCTCTGGGGGCGCGGGATCGACCACTCCTGGTACGCGGAGGAGGACGCCGTCGTCCTCACCGTCCGGTGGCCCTCGATCCCGGGCTACCGGGTGGACGAACCCGAAGCGCGGCTGGAGGCCGGCGCCCCGGGCCTTACCGCGACGCTGTGACGATGCACACGAAACGGGCCAACGATCACGAAACGCTGAGATCGTTGAGGGTGTAGACCCTCTGCGCCGAGCTTCCCCCGGGTGACCCCCGGCCCCTCGGCCGGGCCTTCACGCGTTCATGCGTTCTTTGCGACGGGCTGCCTCCCGGTAAAGATCCGAACCACCAGGGAGCACGTCCGTTGGCTGTAATCGCACGCTGGTGCATGCGCCACCGCCTCATCGCCGTGCTCATCTGGCTGCTCGCCCTCGGCGGGACCGCGGCCGCCGCGCTGTCCGCCGGATCGGCGTTCTCCAACGACTACGAGGTCCCCGGCACCGAGTCCGGCAAGGCGAACGCCCTCCTGCGCGAAGGTTTCCACGGCCAGGGCGGCGACACCGACACCATCGTGTGGCGGGCCCCGGACCGGCAGAACGTGCGCACCCCGGACATCGAGCAACGCATGACCCAGGCCTTGGCGGACGTCGCCGCGCTCCCCGGCGTCGGATCGGTCGCCGGACCCTACGGTCCCACCCCCGAGGACGCCGCGCGGATCAGCCCCGACGGGCGCACCGCCTACGCGGTGGTGACCTTCGACCGGCAGGCCGACGCCGTACCCAAGGGGCAGGCCAGGGCCGTGGTCGAGGCGGCGAAGAACCCCACCACCGAAGCCGGCGGACTCCAGGTCGAACTGGGCGGCCGCGCCATCCAGCTCACCGAGGCCCCCACCGCCCACCTCGCCGAGGTCATCGGCGTCGCCGTCGCGGCCCTGGTCCTCTTCCTCGCCTTCGGCTCGCTCGCCGCGAGCCTGCTGCCCATCGCGACGGCCCTGGTCAGCGTGGGCACGGCCTATTTCGGCATCGCCCTGCTCGGCCACGCCATGCCGGTCGCCGACTTCGCCCCGATGCTCGGCACCCTCATCGGCCTCGGCGTGGGCATCGACTACGCGCTGTTCATCGTCACCCGGCACCGCAAGGGCCTGGCGCGGGGCAGCACCGTCGAGGAGGCGGCCGCGAACGCCGTCGCCACCACCGGCCGGGCCGTCGTCTTCGCCGGCGCCACCGTCTGCATCGCCCTGCTCGGCATGCTGGTGCTGCGGCTCAACTTCCTGAACGGCGTCGCCATCGCGGCCTCCGTCACGGTGGTCCTGACGGTCGCCGCCTCGGTCACCCTGCTGCCCGCCCTCCTCTCGTACATAGGCATGCGGGCCCTCTCGCGCCGCGAGCGCCGCAGACTCGCCGCCGAGGGCCCGCGTCCCGAGCAGACCTCCGGCTTCGCCGCCCGCTGGTCCGCCTTCGTCGAGCGGCACCCCAAGCTGCTGGGCGCTGTCGCCACCGCGGTCATGCTGGTGCTGGCGCTGCCCACGCTCTCCCTCCACCTGGGCACCTCCGACCAGGGCAACAACCCGGCCACCTCCACCACCCGGCAGGCCTACGACCTGCTGGCGGAGGGCTTCGGCCCCGGCACCAACGGCCCCCTCACCGTCGTCGCCCGGCTGGACGGCGCCGGCGACCGGCTCGCCGTGGACAAGCTCGCGCAGGCGCTCCGCACCACCGAGGGCGTCGCCGCCGCCGGCCCCGCCGTCCTCAACCGCAGCGGCGACACCGCCGTCCTCACCGTCGTACCGGACTCCGCCCCGCAGTCCCGGGCCACGAGCGACCTCGTCGACAGGCTCCGCGAGGACGTCATACCGGCCGCCGGTGCCGGCAACTCCCTGCAGGTGCGCGTCGGCGGTGTGACGGCCGCCTACGACGACTTCGCCGAGGTCATCATCGGCAAGCTGCCGCTCTTCGTCGGCGTGGTCATCGCCCTCGGCTGCGTGCTCCTGCTGCTGGCCTTCCGCTCCATCGGCATCCCGCTCAAGGCGGCGGCCATGAACGTCGCCGCGGTCGCCTCCTCCTTCGGCGTCGTGGTCGCCGTCTTCCAATGGGGCTGGGGCAGCGAACTGCTCGGCCTGGGCAGCGCCGGCCCGATCGAACCCTTCCTGCCCGTGATCATGGTGTCCGTCCTGTTCGGACTGTCGATGGACTACCAGGTCTTCCTCGTCAGCCGGATGTACGAGGAGTGGCTGGAGACCGGCGACAACAGGCGGGCCGTGCGCGTGGGCCTCGCCGAGACCAGCCGGGTCATCAACTCGGCGGCCGTCATCATGATCTCCGTCTTCCTGGCCTTCGTACTCAGCGGCGACCGGATCATCGCGATGTTCGGCATCGCGCTCGCCGCGGCCGTGGCCCTCGACGCCTTCGTGCTGCGCACCCTCCTCGTCCCGGCCCTGATGCACATGCTCGGCGGGGCCAACTGGTGGCTGCCCGCCTGGCTCGACCGGCGTCTGCCCAAGATCAGCATCGAGCCTCCCGAACGCCTCCCGCATGCGAGACTTCCGAAGCAGCGGCCCGCCGCGGACCTCGCCACGAGCGATGCCGGCGCCGAGCCCGCCACCAGCTCCCGGTGATCCGGCCACCCGCCGCCCGAGACCCAAGGAAGACCGAGCATGTTCTCCATAGACCTCGCCGAAGACGCCCAGCTGTTTCCGTTGGAAGCCCGGCACGCCGAGGAGTTCTTCGCGCACATCGAGCGCGGACGTGCCTACATCGGTGAGTACGTCGGCTTCCCGGACCGCGCCACCGACGTCGACTCCGCCCGGGCCCTGCTCGCCAAGTACGCGGTGACGGCCGGCGAGGACGGTGCCCGGTTCTTCGGCATCCGGCTCGACGGCACCCTGGTGGGCGGGGTCCTCTTCCGGACGTTCGAGGCGCACTACGGCAACTGTGAGATCGGCTGCTGGCTGGAGCCCGACGCGGCCGGACGCGGCCTGGTCACCAAGGCCTGCCAGGTCCTGATCGACTACGCCTTCGGCGAGCGCGGCATGCACCGCGTCGAGTGGCACGCCGCCTCCGGCAACAAGAAGAGCCTCGCCGTGGCCGCGCGCCTCGGCATGACCCGCGACGGCGTCATGCGCGAGAACTACCTCCACCACGGAGTCCGCCAGGACACCGAGGTCTGGTCGATCCTCTCCCAGGAGTGGGCCGCGACCCGCTCCGCCTGAGCCCGGTCCGGGCCCCGGCCGGGGGCGCCTCGCCAGGGGCCCCGCCGACCGCGGGGCCCACCACGGCCGGAACCCGCGGATTCTCAGAAAACTCTCAGACGGGGCGCCTACGGTGCCCCGCATGGACACCACGAAGACCCCCGCCCCGAACGCCGCCGAGGCGGACACCACCCCGGTCGCCCTCGACAAGACCGAGACCGCCCGGCCGGCCGAGGCCGAAGCCGACACCGCGGTCACCGACGAGGTCACCGACGCGGACCTGGACGACGAGGCCCTCGCCGACGACGAGGCCGAGGGCCGGGAGCCGAGCCACGTCGGATCCGCCGCCTTCGCGATCGTCGCCGCCGGTCTCGGTGTCGTCGCCCTCAGCGGTAGCTGGGTCGCGGGCATCGTGTCCGAGCGCGCGAGCATCGCCGCCCGGCTGGAGCTGACCCAGGCCGCCGACGCCAACGCGCAGATCGCCGCCCAGTTCGTCGACCCGTGGCACACCACCGCCATGGTGAACGGCATCTTCTCCGCCCTCGCCCTGATCGTCGCCACCTTCGTCCTGGCCCTCCCCGCCTTCAGCAGCCCCGAGCGGACCCTGCCCACCTGGGTACGGTCCGTCTCCTGGGCGGGCATCGGCCTGGGCGCCCTCGGCGTACTGCTCTTCGTCCTCATGTACTTCGACCTCCTCCTGGCCATTCCCAAGGCGGCCGGGGCCGGCGCCTAGGCGGTGCCTTAGGTCCGTACGGACCGATCCGGGGCTCCCCGGCCCCGGTCTAAGGCCCCCTGGCCGCGGCAGATGCGGCATGCGACCGATGTGCCGGCACCCCCTGGGGCGCGAATCTTGGATCACACCGAACGAGGTGCCCGAGCAACGCGACCAGGGAGCAGAGATGTTCGAGTACGAGATCGCCGCCGCCGTCCGCAACGCCGACCTCATGCGTGAGGCGGCCGAATACCGCGCGGCCCGGGCGGCGGGGACGGCGCATCGCGCCTCCTCGCCCGACCAGGAACACGTGAGGCGGGTGAGAACCTTCCGCAGCCGCTCCGCCCGCTCCGCCCGCTCAGCGCCGCGCACCGTGTGAACCGACACGTGAGGACAAGCGCACCGGCGGCCAGTGCCGCCGGGCAGGACCTCTGTGCGATGCTCGGCGGCGTGGAGACCAGATCTGTCAGCCCGGTGTTCGTCGGCCGAGCCGATGAACTGGCCGTACTCACCGACGCACTGACCCGGGCCGCCCGGCGGGAACCGCAGGCGATGCTCATCGGGGGAGAGGCCGGAGTCGGCAAGACCCGTCTCACGGAGGAGTTCCTCTGCGAGGCGGACCGCCGCGGCGCCGTCGTCGCCGTCGGAGGCTGTGTGGAGATCGGGGCGGAGGGCCTTCCCTTCGCCCCGTTCTCGACGGCTCTGCGTGCCCTGCACCGGCTGCTGCCGGAGGAGCTGGCCGCCGCTGCCGCCGGCCAGGAGAACGAACTCGCCCGCATCCTCCCCGAACTCGGCGAGACCCCGCGCGGCCCGCACGACGAGGAGAGCACCGCCCGGCTCTTCGAACTGACGGCCCGGATGCTGGAGCGACTCGCCGCCGACCGCACCGTCGTCCTCGTCCTGGAGGACCTGCACTGGGCGGACACCTCCACCCGACACCTGCTCTCCTACCTCTTCCGCACCCTCGGCCGCGGCCGCCTCGTCGTCGTCGCCACCTACCGCGCGGACGACGTGCACCGGCGTCACCCGCTGCGCCCGCTCCTCGCCGAACTCGACCGGCTCCGCACCGTCCGGCGCATCGAACTGTCCCGCTTCAACCGGGCCGAGGTACGCCGCCAGCTCGCCGGCATCCTCGCCGCACAGCCGGACGAGGACTTCGTGGACTCCGTCTTCGACCGGTCGGACGGCAACGCCTTCTTCGTCGAGGAACTCGTCGCCTCCCAGGAGAGCGGCTGCCGCACCGGACTCACCGAATCCCTGCGCGACCTGCTCCTCGTCCGCGTCGAGGTGCTCCCCGACGAGACCCAGCGGCTGGTGCGCATCGTCGCCGAAGGCGGCTCCACCGTGGAGTACCCGCTGCTGCGCGCCGTCGCCGGGCTCACCGAGGACGAGCTGATCGAGGCGCTGCGAGCCGCCGTCGGAGCCAACATCCTGCTCGCCACCGCCGACGGCGACGGCTACCGCTTCCGGCACTCCCTGGTGCGCGAGGCCGTCAGCGACGACCTGCTGCCCGGTGAACGGGCCCGCGTCAACCGCCGCTACGCCGAGGCCATGGAGGCCGACGGGTCGCTGGTCCGGGCCGAGGAGGGGGTCATCCGGCTGGCCAGCTTCTGGTACCACGCGAACGATCCCGCCAAGGCGCTGCCCGCCGTATTGGCCGCCTCCGTGGCGGCCCGCCGCCGACACGCCTACTCGGAGCAACTGCGCCTGCTGGAGCGGGCCATGGACCTGTGGGACAGCACCCCGGAGAGCCTCCGCGAGGCACTCCGCCCGGCGGACTACACCGAGGTGTACCCGCCGTGCGGCTGCGACCCGGCCACCACCGCGCTCCAGCGGATCGACCTGCTGGCCGAAGCCACCGTGGCGGCCCGCTACGGCGGCGAGCGCGACCGCGCCCTGAAGATCACGAAGACGGCGCTGCGCCTGCTGGAGGACGACCGGGACCCGCTGCGGGCCGCCTGGTTCTGGACCGAACGCTCCCGGCTGATCGCCGGACTCGGGCGTGGCGACGGCTGGGAGGAGATAGCCAAGGCCCAGGACCTCGTCCGGGGGCTGCCCCCGTCCCAGGTGCACGCCGAGGTCCTGGTCCGGGCCGCGAGCTGGGGCATGCTCCACAATCCGGGCCCCGACAACCTCGCCGCCGCCGAACGCGCGGTCGAGTACGCACGCATGGTCGGCGCCGAGGAGACCGAGCTCAACGCCCGGATCACGGTCGGCGTGCTGCGCTCCGACTCCGGCGACGGCGAGGGCGGCCTCGCGGAGATGCGCGCGGTCGTGGAACGGACCACACAGCTCGGGCTCACGATGCTGGCAGGGCGTGCGCATATCAATCTCACCTCTCAGTTGGAAAGTCTGGGACGGTCCCACGAAGCCGTGGAACTCGCCGAACAAGGGGCCGAACTGGTCCGCAGGTCCCGGCTCCTGGACAGCGAGGCCTGGGTCTGCGGGAACATGGCCGAGAGCCTCTACAGCCTCGGCCGCTGGGACGAGGCCACCGAGGCGGCCCGGCGCACCCTGCTGGTGGGCCAGAGCGCCGCCCCGCGCGGCTGCGCCTCGGCCCGCCTTGCCCACCTGGCGCTGGCCCGTGGAGAGTTGACGGAGGCGACCCACCAACTCGCCGCGGCCCACACCCACTACGGCGCCCACGAGACCCAGCCCCAGCACCGCATCCCGCTCCGCCGCCTCGCGATCGGCGTGGCCGCGGCGGAGGGCCGGATCGCCGACGTCCGCGCCGAGACGTCCGCTGCCGCGGCCCACGGATTCCCGCTCGGGCAGCACCGCTACGCCTGGCCGCTGCTGCTCGCCGCCGCCACCGCGGAGGCGGACGCCCGCGGGCTCCCGGCCGCCGAGGCCGGCCGGGAAGCGGCCCTGGCCGTGCTGCGCACCGCCGCCCGCTCCCTCGCCACCCCGGTCCCGGTGTGGGCCGCCCACGCCGAGTACCTCCGGGCCGAGCTGCTCCGGGCCGAGGCCCGGGACACCCTCGCCGACTGGACGGCCGTCGAGAAGGCCGTCCGCCCGCTGGCACGCCCGTACCTGCTGGCCAGGGCCTGCCACCGGCTCGCCGAGGCCCTGCTGGCCGCCGGCGACCGGGAGCCCGCGGCCCTCCTTCTGCGCGAGGCCTACGCCACCGCCGAGCGGATCGGCTCACGCAGGCTGCGCGAGGACCTGGCCCTGCTGGCCCGGCGCGCCCGCCTCCCGCTGAGCGACGCCGACAGCGCCGCCACACCGCCGGTCCCCGAGACCGACCCGGTCGAGGCGCTCGGGCTGACCAGCCGCGAGCGGGACGTACTGCGCCTGGTGGCGGCCGGCAACACCAACCGGAAGATCGCCGAGGAGCTGTTCATCTCCCCGAAGACGGCGAGCGTGCACGTCTCGAACATCCTCGCGAAGCTCGGCGTCGCCGGCCGCGGCGAGGCGGCCGCCCTCGCCCACCGGCTGCGTCTCTTCGCCGCGCCCGCCCCGGTCAGCCCCCGTCCGGAGGCTGCTCGTCCAGGCGTATGAGCACCCTGCCGGAGTCGAGGTCTATCGGCCCCCGTCCCGGATCGTTGTCATTGACGTCGGTCCGGGACAGCTCCAGCCGCTTCTTCTCCTCGTCGGTGTGCTTACGTCCCGGGTTGAACAGTTCCTCGATCATGTTGAACACCGTGCCCACCACACCCTTCGTCCCCCGCCGGGGACCTGCCGGTCACCGCACCGTCAAGGTCAGGATCCTGTCGTCGCCCGCTTCCGGGGACCCGCGTCCGTCCGTCTCGCTCGTGACCAGGAGCAGCCGGTCCCCGCCGAGGGGCACCACCGTTCGCAGCCGGCCGTACTCACCCTCCAGGAACGCCTGGGGCTCCGCCGCCGGCGCCGTCCCGGCCAACGGGATACGCCACAGCCGCTTGCCCTTCAGCCCGGCCATCCATATCGAACCCTCGGCCCACGCGATCCCGCTCGGCGAGGCCTCGTCGGTCTTCCACACCGCCACCGGATCCACGAAGCCGGGCTTTCCCGCCTTCCCCTCGGCCTCGGGCCAGCCGTAGTTGGCGCCGGGCTCGATCAGATTCAGCTCGTCCCAGGTGTTCTGGCCGAACTCGGCGGCCCACAGCCGTTTGTCCTTGTCCCAGGCGAGGCCCTGCACATTGCGGTGCCCGTAGGAGTAGACGACGGAATCCGCCTCCGGATTGCCGTGCACCGGGTCCCCGTCCGGGGTCATCCGCAGGATCTTGCCGCCCAGCGACTTCTTGTCCTGCGCGAGCCCGGTGTCACCGGTCTCGCCCGTGCCCGCGTAGAGCATCTTGTCCGGGCCGAAGGCGATCCGGCCGCCGTTGTGGATGAGCCCCTTCGGGATTCCCCGGAACACCGTGTCCGGGGCGCCCAGTTGCTGTCCGGCGGGTCTCTGCTCGTCGTACCGCAGCCGGGCGATGCGGTTGTCGGACTCGGTCGTGAAGTACACGTACACCAGACGGTCCGACGCGAAGGTGGGCGACAGGGCGAGGCCCATGAGCCCGCCCTCCCCTCCCGGAGCGACCCCCGGCACCTCACCGATCCGGGTCACCGCTCCGGAGCCCGCCGCGACCCTGCTGATCGTCCCCTTGTCCCGCGAGGCCACCAGCAGATCACCGCCCGGCAGCGGGGCCACGCCCCAAGGAGACTCCAGCCCCTTGGCCACCTCGCCGGTCACCGTGACGGCCCCCTTCGCCGGCGGTCCGGTGGCCTCCGGCGACGCGGACGGTCCCGTCGATCCCGGTGACCCGGTGCCCGCCGAGGCCTTGCCCGGTGGGGAGCCGCCCGGCCCCGCGTCCGGCGCGCCCTCCGGCGAACACCCCGCCGCCAGCAGAGCGCCGCAGCCGGCCAGCGCGAGCGCCGCCAGCACCCCCCGGCGCCGCCCGCCCGTGCCCTCGGATCCCGCCTGCCCGGGAGAACTTCCGTATCGCATCGCCCTGCTCCCTTCCGGTCCTCCGATCGTGCCCTTCATCCCTCTCAACAGCTCCGGCAGTTCACGAAGTTCCACCACTCGTACACTCGATCGAGTGGTTGTCGCGCCGACCCCGCGCGACCCGCCGACCCCGCACCGACCCCGCACCGGCTCAGGGACCGACCCGGATCAGTCCCAGGCTCCCACCTCGAGCGGAAGGGACGCGATCTCGGTCAGGTCACCGGCCGAGAGCCGGACGTCCGCCGCCCCCGCGTTCTCCGCCGCCCACGGCGCCCGGTCGGCCCCCGGCACCGGCACCACGTGGGGCCCCTGCGCCAGCACCCACGCCAGCGCCACCTGCGCGACCGTGACCTCGGGGCCGTGCCGCCGGGCCACCTGCCGCAGCCCCGCCAGCAGCACCTGGTTCGACGCCATCGCCTCCGCCGTGAACCGCGGATGCCGGGCCCGCACGTCCTGCGGCTCGAACCCCTCTCCCGGCGTGAGGGTCCCCGTGAGGAAACCGCTGCCCAGCGGCATCGCCGCCAGGAACCCGACCCCACGGGCCGCGCACCACGGCAGCAGCTGCCATGCCGCCTGCGGCGACCACACCGACAGCTCCGCCTGCACCGCGCTCACCGGGAACACCTGCTGCAGCCGCTCCAGGTGCCGCAGGGTCGTCCGGTACTCCCGGTCCCCCCGCCGCCCGGCTCCCGGCCCGGCGCCGGCGCCCAGCGCGCAGAACCCGAGCGAGCGCACCTTGCCCGCGCCCACCAGCTCGGCCATGGCCCCCCAGGTCTCCTCCACCGGCACGTCCGGATCGACACGGTGCAGCTGGTAGAGGTCTATGACGTCGGTCCCCAGCCGCCGCAGGGAGGCGTCGCAGGCCCGCCGCAGATAGCCGGGCCGGCCGTCGGCGACCACGTGCTGGTCACCCGCCCGCAGTCCCACCTTGGCCGACACGAACGCTTCGGACCGCCGCTCCCGCAACACCCGTCCGAGCAGCAGCTCATTGGTGTACGGCCCGTACACATCGGCCGTGTCCAGCAGGTTCGACCCCAGGTCCAGCGCCGTGTGCACGGCGGCCAGCGACTCCTGCCCCCGCCGCCGCGAAGGTGCGTACGCCCAGCTCATCGGCATACAGCCGAGGCCGATGGCGCCCACCGTCAGTGCCCCCGCCCCGATCGACCTGCGCTCCACCCCTGCGTCCCCCTCCGGTTCCGGCCATCAAACTAACGGCTTGATCCGGATGCCTTGGCATAGCCTCGTGATCATGACTGCAATGACCCCGGATGTCTGGCTCCCGTTCCCCGCCGAGGAGATCGAGGGCCTGCCCGACTCCTTCCGGTACCGCCTCTGGGACGGCGAGGACGCCTTCCCGGCCGATCCGGCCGACTGCGTCTTCTACGTGACGCCCTACATGAAGGCCCCCGAGGTCACCGTGCGCCCGCTGGCGGCGATGCCCGCGGTCCAGGTCGTCCAGACACTGACCGCCGGCATCGACGACGTGCGGGGCCGCCTCGGAGACCTGCGCCCCGGCGTACGGCTGTGCAACGCCGCGGGGGTCCACACGGCCAGCACCGCCGAACTCGCCCTCGCGTTGACCCTCGCCTCCCTGCGCGGCATCCCCGGCATGGTCCGCGGTCAGGACCGCGAGGAATGGCGCTCCGGCTTCTACGACGCCCTCGCGGACAAGTCGGTTCTGATCATCGGCTACGGATCGATCGGCTCCGCCATCGAGGACCGACTCGTGGCCTTCGAATGCGGGCCGGTCGCCCGGGTGGCGCGTACGGCACGGGCCGGCGCACGCGGGCCCGTGCACGCCCTCGCCGATCTCCCCGCGCTCCTGCCCGGGGCCGACGTGGTGATCCTCGTGACACCGCTGACCGATGCCACCCGCGGCCTGGTCGGCGCCGACTTCCTCGGCCGGATGAAGGACGGCGCCCTGCTGGTGAACGTGGCGCGCGGTCCCGTCGTCGACACCAAGTCCCTGCTGGCGGAGGTGGAATCGGGCCGGCTGTGCGCGGCACTCGACGTCACCGACCCCGAACCGCTGCCCGCCGGCCACCCGCTCTGGCATGCTCCGAATGTCCTGATCACACCCCATGTCGGCGGCAGCAGCTCGGCGTTCGAGCCGAGGGCCAAGCGCCTGCTGGCCCGCCAGCTCACCCGGTTCGCCGCCGGAGAGCCCGTGGAGCACACGGTGTTGATCACCGAGTGACATGTGATGCGCACGCTCCGCAGTCACTCGAATGCGCTGCGTGGGCACAACTCCCCGATCGGTAACGGAGAGTAGAGAGACTATGTCCCTGAGTGACGAAAGTGGTGTATCGTCCGGAAGAAGGGGCTGCGCCAGGAACGTCTGGCGCTGGGGAGTGATCGGACACTTTGGGGGGCGACGGGCGATGCACGGCCAATGGACGAAGGATCCGACGCGGTACAACCGCCGGAGGCGACGCGGCCGAGACTGGGCTGCACCGGAACCAGGCAGCGAGGGGGACCGGTGAGTACCCCGGGGGCGGCGCTCCTGAACCGGCCGTCCGTCTCGGGCGGAGGCAAGGGCCTGGCGATGCAGCTGCTCCTCGCGGTGGTCAGCGGCGGGTACGCCGTCGGCGCCGCCCTCAACTGGGGCTCCGAGGAAGTCGCCGAGATCATGGGCGACTTCGGGCTCAGCGCGGCCGGCTTACTCGCCGCCGTCTCCTGCTACTCCTACGCCAGGGCGATCGACAGCCGTGAACGCCCCGCCTGGCTGCTCTTCGCCTTCTCCTCCCTGATGGGCGCCGGCGGGAACGCCGTCTGGGGCTGGTACGAGGTGATCCTCGGTGAGGAAGTGCCGAAACCCTCGCTCGCCGACTTCGCCTTCCTCTGCTTCGCCCCGCCCGCCATCGTGGGCCTGCTCGTCCTCGCCAAACGCCCGGTCACCCGCGCCGGTTGGGTGTGCCTCGGACTCGACTCCTGGCTCATCGGCGGCTCCCTGCTCACCCTCTCCTGGAGCCTGGCCCTGGCCCACGCGGCACGGACCGCCCAGTCGGGCGCCCCCGGCAGCGTCCCGCGCGCCGCGCTCTCCCTCGCCTACCCGCTCCTGGACATCGCGCTCGTCTCGATGGTCCTGGTCCTGCACTTCCGGCGCAGCGAGACAAACCGGTCCGCCGTCAACACCGCCATCGCGGCGCTGGCCCTGACGGTGCTCAGCGACGCCCTGTTCACCTCACCCCTGCTGAGCGCCGAGTACCAGTCCGGGCAGCTGCTCGACGCGGGCTGGTTCGCGGGCTCGCTGCTGCTCGCGTACGCGCCCTGGGGCGCCCGGCGCCTCCCTCCGGGCCCGGAGCCGGTCGGCCGGCCACGGATGGACCGGACGCACAGCCGTCCGATCACCGGCTCGCTCCCCGCCCTCACCCCGTACCTCGCGGCCGCCGTGTGCACCCTCGGGATCCTGTACAACGTCGTGGACGGCCGGAAGGTGGACCGGATGGTCGTCTTCACCGGCTGCACGGTCGTGCTCGCCCTCGTCATCCGGCAGGGCATCATGCTCCTCGACAACATCGCGCTGACCCAGGAGTTGGCCCAGAAGGAGAACCACTTCCGCTCCCTGGTCCAGGGCTCCAGCGACGTCATCATGATTGCCGCGCCCACCGGGACGCTGCGCTACGTCAGCCCCGCCGCCGCCGGGGTCTACGGCCGTGAGGCGGAGGAGCTGGTCGGCACCGAGCTCGCCACCCTCATCCACCCCGACGACCTGGGCCGGGTGGTCCACGAGGTACGCCGCTTCCTGGCCGCACCGCCGACCGAGGAGCCCACCACCCGCATCGAGTGCCGCTTCAAATCGGGCGGCGGCGAATGGCTCAACGTGGAGTCCACCGTCAACCGGCACCAGGGCGGGCTCATCCTCAACAGTCGGGACGTCACCGAACGGGTCCGGCTCCAGGCCCAGCTCCAGCACAGCGCCGAACACGACCCGCTGACCGACCTCCCCAACCGGGCCCTGTTCACCCGGCGCGTGCGCCAGGCCCTGACCGGGCGGCGCGCGGGCGACCACAGCACCGCCGTGCTCTTCATCGACCTCGACGGCTTCAAGGCGGTCAACGACACCATCGGCCACCAGGCCGGCGACGAACTGCTCGTCGAAGCCGCGCGCAGGCTCCAGGACTCGGTCCGGGCCGGGGACACCGCGGCCCGCCTCGGCGGCGACGAGTTCGCCGCGCTGATCCTCGGCGACGGCAGCCGCGACCCCGGCGTCCGCGAGTACCAGGTGCGGGAGATCGCCGACCGGCTGCGCACCACCCTCTCCCAGCCGTACCGGATCGGCGGCAGCGAGGTCCGCGTCGCCGCGAGCATCGGGGCGGCCTTCGCCGACCCCGGCATCACTCCTTCGGACCTGATGCGCAACGCGGATCTCGCGATGTACCGGGCCAAGGCGGGCGGCAAGGACCGCGTCGAGATGTACGCCCCCCAGATGCAGGCCGAGGTCGTCCGCAAGGCCGAGCTGGCGGGCCGGCTGCGGACCGCGCTGCACGAGGGCGAGTTCGCCCTGCTGCACCAGCCCGTGGTCTCACTGGCCACCGGCGAGGTGTCGGCCGTGGCCGCACAGGCCCGCTGGCGCTCCGCCCAGGGGATCCTCTTCACCCCGGCGGAGTTCCTCCGGGTCGCCGAGTACAGCGAGGGCGGAGCCGGTGGGGCGGGCGGCGGCCCCGGTGCCGCCGGACACGACGCCTCGCGCACCGCCGAGCTGGGGCGCTGGCTGCTGGAGGAGGCCGTGGAGCAGGCCGCCGACCGGCACCGGGCCGGGCACGACGTACCCGTGGCCGTGCGGATGACCGCCCAGCGGCTCCTGGACCGGTCCATGCCGCTCGGCTCCGTGGAGGCCCTCCTGACCCGGCACGGGCTGCCCTCCGGGGCCCTGGTGCTGGAGCTCGCCGTGTCCGACCCCAGAGTGCCCTTCGACGACCTGGAACGCCGCCTGACGGCGCTGCACCGGCTCGGGGTGGGTATCTCCCTGGACGGCTTCGGCAGCGGCTACGCGGCCATCAGCGCCCTGCGCCGCCTGCCCGTGGACATGCTCAAGCTGGACCGGGGCCTGGTGGAGGGCGTGATCGAGTCCGCCCGGCTGCACAAGATCACCGCAGGACTCTTGCGCATCGCAAACGACCTGGGTATGAGGTCGGTGGCGGACGGGGTGGATCTGCCCGAGCAGGTCCTGGCGCTGCGCGCGATGGGGTGCACGCACGGCCAGGGAATGGCCTTTTCCGGCCCGCTCGACGAGTACAGGCTGCGGCGCGCGCTGGTGCGCGGTACGTTCCCAGTACCGGGCGGAGCGGCCCAACCAGCACTGGCCGGCGGTTCCCCCGGCGGCTCCCTGGCCATCCGTAGAGGCTCACATAATGAGACGCCCGTCCCACCTACTTGACATCACCCTCCCGCCGGAGGGAGGGTCAATGCCATGCGCACCCGAATTCTCGTACTTGGAAAGCGCGTCGGCTGAGGCTGGGACCTGCATGTCCCCGCTCAACACCCCCGACGCGCTCCCCTCGCTTGCCTCCTGGCACGAGGGGTTTTTTGTTGCACTGGCACAGAGTCGAATCCGCGTAAAACCCTCAGCTTCGAGAAGAGAATGCCGATGACCGAGCAGGCCACCGGGGCCCACCATCCGCAGCCGCGGCCCCGTTCCGGCGGACAGCAGTCCGCCGCAGTTGAGCACGTCACGGGTGCGCAGTCCCTCATCCGCTCTCTCGAAGAGGTGGGGTGCGACACCGTCTTCGGTATTCCGGGCGGCGCCATCCTCCCCGCGTACGACCCGATGATGGACTCCAAGAAGGTCCGTCACATCCTGGTCCGCCACGAGCAGGGGGCCGGCCACGCCGCCACCGGCTACGCGCAGGCCACCGGCAAGGTCGGCGTCTGTATGGCCACGTCCGGCCCGGGCGCCACCAACCTCGTCACCCCGATCGCCGACGCGCACATGGACTCCGTCCCGCTCGTCGCGATCACCGGGCAGGTCTCCTCCAAGGCGATCGGCACCGACGCCTTCCAGGAGGCGGACATCGTCGGCATCACGATGCCGATCACCAAGCACAACTTCCTGGTCACCAAGGCCGAGGACATCCCGCGGACGATCGCCGAGGCCTTCCACATCGCGGCCACCGGCCGTCCCGGCCCGGTCCTGGTCGACATCGCCAAGGACGCCCTGCAGGCGAAGACCACCTTCTCGTGGCCGCCCACCCAGGACCTCCCCGGTTACCGGCCGGTCACCAAGCCGCACGCCAAGCAGATCCGCGAGGCCGCCAAGCTCATCTGCCAGGCCAAGCGCCCGGTCCTGTACGTCGGCGGCGGCGTCATGAAGTCCGGCGCGACCGCCGAACTGAAGGTCCTCGCCGAGCTGACCGGCGTCCCGGTCTGCACCACCCTGATGGCGCTGGGCTCCTTCCCCGACAGCCACCCGCTGCACGTCGGCATGCCGGGCATGCACGGCTCCGTCACCGGCGTCACCGCGCTGCAGAAGTCGGACCTGCTGATCGCCCTCGGCACCCGCTTCGACGACCGCGTCACCGGCAAGCTGGACAGCTTCGCCCCCTTCGCCAAGATCATCCACGCGGACATCGATCCGGCCGAGATCGGCAAGAACCGCGCCGTCGACGTCCCGATCGTCGGTGACGCCCGCGAGGTCATCGCCGACCTGATCCAGGCCGTCCAGGCCGAGCACACCGAGGGCAACGCCGGCGACTACACCGCCTGGTGGAACGACCTCAGCCGCTGGCGCGAGACGTACCCGCTGGGCTACGACCTGCCCGCGGACGGCAGCCTCTCCCCGCAGCAGGTCATCGAGCGGATCGGCGCGCTCGCCCCGAAGGGCACGGTCTTCGCGGCCGGCGTCGGCCAGCACCAGATGTGGGCCTCCCACTTCGTCAAGTACGAGGAGCCCCGCACCTGGCTGAATTCCGGCGGCGCCGGAACCATGGGCTACGCGGTCCCGGCCGCGATGGGCGCCAAGGTCGGCATGCCCGAGCGCACGGTCTGGGCGATCGACGGCGACGGCTGCTTCCAGATGACCAATCAGGAACTGGTCACCTGCGCCCTGAACAACATCCCGATCAAGGTCGCGATCATCAACAACGGCGCGCTGGGCATGGTCCGCCAGTGGCAGACGCTGTTCTACAACCAGCGGTACTCCAACACCGTTCTGCACGCCGACGAGACCGGTCACGACACGGTCGGCTCCCAGCTCGGCGAGTCCATCGCGCCCCGCAAGGGCACGCGCGTCCCGGACTTCGTCAAGCTGTCGGAGGCCATGGGCTGCGTGGCGCTGCGCTGCGAGGACCCGGCCGACCTGGACAAGGTCATCGCCGAGGCCAACGCGATCAACGACCGTACCGTCGTGATCGACTTCATCGTCCACGAGGACGCCATGGTGTGGCCGATGGTCGCCGCCGGCACCTCCAACGACGAGGTCATGGCAGCCCGGGGCGTCCGTCCCGACTTCGGCGACAACGAAGACGACTGAGCCGAGAGAGCCGAGAGAGAGAACGCCCCACATGTCCAAGCACACGCTCTCCGTCCTGGTCGAGAACACGCCCGGCATCCTCGCCCGGATCGCCGCCCTGTTCTCCCGCCGCGGGTTCAACATCGATTCCCTGGCGGTGGGTGTCACCGAGCACCCCGACATCTCCCGCATCACCATCGTCGTCAACGTCGAGGACCTCCCGCTGGAGCAGGTGACCAAGCAGCTGAACAAGCTGGTCAACGTGCTCAAGATCGTCGAGCTGGAGTCCCACAACGCCATCGAGCGCGAGCTCGTCCTGGTGAAGGTCCGCGCCGACAACGAGACCCGGTCGCAGATCGTCGAGATCGTCCAGCTGTTCCGCGCCAAGACGGTCGACGTCTCCCCGGAGGCCGTCACCATCGAGGCCACCGGCGGCTCCGACAAGCTCGGCGCGATGCTCAAGATGCTGGAGCCGTTCGGCATCAAGGAACTCGTCCAGTCCGGCACGATCGCCATAGGGCGTGGCGGCCGGTCCATCACGGACCGCAGCCTGCGCGCGCTCGACCGCAGCGCCTGACGCAGGGCCTGACCGCCCGGCCGGCACAGCGGACACGTCAGCCCGGCCGGACACGCTCAGCCCGCATAGCGAGACCGAGAAACTCAGATTCCGTTCCCCGCCGTACGGTGGGAGCAACACCAGCGCACCAAGGAGATATCCCAGTGGCCGAGCTGTTCTACGAGAACGACGCCGACCTGTCCATCATCCAGGGCCGCAAGGTCGCTGTGATCGGTTACGGCAGCCAGGGCCACGCCCACGCGCTGTCGCTCCGTGACTCCGGCGTCGACGTCGTCGTCGGTCTGAAGGAGGGCTCGAAGTCCAAGGCCAAGGCCGAGGAGCAGGGTCTGAAGGTCGTCCCCGTGGCCGAGGCCGCCGCCTGGGCGAACGTCATCATGATCCTCACCCCGGACCCGCTGCAGGCCGAGATCTACGAGGAGTCCATCAAGGAGCACCTCGAGGAGGGCGACGCGCTCTTCTTCGGCCACGGCTTCAACGTCCGCTACGGCTTCATCAAGCCCCCGGCCAACGTGGACGTCGCCCTCGTCGCGCCGAAGGGCCCGGGCCACCTGGTCCGCCGTCAGTACGAGGAAGGCCGCGGCGTTCCCTGCATCGCCGCCGTCGAGCAGGACTTCAGCGGTTCCGCCTTCGCCCTCGCGCTCTCGTACGCGGCCGGCATCGGCGGCACGCGCGCCGGCGTCATCAAGACCACCTTCACCGAGGAGACCGAGACCGACCTGTTCGGTGAGCAGGCCGTCCTCTGCGGTGGCGCCTCCGCGCTGGTCAAGGCCGGTTTCGAGACCCTGACCGAGGCCGGCTACCAGCCGGAGATCGCGTACTTCGAGTGCCTGCACGAGCTGAAGCTCATCGTGGACCTCATGTACGAGGGCGGCCTGGAGAAGATGCGCTGGTCGGTCTCCGAGACCGCCGAGTGGGGCGACTACATCACCGGCCCGCGCGTCATCACCGACGCCACCAAGGCCGAGATGAAGAAGGTCCTCGCGGAGATCCAGAGCGGCGAGTTCGCCAACACCTGGATGGCCGAGTACAAGGCCGGTCTGCCGAAGTACAACGAGTACAAGAAGGCCGACGAGGAGCACCTGCTGGAGACCACCGGCAAGAAGCTGCGCAAGCTGATGAGCTGGGTCGACAACGACGAGAGCTGATCTCGTGACGGCGGGGCCGGGACACGCGAGGTCCCGGCCCCGCCGCACATCACCGGACGGGTGTCGCACGCCGGGAATCCGGCCCTGACGGGCGCGGGTTGTCCACCCCGGCCAACCACGGACGGGTGATCCTTCCGTACAGGCGGAAATCCGACCCGCCGGCGCCACTACACTGCTCAACACATACGCGTCAGGCCCACAGTGTCGTGCGTCTTCCACGCGGCTACCCCCTCCACCGCCTGCGGCCGTCGGGACGGCCGTCCGCACTGGACTTGTGAGGACCCACGTGAGCTCGAAACCTGTCGTACTCATCGCCGAAGAGCTGTCGCCCGCCACCGTCGAGGCGCTGGGCCCGGACTTCGAGATCCGGCACTGCAACGGCGCGGACCGCGCCGAGCTGCTGCCCGCGATCGTCGACGTCGACGCGATCCTCGTCCGCTCCGCCACCAAGGTCGACGCCGAGGCCATCGCCGCGGCCAAGAAGCTGCGGGTCGTCGCGCGCGCCGGTGTCGGTCTGGACAACGTGGACGTCTCGTCCGCCACCAAGGCCGGCGTGATGGTCGTCAACGCGCCGACCTCGAACATCGTGACCGCGGCCGAGCTGGCCTGCGGCCTGCTCGTCGCCACCGCCCGCAACATCCCGCAGGCCAACACCGCCCTGAAGAACGGCGAGTGGAAGCGGAACAAGTACACGGGTGTCGAGCTCAGCGAGAAGACCCTCGGCGTCGTCGGCCTCGGCCGCATCGGCGTCCTGGTCGCGCAGCGCATGTCGGCCTTCGGGATGAAGATCGTCGCGTACGACCCCTACGTACAGCCCGCGCGCGCCGCCCAGATGGGCGTCAAGATGCTGACGCTGGACGAGCTCCTGGAGGTCGCCGACTTCATCACCGTGCACCTGCCCAAGACCCCCGAGACCCTCGGTCTCATCGGGGACGAGGCCCTGCACAAGGTGAAGCCGTCGGTCCGCATCGTCAACGCCGCGCGCGGCGGGATCGTGGACGAGGCCGCGCTGTACACGGCCATCAAGGAGGGCCGCGTCGCCGGCGCCGGCCTCGACGTGTACGCGAAGGAGCCCTGCACGGACTCCCCGCTCTTCGAACTCGACCAGGTCGTCTGCACCCCGCACCTCGGCGCGTCCACGGACGAGGCCCAGGAGAAGGCCGGTGTCTCGGTCGCCAAGTCGGTGCGCCTCGCGCTCGCCGGTGAGCTCGTACCGGACGCCGTCAACGTCCAGGGCGGCGTCATCGCAGAGGACGTCCGTCCGGGCCTGCCGCTCGCCGAGAAGCTCGGCCGCATCTTCACCGCCCTCGCGGGCGAGGTCGCGGTCCGCCTCGACGTCGAGGTCTGCGGCGAGATCACCCAGCACGACGTCAAGGTGCTGGAACTCTCCGCCCTCAAGGGTGTCTTCGAGGACGTCGTCGACGAGACGGTCTCCTACGTCAACGCCCCGCTGTTCGCGCAGGAGCGCGGCGTCGAGGTGCGGCTGACCACCAGCTCGGAGTCCCCGGACCACCGCAACGTGGTGACCGTGCGCGGCACCCTGTCGGACGGTCAGGAGGTCTCGGTCTCCGGCACGCTCGCGGGCCCGAAGCACCTTCAGAAGATCGTCGGCGTCGGTGAGTACGACGTGGACCTGTCGCTCGCCGACCACATGGTCGTCCTGCGCTACACCGACCGCCCCGGCGTGGTCGGCACCGTCGGCCGCGTCCTCGGTGAGGGCGGTCTGAACATCGCGGGCATGCAGGTCGCCCGTGCCGAGGCGCACGGTGAGGCGCTCGCCGTCCTCACCGTCGACGCCGCGGTCCCGGCGAACGTCCTCGCGGACATCGCCGCCGAGATCGGCGCCGTCTCGGCGCGTACGGTCAGCCTCGCCTGAGCCCGCGAGGGTGATGACGTGAAGGAAGGGCCCGGGGGAGACCCCGGGCCCTTCCGCGTTCCGTCGACCGCGTGCGGCGGCGGGCGGTTCAGTGGTACGACGCCTCGTGCGGGCGGTCTCCGGCACGGGCCGCGGACTTCGCCGCGGGCGGGGCGGGCGCTTCGATCCCCCGCATCAGGGCCGCGGCGAGCACGGCCGCCCCGAGCAGCAGCGCCGTACCGCCCCAGGCCGCGTACTGCATCCCGTGGACGAAGGCCTCCCGGGCCAGGGCCAGCACCTGCTCCCCGGCCGGCCCGCCGATGTGGTGGGCGGTGGCGACGGCCCCGCCCAGGGTCTCCCGCACCGCGGGCTCGGAGTCGGCCAGGTCGGCGCGGTAGACGGCGGTGCCCAGGCTGCCGAGGACCGCCATGCCCAGGGCGCCGCCGAACTCCGTACCGGTCTCCAGCAGGGAGGCGGCGGAACCGGCCTTCTCGGCGGGGGCCGAGGCCAGCGCCATGTCGGACACCAGGGACAGCACGGTGACGATGCCCGAGGCCAGCACCCCGGCGCCGGTGAGGATCAGCCACAGGGAGTCGGTCCCGACCAGGCTGATCAGGACGAACCCGGCGGCGCCGAGGGCGAACCCGCCGGCGATCACGTAGGCCCGGTCCACCTTCTGGGCGAGGGCGGCGGAGACCGGGGCCGCGGCGCCGATGACGACCGAGGGGGCCAGGCTCCACAGGGCGGCTTCCAGGGTGCCCATGCCGAGCACCGACTGGAGGTACTGGGTGGTGAAGTAGGCCGAGCCCATCATGGCGAAGGCGGCGACGGTGTTGAGGCCGATGCCCGCCCCGAAGCCGCGGCCCGCGAACAGCGCCCGGCTCACCATGGCGTCCTCACGGGAGCGCTGACGGCGGACGAAGGCGTACCCGAAGGCCAGCCCGACGGCGAGGCAGCCCGCGTACAGGGGTTCGAAGCCCTCGGCGGCGATCTCCTTCAGGCCGTAGACGACCGGGAGCACGGCGGCCATCGACAGCGGGACGCTCAGCAGGTCGAAGCGGCCGGGGGTCGGGTCCTTGAACTCCGGTACCAGGGTCGGGACCAGGACCAGCAGGAGCAGCATCGCGGGCACGTTGATGAGGAAGACGGAGCCCCAGTAGAAGTGGTTCAGCATCACCCCGCTGAGCACCGAACCGAGCGCGATACCGCCGGTCATGGCCCCGGACCAGATGGCGATGGCCTTGCCGCGCTGCTTGTCGTCCTGGAAGAGGTTGCGGACGAGGGCCAGCGTGGAGGGCATCAGGGTGGCGCCGCCGATGCCGAGCAGCACGCGGGCCGCGATCAGCATCTCGGCGCTGGTGGCGTAGCCGGCGCCGATCGAGGCGAGGCCGAAGGCGGTCGCGCCGATCAGCAGCAGCTTGCGGCGGCCGATGCGGTCGCCGAGCGAGCCCATCGTGATCAGCAGGCCGGAGAGGGCGAAGGCGTAGCTGTCGAAGATCCAGAGCTGCTGGGTGGCGCTCGGGTCGAGCTGGTCGGTGATGGCCGGGATGGCGAAGTAGAGGACGGAGACGTCCATCGAGACCAGGAGCAGCGGCAGCAACAGGACGGTGAAGGCGGTCCATTCGCGGCGGCCGGCGAGTCGCGCTGTGGCGGCGGGGTTCGTCATGAGCAGGAATATACATACGTCTTAAACGCTTGTCTATGACGACTGTCTATGACTGTCGTCTAGGACGCTTGTCTTGATACCGTGGAGCCATGGGACATCGCGAAGATCTGCTCGAAGGCGCCAAGAAGTGCCTGGCCGAGAAGGGGTTCGTGCGCACGACCGCGCGCGACATCGTCAGCGCCTCCGGGACCAACCTGGCCTCGATCGGCTACCACTACGGCTCGAAGGACGCCCTTCTCACCCAGGCGTTCATCGGCCTGATGGAGGAGTGGGGTGCGGTCTTCCAGGACGGACTCGAGGGTGAGGGTGGCTCGTCGGAGCGCTTCCGCGCCCTGTGGGAAGGCGTGCTGGCGCAGCACGAGAAGTCCGGACCGGTCTGGGCGGCCAGTCTGGAGGTGGCGCTCGCTCGCGACGAGCGGCCGGAGTTGAGGTCCATGCTCGCGGCCTCGCAGGCCGAGGGACGTCGAGGGCTGATCTCCATGCTCACCGGAACCCCGGAGGACCAGCTCGACGAGCGGGACGTCCGCACACTCGGCACCTTCTACCAGGCGCTGTTGAACGGCCTGATGATCCAGTGGCTCTTCGACCCGGAGTCGGCCGCGACCGCCGAGGAGTTCACCGAGGGCATGCGACGCGCGGCGGAGGCGATGACCCGCCCGCAGGAGGGCGGACGCAAGGACAGGCTCTAGGCCAGGCGGGAGGCCTTGAGGGCCATGTGGAGCAGCAGGCGGTCCTCGCCCTCGTCCAGGTCGAGGCCGGTCAACTGTTCCACCCGGGCCAGGCGGTAGTAGAGGGTCTGCCGGTGGATGCCCAAGGCGGCCGCCGCGCGGCCCGCTTGGCCCGCGCAGTCCAGGAAGATCTCGGCGGTACGGGCGAGTTCGCGGTGGGTCGGGGCCAACAGGGTGCGCGCGGCGGGGTCGTCCACCGGGTCGGCGGCGAGCGTCGCCAGCATCCGGTACGGGCCGATCGCCGCCCACTGGGCGACCGGGCCGAACCGGGGCTGGGCCGCGGCCGCCCGGGCGGCCGCGACGGCCTGCTCCCAGGCGGCGGGCAGGTCCGCGAGACCCCGTACGGGGTCGGCGACGCCGGCGGTCGCCCCGCGCGTCGTGGCGGTGGGCGCGGCCGTTCCGGCGGTGGCCCCGCCGCTCCCGCCGCTCCCACCGCCCGTGGCCTTTCCGCCCGTGGCCTTGCCGGCCGGGCCGTTCCCGCCCGGTGCCGTCGCTCCCGTCGCTCCCGTCGCTCCCGCCGCGCGCGGCAGCAGTCGGGCCACCGCCGCCAGGGCCGGAGCCAGCGCGTCCGTCGAGCGCAGCCGGAGAAGTACCGCCAGGGCCGGTCGGCCCGCGGGTTCCGACCCGGTCCCCGCTCCCGTCCCCGTACCCGCGCCCGGCCCGGCGCCGCCGCCCGGCTCGCCCCCGCTCCGCCGCGGTACGACGCACACCGCCGCCGCGCCCGGTACCGACGCCGGGGCCTCCCCGGGCCAGGGGGTCACGCAGACCACCGCGTGCAGTCCGTCCCCGTCCGGGCCGAGGGCGACCCGCAGCGCGGCCACCGCCATGTCCTGCTGCCAGCCCCGGCCGGCCGTGAGCACCGCCAGGAACTCCCGCGACAGGTCGGCCCCCGCCTTCGCCTCCTCGGCGAGCAGCACCCCGATGCGCTGCGCCACCTCCATGGCCGCGTCCAGCGCCGCCGGCTCGGGTCCGGGCTTGCCGGGCTCCTGGTCGAGCAGCCATACGTAGCCCTGGACGATGCCCCGGTACCGCACCGGCAGGCAGATCCGCCCCCGGAACACCCCGGCGTCGGGCGCCGCCGGGATCCGCACGGGCCCCGTGGCGCGGGCGATGCCGAAAGCCTCGAACCAGGACCGGACGTCCGCCGTGGACTGCCGGGTCAGGATCGAGCGGGTCCGGACCGGGTCCATCGCGAGATCGTCATCGCTGTCGTGGGCGCCGAAGGCGATCAGACGGAAGTCCCGGTTCTCCAGGGTCGCCGGGGCGCCGAGCAGCGCGGAGATCTCGTCCACCAGGTCCTGGTAATCGCCCTTCACGCGGACATTCTCCCACTCCGGAGCAGACCCTTCAGACAGATGTATGAGATCCGGGACACGGATGCGTGACAGCTGTCGATGGCAGAGGATCGAAGCGATCCTTAGGTTTCACGGTGGTTTTACTTGCGCTTTTCTTCTGCCACCCGCTGGAGGTGCCCCCGTGCTGGGTCCCGTGATCCTCGCCGCTTCGCGCAGCGACAAGATGCGTCGTATCGTCTCCGCCGCCCCGGTGACCAAGCCCGTGGTGAATCGGTTCATCCCCGGCGAGACCGTCGATCAGGTCATCCCGATCGTCGAGGAGCTCACGGGGGCCGGCCTGGAGGTCACCCTCGACGTCGTCGGCGAGGACATCACCGAGGTGGCGCAGTCCCACGCCGCCCGGGACGCGTACCTCCAGCTCATCGAGCGCCTCGCGGAGCTCGGCCTCGGCGAGAAGGCCGAGATGTCGGTCAAGCTCTCGATGTTCGGCCAGGCCCTGGAAGGCGGCCACGAGCTGGCGCTCGCCAACGTCCGCCCGGTCGTCGAGGCCGCCGCCGCCATCGGCACCACCGTGACGCTGGACGCCGAGGACCACACCACCCTCGACTCGATGTTCGCCATCCACGAGGAGCTGCGCCGGGACTTCCCGCAGACCGGCTGCGTGATCCAGGCGTACCTCTTCCGCACGGAGGCCGACGCCCGCCGCCTGGCCGCCGCCGGCAGCCGCGTCCGCATCGTCAAGGGCGCCTACAAGGAGCCCGCCGAGGTCGCGTACCTGGACAAGGCGGAGATCGACAAGGCGTACGTCCGGATCCTGAAGATCCTCATGGACGGCGAGGGCTACCCGATGATCGGGTCCCACGACCCCCGCCTCATCGCCATCGGCCAGGAACTCGCCCGCAAGGCCGGGCGCAAGCTGGACGAGTACGAGTTCCAGATGCTGTACGGCATCCGCAGCGAGGAGCACCTGCGGCTGGCCGCCGAGGGCCACCGGATGCGCGTCTATACGGCGTACGGCACGGACTGGTACGGCTACTTCATGCGTCGCCTCGCGGAGAAGCCGGCCAACCTGCTCTTCTTCGTCCGCTCGATGATCACCAAGAACTAGGCACCCCACTAGCTCAAGGAGTTACCAGCCCCATGGATGCTGTGACCCAGGTCCCCGCGCCGGTCAACGAGCCGGTCCACTCGTACGCCCCCGGCACCCCGGAGCGCACGCGGCTCGAAGCGCAGCTCAAGCAGCTGTCCGAGAACCCGATCGACCTTCCGATGACGATCGACGGCGTCAAGCGGATGGGTGGCGGTGAGCGCTTCGACGTGGTCCAGCCGCACGACCACAGCTCGGTGCTCGGGACCTACGCCAACGCCACCGAGGCCGACGCGCAGGAGGCCATCGACGCCGCCCTCGCCGCCGCCCCGGCCTGGCGCTCGATGTCCTTCGACGACCGCGCCGCGATCATCCTGCGCGCCGCCGAGCTGCTGTCCGGCCCGTGGCGCGAGAAGCTCGCCGCCTCGACCATGCTGGGCCAGTCGAAGACCGCGCAGCAGGCCGAGATCGACACCCCGTGCGAGCTCGTCGACTTCTGGCGCTTCAACGTGCACTTCGCCCGCCAGATCCTGGCCGAGCAGCCCGTCGCGAACTCCGCCGGCGTGTGGAACCGCAGCGACCACCGCCCGCTCGAAGGCTTCGTCTACGCGATCACGCCGTTCAACTTCACGGCCATCGCGGGCAACCTGCCGACCGCCCCCGCCCTCATGGGCAACGTGGTCCTGTGGAAGCCGTCCCCGACGCAGACCCACTCCGCGATCCTCCTCATGGAGCTCTTGGAGGAGGCCGGCCTGCCCAAGGGCGTCATCAACCTGGTGACCGGCGACGGCATCGCCGTGTCCGAGGTGGCCCTGAACCACCCCGAGCTGGCCGGCATCCACTTCACCGGCTCGACCAAGACCTTCCAGTACCTGTGGAAGACGGTCGGCAACAACATCGAGAAGTACAAGTCCTACCCGCGCCTGGTCGGCGAGACCGGCGGCAAGGACTTCGTCGTCGCGCACCCGTCCGCGGACCGTGCCGTCCTGAAGACCGCCCTGACCCGCGGCTCCTTCGAGTTCCAGGGCCAGAAGTGCTCGGCGTCCTCGCGCGCCTACGTCCCGGCCTCGATCTGGAACGACGGCTTCAAGGAGGCCTTCGCGGCCGAGGTCGACGGCATCTCCATGGGTGACGTCCGCGACCTGACCAACTTCATCGGCGCCGTCATCGACGAGCGTTCCTTCGCCAAGAACAAGGCCGCGATCGACCGCGCCAAGGCCGACCCGACCTGCGAGATCATCGCCGGTGGTACGTACGACGACTCGGAGGGCTACTTCGTCCGTCCGACCGTCATCGCCTGCACCGACCCGGAGAACGAGGTCTTCACGACCGAGTACTTCGGCCCGATCCTCGCCGTCCACGTCTACGAGGACGAGTCCACCGAGGGATTCCACGCGATGCTGGCCCAGATGGAGTCCGTCTCGGCGTACGCCCTGACCGGCTCGATCATCGCCGCCGACCGTTACGCGGCCGCGGACGCGATGGAGAAGCTCCGCTTCGCGGCGGGCAACTTCTACATCAACGACAAGTCCACCGGTGCCGTCGTCGGCCAGCAGCCCTTCGGTGGTGGCCGCGCCTCGGGTACGAACGACAAGGCGGGCGCCGCGTCGAACCTGATGCGTTGGACCTCCACCCGCTCGATCAAGGAGACGCTGGTCGCGCCGACCGACTACGCGTACCCGCACATGGGCTGACCTCCGCCCCCTGCTGAACCCCGCCCCCGCTCCGGTACCCCCAAGTCCGGAGCGGGGGCGGTATCCATTTCCGGTCCGGGAGCCGTGCTGCGGCGAGGTGGTCACACCTCGACGATGACCTGGTCCAGGGACTTGCGTAGAAGGTCCGGGACCTCGCAGTCGTCCGCCGGGTAGCCCACGGGGACGACCGCGAAGGCCTTCTCGTTCTCCGGGCGGTCCAGCACGTGGCCGAGGAAGCGCATGGGGCTGGGCGTGTGGATCAGCGCCGCCAGGCCCGACAGGTGGAGGGCGGACAGGAGCATGCCGACCGCGATGCCGACCGACTCGTCGACGTAGTAGTGCTTGCGCTTCGTGCCGTCCGGGCCGAGCCAGTAGCGCTGCTGGAAGACCACGATCAGTGCCGGGGCGTCCGTGAGGTGGGTCTTCACGGCGTCCGTGCCGATGGGGCGAAGGGCGGCGAGCCATTCGTCGCCCAGCCGGCCGTCGTAGGACAGGTGCTCCTCCTGCTCGGCGGCGGCCCGGATCTGCTGCCGGACGGCCGGGTCCTTGACCAGGACGAAGGTCCACGGCTGCTGGTGCGCCCCGGACGGGGCGGTCGCGGCGCAGGCGATGGCGTCCCGGACCACCTGCTCGGGCACCGGGTCGGGGGAGAAGTGACGTACCGTCCGCCGCTCCTCCATGCGGGCCCGTAGCTCGGCGGCGCGCGCGAGGGACTCCTGCTGCGGCATCCGCTCGGGACGGTAGGCGACCGGGCGGTACGGATCGCCGTGGGTGGGCGTCCACCGCCCGGTCTCAGGAGCGGTCCCGGAGGCGGTCTCGGGTGTGGTCTCAGGCGACATGGAACAGATCCTCACGCCGCCGTACGGCGCGCCGCCAGGGCCGTACGTCGATTCCACGCCCGGTCTGCGGGGATCCGGGCGATTTCGGAGGTGGTGATCACCGGTCGATTCCGCGTGCGGAACACCTTCCTCCACCGGCGTGGGCTCGGGAGCGGCGGACCCGCCCCGGCGGCCGCCCGCAGGCACCGGGCACGGGTGGACCACCACGCCCCCACCGGCCCCGCCTCCCTTCGGCGGGCTGGGCGGCGAGGCCGCGGCCGCGGTGGACCACCGGGCCCGCGCCGCCCCTGCGACCGGGGTCCGCCCGCCCGGGCACGGCCACGTGCGACACGGACGGCCCGGCCCGGCAGCACTCCGGGTTCCGAACCCCTCGACTGTTTCCGGCCTTTCCCGGCCGCCCCGAGGCCGCAGGCGGGCGTTGGTACGGTCGCCCGATGGAGAACCTCGTACGGCACACGGCGGAGCTGACCGGAACGGAGCTCCGCGAGATCCGGACCCTGCTCGACGGGGCCTTCGACGGTGACTTCGCCGACGAGGACTTCGAGCACGCCCTCGGCGGGATGCACGTGCTGGTCCGGGACGCGGCCGGCGACCTCGTCGCCCACGGCAGCGTCGTCATGCGGCGGGTCGTGCACCGGGGGCGGGCCCTGCGCACCGGGTACGTCGAGGGCGTGGCCGTACGGGGCGACGCGCGGCGCCGCGGCCTCGGCGGTCAGGTCATGGCCCGGCTGGAGCAGGTGATCGGCCGGGCCTACGTGCTCGGCGCGCTGTCGGCGTCGCGGGACGGGGCGGCGCTGTACCTGGGCCGAGGCTGGCAGGTGTGGGGCGGCCGGATCGGCGCGCTCTCGCCGACCGGGCCCGTCCCGCTCCCGGAGGAGGAGGGATCCACGTACGTGTGGACGCCGCCCGGCGGGATCCGGCCGGACCCGGCCGGGCGGCTCGACTTCGACTGGCGGGACGGGGACGTGCTCTAGACGGGCCCGGGTCCCGGGTCCCAGGTCTCAGCTCGTATCTCTCAGGCCTCGGACCTCAGGCCTCAGGCCTCAGGCCTCAGGCATCCACGGCGTGTCCGGCTACGCGCCCGACACGCTGGGCGCGCCCGTTTCGATGTGGCCCGTGTAGCGGCGCGACCAGGTGCCGTCGGAGTCGGCGAGGATCGTGAAGTCGTACCAGCCCTTGCTGTAGGCCACGGCGTTGAAGTAGTCCTCGCGCGAGGAGTTCGCCGGGACCGTGTACGTCCACGGGCCGTCCGTGCGGTAGGCGTTCGAGCGGATCGTGAAGGTGACGGGGGATCCGGAGGAGTTCTTCATCTTGAAGTACACCGCCGGCTTGCCGGTGCCCGGCTCGACCGCGAAGCGGGCGGCCACCTCGATGTCCTTGCCCGGCTTCGACGCGTCGCCGATGAAGCGGCGCAGGAAGCGGTTCGGCCCGTGCATCGAGAGGTCGTACTTGCCCGAGCCGTGCCCCAGGCCGATGTGGAAGTAGTCGCCGGCCGTGCCGCCCGGGTCGACGGTGTACTGCCAGGGCGTCGTGTCCCGGTGCTGGTGCGGGTGGATCGAGAAGTGCGCCGCCCGCTTCGCCTGGGCGCCCTGGTTGGTCATCGAGAACCAGGCCGTGATCTGACCGGCCGGCCCGAACTCGAAGCGGTCCAGATTGCCGTTGACCTGGTACGGCAGGGCCCGCGCGGGGCGGGTGCCGGGCTCCTGCGCGGGGAGGGCGTTGTCCTGCGGCGCCGGGTTGGGGAGCGGGGCGCAGGTCGCCTGGCCGATCACCGCGGCGGTGGACGGGAGGCCCGCCGGGTACCCGTGGACCGGGTGCGCGAAGTCGAAGACGCCGGTCAGGTCGCCGACCACCTTCCGGCGCCAATCGCTGATGTTCGGGCAGGTGGCGGGGGTGCCGAGAGCGGCCGTCCACTTCTCCATGAACCGCAGCACCGAGGTGTGGTCGAAGACCTCCGAGCTCACCCAGCCGCCGCGGGTCCACGGGGACATCACGATCATCGGGACACGGAAGCCGAGCCCGATCGGGACGCCGTCGAGGTACTCGCCGGGCGTGCCGGGCGGGGCGACCGGCGGGGGGACGTGGTCGAAGAAGCCGTCGTTCTCGTCGTAGTTGAGGAAGAGCACCGTGGAGTCGAAGACCTCGGGGTCGGCGGCCAGGGCGCGGTGGACCAGGTCCACGAAGTGGGCGCCGTCCCCGGGCGGGGCGTAGGGGTGTTCCGAGAAGGCCTCGCTCGCCACGACCCAGGACACCTGGGGGAGGGTGCCCGCCACCACGTCGGCGCGGATCGCGGCCGCGATGTCGTCCGGGGTGGAGCCAATGACCTCGGGGACCGAGCCCATGCCCCGGTCCCACAGCGGATCGCCGGGGGCGGCGTCCGTGAACCTCTTGAAGTAGGCGAGGCCGTTGTCCCCGTAGTTGTCCTGGGCGTTCTGGTAGACCTTCCAGCTCACGCCGGCCCGCTGGAGGGCCTCCGCGTACGTCTCCCAGGTCAGCCCGGACTCCTCGCCGCCGTCCTTGCTGGTGGCGTCGATCTTGCCGCTCCACAGGAATGTGCGGTTCGGGCCCGTCGCGCTGAGTGCGGAACAGAAGTACGCGTCGCAGATCGTGTAGCTGTCCGCGAGGGCGTAGTGGAAGGGGATGTCCCCCCGGTCCAGGTGGCCGAGGGTACGGGCGTTGCCGACGCCCATGACCCAGTTGTCCATCCGGCCCTTGTTCCAGGCGGCGTGCTGCGAGGCCCAGCTGTGCGGGAGGTCACCGGTGCACTGGGCCAGGGTCTTGCCGTCGGCGCCGCCCGCCGGCGGGGTGGCGGACAGCTTCCACGGGTACCTGCGGCCGCCCCAGTCGGGCTGGTCGAACATGCCCCAGCCGCCCGGGAGGTTGCCGGCGGCGCGGTCGCCGAACCCGCGGACACCCTTCAGCTTGCCGAAGTAGTGGTCGAAGCTGCGGTTCTCCTGCATCAGGATCACCACGTGCCTCACATCGGTGATGGTGCCGGTCGCGGCGGCCGCGGCCGCCGTCGTCGGTGTGACGGCGGGCAGGGTGGCGCCCGCCACGAGCCCGGCGCCGATTCCCACGAAACCTCTGCGGCTGATCGGTGTCACTGGCCTCTCGCCTCCAACTCAAGTGCCCCGTCGGCACATCGACGGAAAGAGTGGCGGCGCCGGGATCAAAGGTCTACATCCGTGCGGTAAGAAATCGGTGAACATAGGGGTGGCCGGATTCAGGCGCCGATCCGGACCAGCATCTTGCCCAGGTTATCCCCGCGGAGCATGCCCAGGAAGGCCTCCACGGTCCGGTCGAAGCCCTGGACAACGGTGGTGTCGGTACCGATCCGGCCGCTGCGCAGATGAGGGACGAGGAAGTCCTCCAACTCGTCCTGCAGATTGGTGTGATTGCGAACCAATACCCCTTCCAGGCGAAGGGACTTGTGTACGACCTCGAAGAGGTTGCGGGGCGCGGCCGGCGAGCGGTCCCCGTGGTACGTCGAGATCGCGCCGACCCAGGCGACCCGCCCGTACTCGCGCAGCGAGTCGAGCGCCCCTTCCAGGTGGTCCCCGCCGACGTTGTCCACGTAGACGTCGATGCCGTCCGGCGCGGCCTGTGCGAGCTGCTCCCCGACCGGGCCGTCGTGGTAGTCGAAGGCCGCGTCGAAGCCCAGTACGTCGGTGAGGTGGTGGACCTTGGCCGCCGAGCCCGCGCTGCCGATGATCCGTCCGGCGCCGAGCAGTCGGGCGATGTGACCGGTGGCCGTGCCGACCCCGCCCGCGGCGGCGGAGACGAAGAGGTCCTCGCCGCCGCGCAGGGCCGCCGTCCGGGTGAGGGCCGCGTACGCGGTGAGGCCGGTGCCGCCCAGGATGGAGAGGTAGGCCTCCGGCGGGACGCCGTCGTGGCCCCGCAGCTTGCGCGTCCCGTCCACGCCGAGCGTGACCAGGGCGTGGGTCCGCCAGCCCGCGCGGTGGAAGACCAGGTCGCCCTCGCGCAGCCCCGGGTCGCGGGAGGCGAGCACCCGGCCCACCGAGCGGCCCTCCAGCGGGGTGTTCAGCTCGAAGCCGTCCTCCCCGCCGTCCATCATGCCCCGGTGGTACGGGTCCACCGAGAGCAGGAGGTTCTCGACGAGCGCGGTGCCGGGACCCGGCCGCGGAACGGGGGAGGCGGCGAAGGTGAAGTCCTCGGCGGTGGGGAAGCCGGTGGGGCGGGCGATCTGGTGCACGGCGAAAGCGGTGTTCGTGGTCATGGGCCCGACGCTAGGAAGGAATGGGCGCCCCGGGCAGAGGGTTGCGTTCATGGAAGCCGCACATCCATGAACGCCGCTCATACAACGAGGTGAGAGCCCCCGTGCCCGACCTGTTGCCCCAGGAACTACGGATCCTGGTCGCCGTCGCCGACAGCGGCGGCTTCTCCGCCGCCGCGGCCGCGCTCGGCCTCACCCAGTCGGCCGTCTCGCACGCGGTGCGCGGCAGCGAGACCAAGGTCGGCGCGGTGCTCTTCGAGCGCGGCCGGGCCGGGGCCACACCCACCCCGGCGGGGGAGCGGGCCGTCGCCCTCGCCCGCCGGATCCTGCGGATGTACGAGGTCCTCGACGCGGAGGTCCGGGGCGCCGGCCGCGGCGCCGTGGAGGGGGCGCTGCGGATCGCCGCGTTCCGCAGCGCGGCCCTGCACCTGCTGCCGCCCGCGCTGGAGCGGCTCACGGCGCGGTATCCGGGGATCCGCCCCGAGGTCCGGGTGGTGCGCGAGATCGGGGCCGGCACCGCCGGGGAGGTGCTGGCGGGCCGCGCCGACCTCGGTATCGCCACGCTGGGCGGTTCCCAGGAGGTGGCCCCCGGCCTGCTGACCGGGGTGCTCGCGCAGGAGGCGTACCGGCTGGTCCACCCGGCCGGGCACCCGGACCCGAAGGGCCTGCCGCTGATGGACTGGGACGAGAACTGCGGCTCCTACACCCGCTCCTGGTGGCATGCCCAGGACTGGATCCCGCGGGCGACGGTCAAGGCGGAGGACGACGCGATGGTGCTGACGATGGTCGGCCGCGGGCTCGGTATGGCGATCATGCCCGAGCTGTCCCTGAGAGACGCGACCGACGCGGTGGACATCACCGATCTGGGCCCTGCGGGGCCGGTGAGACAGGTGGGATACGTCACTACGGCGGAATCGGCCTCAACTCTCGCCGTACGGGCCCTGATCAGGGAACTTCGTTCTGAGAAGGGCTGAAACGGACCCACGGGACGGGGCTTTTCGGGGCGCTGCGCGTCTCAGATAGTAGGAAGCCCGAGTAATTGCCGAGACATACAACGGGACCTGCCCTAGCTTTGTAGAAGCCGAACGTCTCGCCGATCAGGCGAATGGCGGTCGAGAGCGCGCGCCCCTGGCAGGCAATCCCTGCGGCGCACCGCTCCCCGCCTCTTCCGGCGCCTTGAAGGAACCCCTCATCCGTGGCCCCGCCACGCCGTGATCTCAAGGAGTCGATCACCATGACCTCTTCCACCGCCACCCGCCGCGTCCGCCACAGCTCCGCCTCGGCCGACGACCGCAAGAACGCCGCCGCCGCTCTGCAGCGCGCCCTCGACCGCCGTGACAACGGCGGGTCGACCGGCCACTGACCTGCGGCTCCCCAGGATGTTCTGCGTCCGCACGGATCCGCATACGTCCACATGGTGGACGCAGAATGTCTGAGGGCTGGGACACGGAGTACGGTTCCGTCATGTCGACCAGCATCAATCTCGCAGTGATCCCCGGTGATGGCATCGGCCAGGAAGTCGTGGCTCAGGGACTCAAGGTCCTTACCGCGGTCCTGCCCCAGGATGTGAAGCTGGAGACCAAGCAATACGATCTCGGCGCCCAGCGCTGGCACCGCACCGGTGAGACCCTCCCGGACGCGGAGCTCGAAGAGCTCAAGCACCACGACGCGATCCTGCTCGGCGCCATCGGTGACCCGTCGGTCCCGTCCGGTGTGCTGGAGCGCGGTCTGCTGCTGAAGCTCCGCTTCGCCTTCGACCACTTCATCAACCTGCGCCCGTCGAAGCTGTTCCCGAACACGGCCACCCCGCTCGCCGGCCGCCCGGAGATCGACTTCGTCGTGGTCCGCGAGGGCACCGAGGGTCCGTACACCGGCAACGGCGGCAGCCTGCGCACCGGCACCCCCGCCGAGGTGGCCACCGAGGTCAGCATCAACACCGCGTACGGCGTCGAGCGGGTCGTCCGTGACGCGTACGAGCGGGCGAACGCCCGTCCCCGCAAGAAGCTGACGCTGGTCCACAAGAACAACGTCCTCGTGTACGCGGGCCACATGTGGAAGAACATCTTCGACAAGGTCGGCCAGGAGTACCCCGAGGTCAGCACCGACTACCTGCACGTCGACGCCGCGACGATCTTCTTCGTCACGCAGCCCGAGCGCTTCGACGTCATCGTCACGGACAACCTCTTCGGTGACATCCTCACCGACCTGGCCGCCGCCGTGACCGGCGGAATCGGCCTCGCCGCCTCCGGGAACATCAACCCGACCGGCGCCTTCCCGTCCATGTTCGAGCCCGTCCACGGCTCGGCCCCGGACATCGCCGGCACCGGCAAGGCCGACCCGACCGCGACGATCCTCTCCGTCGCCCTCCTGCTGCGCCACCTGGGCTACGAGGCCCAGGCGGTCCGCATCGAGGACGCGGTCTCCGCCGACCTGGCCGAGCGTGACGGAACCTTCCGCTCCACCGACGCGATCGGCGACGCCCTCGCCGCTCGAGTAGCCGGCTGACCCGGCAGCTCCACCTCAGGAAGCCGCCGGGTCACAATGGGACCCGGCGGCTTCTCCTGTGCGGCCCCGGGTGCCACCATCTCCCCTGGGCCGCTTTCCCCGCTTCTCCGAAGCCTGCCCGCGCGCGATAATCGAACGCGAGGCCGCGGAATGCGGGGAAGCTCGGACGTCCTAGTACGCCGTGAGCGCGGTCCGCCATACACAACCGGTGAAGGACAAGCACTCATGACGACGCCCACGATCGAGCTCAAGCCCTCCTCGAACCCGCTGTCCGATGCGGAGCGCGAGGCGATCCTGGCCAGCCCCGGCTTCGGCCGCCACTTCACCGACCACATGGTGACGATCAAGTGGACCGAGGGTCGCGGCTGGCACGATGCCGAGCTGGTCCCGTACGCGCCGCTCGCGATCGACCCGGCGAACATGACGCTGCACTACGCGCAGACGATCTTCGAGGGCCTCAAGGCCTACCGCCAGCCCGACGGCACCGTGGCCACCTTCCGCCCCGAGGCCAACGCCGCGCGCTTCCAGTCCTCCGCGCGCCGCATGGCCATGCCGGAGCTGCCGACCGAGCTCTTCATCGAGGCCTGCGACGCACTGATCAAGCAGGACCGCGCCTGGGTGCCGGACTCCGGTGAGGCCTCCCTCTACCTGCGCCCCTTCATGTTCGCCTCCGAGGTCGGCCTCGGCGTCCGCCCGGCGAACGAGTTCCTCTTCATCGTCATCGCCTCGCCCGCCGGCGCGTACTTCCCCGGGGGCGTCAAGCCCGTCTCCGTCTGGCTCTCCGAGGACTACGTCCGCGCGGTCAAGGGTGGCACCGGTGCGGCCAAGACCGGTGGCAACTACGCGGCCTCGCTGGTCGCGCAGGCCCAGGCGGCTTCCCACGGCTGTGACCAGGTGGTCTGGCTCGACGCCGTCGAGCACCGCTGGATCGAGGAGATGGGCGGCATGAACCTGTACTTCGTGTACGGCGACCGCATCGTCACCCCGGAGCTCACCGGCTCGCTCCTTCCCGGCATCACCCGCGACTCCCTCCTCACCATCGCCCGCGACCTCGGCTACACCGCCGAGGAGGGCCGCCTGACCACCGAGGACTGGCAGCGCGACAACGAGAACGGCATCCTCACCGAGGTGTTCGCCTGCGGTACCGCGGCCGTCATCACCCCGGTCGGCTCGGTCAAGTCCGAGCGTGCCAACTGGACCCAGGGCGACGGCGAGCCGGGCCAGGTCACCATGCGCCTGCGCAAGGCGCTGCTGGAGCTCCAGACCGGCCACAGCGCCGACACCCACGGCTGGATGCACCCGCTGGGCTAGTCCCCGCGCGTTCCACACACACAGGCCCGCACCCCGGGATGTCCGGGGTGCGGGCCTGTGGGGTTCACGTACGCGGGTGCTCAGGCGTTCGCCGGCTCCTCGGCTGCGGCGACCGTCGCGGCCGGGGCGGGGGAGCGGCGGGCGGTGAGCGCGGTGTAGACGAGCCCACCCGTCAGGCCGGACAGTACGAACGAGCAGTCCACACCGCCGGTGAGGGCGAGCAGCGGGCCCTCGTAGAAGGGGGTGGTCACGGCGAGCAGGCCGACGCCGGCGCCGATCGCCCAGGAGGCGGTGGCGGCGATGTTCCAGCCGGAGCGGAACCAGTAGACGCCGCCCACCGAGCGGCGGTTGAAGACCTGGAGCGCGTCGGCGTCGTAGCGTCCGCGGCAGCGTACGTACCCGATGAGGGTGATCACGGCCCACGGGGTGCCGATCGCGGTCAGCAGCAGCACGAACGAGGTCATCGCGGACTGCACGTCCCACTCGAAGGACCCGATGAAGACGAAGGCCGTGGCGACGGCCGCGGCGACCAGGGTGGCCGTGGTCCGGGTGGCCTTGGGGACGATGGCATCGAGGTCGAGACCCATCGAGTAGAGCATCAGCCCGGCGTTGCCGACGGAACCGGCGGCGGCGGCGGCGAGCAGCGGGACCAGGTACCAGAAGGGCGAGGCCGCCACCAGCGGGCCGGCGTACTCGGCCCCGGCCCGGGCGGCGAGCGCCGTCCAGGTGCCGAACAGCTGCGGGGTCAGCAGGCCGATGAGCAGGCCGAGAGAGGTGGCCCAGAGCACCTTGCGGGAGCTGTGCCGGCGCGGGGAGATGTAGCGGGTGTAGTCGCCGAGCAGGGTGATGAAGGCGACCGGGCCACTGAGCCCGGCGGCGACGGCGGCGAGGATCCAGGTCGGCCAGAAGGAGCCGAGCAGGTACGAGGTCTCCGGCGGGGCGGCGGTGGTGAAGTCCCCGGAGTAGGCGAAGACGCCGACGGCCAGCAGGACCACCATGCCGATGGCCAGGATCTTGCTCATGCGCAGCAGAAGCCGGTAGCCGAAGACGGCCGCGACGACGGTGCACGCGGCGAGCACGCCGTACATCACGCCGCGCGTCGCCCCGGTGTCCGGCAGCCCGGTGAGCCGCGAGAGGACGCCCACCATCACGTCGCCGCCGATCCACAGGGTGAGCGCGGTGTAGCCGAGCGAGAGCAGCAGACCCACCACCGAGCCCACCAGCCGGCCGCGGACGCCGAACTGTGCGCCGCTGGAGGTCGAGAGGTTGGTCGCGGTGCGCAGGGAGACGAGCGCCAGCGGCGCGGTGAAGGCGATACCGACGAGCGTGCCGGTCACGATGGCGGTGACCGAGGGCCACAGGCCCAGTCCGAAGGACGGGGGCAGCCAGCCGAAGACGATCACACCGAGGCAGAGGTTGGAGCCGAGAAGGATCGAGATCAGGTCACGGGGACCACTCGTCCGCTCGTCCTCGGGGATGGTGTCGACTCCGCGCTGTTCGATGGGCATGGGGGGACTCCCTTGGCAGGGCGGGGGGTGGTTGCGCTTTGTTTGAGCGACACTCAATGTGACCCAAGGCTTGCCTCCAGGTCAATGATTCCCCGCGAGGAAATGAAGAGTTAGAGTGATGCTCTAACCCATCGACTCAAGAGGTGGTGGATCGGCGTGCGGCTGACCCCTACGGAGCGCGACCGGCTGCTGCTCCGCAGCGCTGCGGAGCTGGCCAGGGCCCGGCGGGCCCGTGGCCTGAAACTGAATGTCCCGGAGGCCACCGCGCTGATCGCGGACACGGTCTGCGAGGCGGCGCGCGACGGCAAGCGGCTCGCGGAGGCCATCGAGGAGGCCCGCGGCGTCCTGGGTCCCGGCGATGTCCTGCCGGGCGTCGCCGACGTGGTCGCCGAGGTCCACGTGGAGGCCGTCTTCGACGACGGATCTCGTCTCGCGGTGGTCTCGTCCCCCATCCAGGGCGCTGTCCCGCTCGGTGACGACGCCCCCGGCGCGGTCGTCCCCGGCCCCGGTGCCCCCCAGCCCGAGCCGGTCCTGCACCTGCACGTGCGCAACACCGCCGCCGTTCCGGTGAGCGTGACCTCGCATTTCCACTTCTTCGAGGCGAACCCGCGGCTCGACTTCGATCGGGCCGCGGCCT